>NZ_JAOPXP010000216.1 GCF_025965085.1 Marmoricola sp.
CATCGTCGAGGTGTTCGCGAAGAGCGGCTACGACGTGCTGTACGTCGGTCGTTCGGCCGACAAGGTGGACGGCGTCGTCGCCGCCATCACCAAGAGCTTCGACAAGCAGATCCAGCGCGGCCGGGCCACCGAGGAGACCAAGGCGGAGGTGCTGGGTCGGCTGACCGGGTCGACGTCGCTCGACGACCTCACGAACGTCGACCTCGTGGTCGAGGCGATCGCCGAGGACCTGAAGGTCAAGACCACGCTGTTCGAGAACCTCGACGACATCTGCAAGCCTGGCGCGATCCTGGCCACCACGACGTCGTCGCTGCCGATCATCGCCTGTGCGCAGGCGACCAAGCGCCCGCAGGACGTCGTCGGGATGCACTTCTTCAACCCGGCCCCGGTGATGAAGCTGGTCGAGGTGGTCAGCACCGTGAGCACGTCCGCCGACGTCGCCGAGACCACGCGGGCGCTGTGCGCGCAGGTCGGCAAGGTCGCGGTCTCGTGCGCCGACCGGGCCGGGTTCATCGTCAACGCGCTGCTCTTCCCGTACCTCAACGACGCGATCAAGATGCTCGAGGCGCACTACGCGACCGCCGACGACATCGACACCGCCATGAAGCAGGGATGTGCCCTTCCGATGGGGCCCTTCGAGCTGCTCGACGTGGTCGGCAACGACGTGTCGCTGGCGATCCAGCGCGAGCTCTACCTCGAGTTCCGCGAACCAGGTTTCGCTCCCGCGCCCCTGCTCGAGCACCTGGTCACGGCCGGCTACCTCGGACGCAAGACCAAGCGGGGCTTCCGGGACTACAGCAACCGCTAGCTCCCGCGTCTCGCTGGGACGGGCCAAGTAACCTGATCCCATGGGTTTTCTGGTGTTTCTGGTCGTGTTGGCCATCGCGGGGTTCGCCGTGGTCGCGATCGTCAAGGCCAACCAGCGCCGCGCGCTGGAGCGCAAGGAGGCCGAGCTCGCGCCCGTGCGCCAGTTCGCCTTCGAGGACGTCACCGCGCTGGGCGAGGAGCTCCAGGTGCTCGACATGGAGATGGCCGGGCGTGAGCTTGATGCCGGCGAGCGAGCCGACTACCAGCGGGCGCTGGACGCCTACGAGTCGGCCAAGCGCGCCGCGGACAGGATCACCGAGCCCGAGCACGTCAAGGGCGTCACCGAGATCCTCGAGGACGGCAAGTACGCCATGGCCTGTGTCCGAGCCCGGGTAGCGGGCCTGCCCCTGCCCACGCGGCGGCCCCCGTGCTTCTTCGACCCGCGCCACGGACTCTCGGTCGAGGACGTGCCCTACGCGCCGCCGGGTGGTGCGCAGCGCGACGTTCCCGCGTGTGCCCTGGACGCCGAGCGCGTCCGGGCCGGCGCCGAGCCCGACATCCGCAAGGTCATGGTCGGCAACCGGCGGGTGCCGTACTTCCAGGGGGGCCGGGCCTACCAGCCCTACGCGGCGGGCTACTTCGGTGGCTTCGGCCCGATGGACCTCATGTTCATGGGGATGCTCTTCGGTGGTGGGTTCGACGGCCTCGGTGACGGCATCGGTGCGATCGGCGAGGGCCTGGGTGAGGGGATCGGGTCCATCGGCGACGGCATCGGAGGGATGTTCGACGGCATCGGGGACATGTTCGACGGCTTCGACTTCTGAGCCGGTGAGGCCTCTTTCGTCCGTCATGTCCCGGTAACCGTTCGTCAATGATCCGGTGATGTAGGACTGTCACGCTCATGTCTCGCCCACAGGCATGGAGGAAGATGATGGACAACGTCACCGCGATCGAGCAGCAGCTGGCCAGCCCCGCGAAGGAGTCGGCCCAGGTCGACCTGGCCACCCGGCACAAGCATGGCGTGAGCAACCTGCTGGCCCACCGGGACGACCTGCGCGGCGTGTACGCCTTCGCCGACGTGGTCGAGGAGTCGGTGCGCTGGTCCGCGTGAGGGTCCGGTGTGACCTGACGGGACCCACCTCGTCCGGGTGGCAGACCGCGCTGGGCACAATGGGGTCATGTCTCCAGCGATCCGCGCCAACTCGGTGCTGCCGGCCAGGCGCGAACGGCTGACCCTGCACACCGCCGACGGGCTCGGTCTCGTCGCCGAGCTCGCGCTGCCGGAGGACCGCGATCCGGTCGCGACCTTGGTCTGCCTGCACCCGTTGCCCACCCACGGCGGGATGATGGACAGCCAGATCTTCCGCAAGGCCGCCTTCCGGCTGCCTGCGCTGGCGGGCATCGCGGTGCTCCGGTTCAATACGCGCGGCACCTGGAGCGAGCAGGGGACGAGCGAGGGCGCGTTCGACAACGGCGTGGGGGAGAGGTTCGACGTCGCCGCAGCCATCGAGTACGCCGAGTTCGAGGATCTCCCGAACATCTGGCTGGTGGGGTGGTCCTTCGGCACCGACCTGGCGCTGATGCACGGGCTCGACCCGGCGGTGAAGGGCGCCGTCCTGCTCTCGCCACCGCTGCGTTACAGCAAGCCCGCGCACCTCGAGCGGTGGGCGGAGTCTGGGAAGCCGGTGACGGCGCTCGTGCCCGAGCACGATGACTACCTCCAGCCGAAGGAGGCCGTCGAGAGGTTCGCGCCGCTGGTCCAGGCAGAGGTGGTGGCCATGGAGGGCGCCAAGCATCTCTGGGTGGGCGACGCCGAGAAGGTGCTCGACGAGATCGTGCGACGCGTGGCCCCCGACGTACCGACGCCGCTGCCCCGGGAGTGGGACGGCCCCATGGAGACGGCCGACACCAGCGCCTACAACGCGCACAACCTCGCGGCGTACAAGGACAGGGCGGTGCCGCAGCCGGGAGAGTGAGTGGGTGGAAGTGGCGGTTCTCCTGATCGACCAGGGGAACCGCTCAGCGCGTGTCCTGCTGGCGGATGAACACCTCGCGGACCAGCAGCAGGATCGCCGCCGCGGTGGGAATGGCGAGCAGGGCGCCGACGACGCCGAGGAGGCTGGCCCCGACGAGCGCGGCGATGACCGTCACGGCTCCGGGGATGTCGACCGACTTCGACATCACGCGCGGGTAGATCAAGTAGTTCTCGACCTGCTGGTAGATCACGAAGAAGATGATGCAGATGATGCCGGTGCGCACGTCGGTGGCCAGGGCGATCGCGCTGACCACCACGGCACCCAGGGTGGCCCCGATCATCGGGATGACGTCGAGGATGGCCACCACAACGGCCAGCGCGACGGCGTACTGGCCCAGACCGACGATGAACAGGAACACCATGGTCGAGAGCCCGGCGCAGAGCGCGACCACGAAGGCGCCGGAGACGTAGCCGCCGATGCCCTCGAGGATCCGGTCACCCAGGCTCTGGACGCGCGGGCGCCGGCTGGCCGGCGCGAGCCGGTAGAGGCCCTGCTTGACCTTGTCGAGCGATGCGAGGAAGTACAGCGTCAGCACGATGACGACGAAGGCGTTGCCGAGGGCAGCGAGGATCGCGAGCCCCACTCCGAGGACGCCACCGAACAGCTGCTTGGTCAGGCTCCCACTGGTGACGTAGTCCTTGGCCTTCTCGATGATGCCGTACTGCGCATCCCACCTCTGGATCTGGCTGTTGTTCTGCAGCTGGTCGAACCAGCCCGGCGCGTTGTCGGTCAGGGTGGTGATCTGGTCGGCGACCACCGGGGCGATCGCGAGGACGAACAGCGCGAGGGCCGCGATCGCCCCGAGGGCGACGAGCAGCACCGAGTAGGAGCGCCGGATGCCCCGGTGGACCAGCCAGCGCACGACCGGGTTGAGGCCGAACGCGATGAACAGCGAGACCACGATCAGGATCAGCACGGAGCTGGCCTGGAGGATCAGGTGGCCGAACCAGTAGGCGAGCAGTGCGCCGGCACCGAGGAGGAAGCCGGTGACGAAGGCGTTGTGTCCCCAGGTGCCGCGGACGCGGCGGCCGTCGTGCGGCGCGGGGACGGCGACCGCAGGGTCGGTGGTGCGGTCGCGGTGGGACGGGGTCCCGGACCCGTCGGGTGCCGGCGTCCTCACGTCCGGCGTGCCGACCGGCGCGGGGCCGGTCGGTACGTCGGTCGCGGTGGACTGGTCGGGCTCGTCGGCGCCGGGACCTCGCACGTCAGCTCTCGTCGTCGTTGCCGAAACCGGCCACGACGTCGCGCAGCGCCGAGAGCTGGGCGGTGATCGAGTCGCGGCGCCGGCTCAGGCGGCTCACCTCGGCCTTGAGGGCCTGCAGCTCGCGCTCGGAGTCGGCGTGGCCGCTGTTGCGGAGGGAGTCGGCCTGCTTCTTGGCCGCGCTGACGATCTGCTCGGCCTCGCGGCGCGAACGGCTGACCAGCTGCTCGGCCTCCTGGGCGGCCTGCTCCCGGTGGGCGTTGGCGGCCTCGGTGGCCTCGCGGGCGCGAAGCTCGGCGGCGTTGGCACGCTCCTCGGCCTCGGCGACCAGTCGCTGGGTCTCGGCTGCGGCGGAGTCGTGGTGCTCGGCAGCCTCACGCGTGAGGCGCTCCTTCTCCACGGCCAGCTCGCGACGAGCCTCCTGCACCTCGCGGTCAGCAGCGGCACGGGCCTGCTCGGCCTCACGTGCGGTGCTGGTGCGCAGCGCGTTGGTCTCCTGCTCGGCGGCGAGGCGGTGCTGCTCTGCCTCCCGCCTGGCAGAGGCCAGGTGGTCGTCGGCCTCGGCCATGGAGCGGTTGCGGTGGGCCTCGATGTCGGCCATCGTCCGGGCGCGGGTCTCCTCGAGCTCACGCGTCTGCACCAGCCGCATGTCCTCGGCGTCGGCCTCGGCCTCGGCCTTGACCGCTGCCGCGTCGCGCTGGGCCTGCTGACGGATCTGGGCGGCCTGGGCGTTGGCCTCCTCGAGGACGTCAGCGGCCTGCTCCTCGGCGAGGCGCAGCATCTCGCTGGCCTTGCCGCCGAGACCGGCGTACGTGGGGTTCTCGTTCTCGTCGACCTTGATGCGCAGCGCCTCGACCTCGGCGTGCAGACCCTTGAGCCGGTCCTGCGCGTCGGTCAGGCTCGCCGCGAGGCCTGCCTTCTCGGTGGCGAGGGTGCGCAGCACGCGGTCCACGGCGGAGGTGTCGTAGCCGCCACGCCGAACGGTGGGAAGGTCGGGCACCTGGGTGGTCGCGCGGGCCGGCGGCGCAGCGTAGGGGCGCTCGGCGGGTGCCGGGCGTGACGGCGGAGCGGCGATGTCCGCCGGGGGCGGGGGGAGTGTCTTCTCGGCACCCCTCGGTGCCGTCTTGACGCCGGATTCCGTGCGGCTCGAGGACTGCTCGGCGCTGGACTGGTCAGCGCTGACCCGAGGGATCACCTGGGTGGGCTCGTCCCCGGAGTCCTCGGGGTCGTTATCGAAGATGGACAGGCCCTGGTTGCTCATGAATCTTCCTCAATCCGGCTTGGCAATTCCGACGTACGCCAGTCAGTGTCACCCATCGCCAAAGGGTTTCCGAGTCCGAGTCGTGCGACGCGCCGAAGGGCTCTGAAAAGTCACACCCGGCAGCACCAGTAGAGGTGCTGCCGGGTGTGGTGGGACAGATGAGGTGGTTGAACCGTCACCCGATTTGCCCCGAGCGTTCACACGCCCCGGAACGCGTTGATCTGGTCGAGGTGCTGGGTGCGCAGCTCCTCGTTGCGTACGCCGAGCCCCTCCTCCGGGGCCAGGCAGAGGATGCCGACCTTGCCCTGGTGGGCGTTCTGGTGGACGTCGAGGGCAGCCTGGCCGACCTCGTCGAGGGAGTAGGCCTTCGACAGGGTGGGGTGGATCATGCCCTTGGCGATGAGGCGGTTGGCCTCCCACGACTCGCGGTAGTTGGCGAAGTGCGAGCCGATGATGCGCTTGAGGTTCATCCACAGGTAGCGGTTGTCGTACTGGTGCATGTAGCCGCTGGTGGAGGCGCAGGTAACGATGGTGCCGCCCTTGCGTGCGGCGAAGACCGAGGCGCCGAACGTCTCGCGGCCGGGGTGCTCGAAGACGATGTCGACGTCCTCACCGCCGGTGAGGTCGCGGATGTCCTTGCCGAAGCGCCGCCACTCCTTGGGGTCCTGGGTGTTCTCGTCCTTCCAGAACTGGTAGCCGGCCTCGGAGCGGTTGATGATCAGCTCGGCGCCCATCTTGCGGGCGATGGCGGCCTTCTCCTCGTTGGAGACCACGCAGACGGGGGTCGCGCCGCCGTTGAGGGCGTACTGCGTGGCGAAGCCGCCGAGGCCGCCGCTGGCGCCCCAGATCAGCACGTTGTCGCCCTGCTTCATGCCGGCGCCGTTGCGGCTGACGAGCTGGCGGTAGGCGGTGGAGTTCACCAGCCCGGGGGAGGCTGCCTCCTCCCAGGTGAGGTGGTCCGGCTTGGGCATGAGCTGGTTGGACTTGACCAGGGCCAGGTGCGCCAGGCCGCCGAAGTTGGTCTCGAAGCCCCAGATGCGCTGCTCGGGGTCCATCATCGTGTCGTCGTGGCCGTCGGGGCTCTCCAGCTCGACCGAGAGGCAGTGCGCGACGACCTCGTCCCCGGGCTTCCAGGAGTGCACGCCCAGACCCGTCTTCAGCACGACGCCGGCGAGGTCGGAACCGACGACGTGGTAGGGGAGGTCGTGGCGCTTGGACAGCGGCGACATCTTCCCGTAGCGCTCGAGGAACCCGAAGGTGGAGACCGGCTCGAAGATCGAGGTCCACACGGTGTTGTAGTTGATGGCGGAGGCCATGACGGCCACGATCGCCTCGCCCGGGCCGAGCTCCGGGAGCGCCACGTCCTCGACGTGCAGCGACTTGCGGGGGTCCTTGTCCTTGCTGGCCAGGCCCTCGAACATGTCGACCTCGTCCTTGTGGACCGTCGCGGCCCGGTAGGACTCCGGGAGTTCGAGGTTGGCGTAGTCCTCAGCGCTGGTGTCACCAGCGAGGATGGCGTCGAGGATCTGCTGCACGTGGGCTCCTTGGTCTGTGGGCGGGCTTCGCGGAATATTACCGATGGGTAACGCTGTGCGGAGTGTGTGGCTTGTCTCAGTGCGGGTCGGCCGCAGGTTCCACCAGCTCGACGAGCACGCCACCTGCGTCCTTGGGGTGGATGAAGTTGATCCGGGAGCCGGCGGTGCCGCGGCGGGGCTCGTCGTACAACAGTCGAACCCCGCGGTCGCGCAGCACCGCGGAGACCTGCTCGACGTCGGTGACGCGGTAGGCGAGCTGCTGCAGCCCCGGGCCCGAGCGGCCGATGAACTTGGCGATGGTGGAGTCCTCGTTGAGGGGCGCGAGCAGCTGGATGCAGGAGCCGGAGTCGCCGACGGCCACCATGGCCTCGCGGACGCCCTGCTCCTCGTTGGTCTCCTCGTGGACGACCTCCATGCCGAACTTCTGCCGGTACATCGCGGTCGCGGCGTCGAGGTCGGGTACGGCGACGCCGACGTGGTCGATGCAGGTGAACAGGTGGCTGGCGATATCGAGCGCGGAGTCGGTCATGGGGGCATCCTTGCCCACCGGGGACGGACCCTCAACGCGGTGTGACGGGTCGTACACGACTGTGACGTGGTCCCCCCTCCTCGCGGTGGCCGTTGCTGGGTACTGTCAGCAGGACCCAGATTTGCTCTACAGGAGGCACTCCCATGTCATCGAACACTGGTGGATCCGTCATCGTCGCAGGGGCCCGCACGCCGATCGGCCGCCTGCTCGGAGGTCTCAAGAGCCTCTCGGCTGCCGAGCTCGGCGGTGTCGCGATCAAGGCCGCGCTGGAGAAGGCCGGTGTCTCCGGCGACCAGGTCGACTACCTGATCATGGGCCAGGTCATCCAGGCCGGCGCCGGCCAGAACCCCGCACGCACCGCGGGCATCGCCGCGGGCCTGCCGATGTCGCTGCCCTCGATCACCATCAACAAGGTGTGCCTCTCGGGCGTCAACGCGATCGCCATGGCCGACCAGCTGATCCGCGCCGGCGAGCACGACATCGTCGTGGCCGGCGGCATGGAGTCGATGACGAATGCTCCGCACCTGCTGCCGAAGTCCCGCGAGGGGACGAAGTACGGCGACGCGACCCTCGTCGACTCGATGGCCTACGACGCCCTCTACGACCAGACCACGCAGCAGGCGATGGGCCTCCTCACTGAGGAGTGCAATGCCGCCGGCGCCAACCTGACCCGCGAGGAGCAGGACGAGTTCTCCGCCCGGTCGCACCAGAAGGCAGCCCTGGCGTGGAAGAACGGCGTGTTCGACGACGAGGTCGTGCCGGTCGAGATCCCCCAGCGCAAGGGCGACCCGATCGTCGTCTCGCAGGACGAGGGCGTGCGTGGCGACACCACGGCCGAGTCGCTCGGCAGGCTGCGCCCCGCCTTCAGCAAGGACGGCACCGTCACGGCCGCCTCGTCCTCGCAGATCTCCGACGGCGCCTGCGCGGTGGTGGTGATGAGCAAGGCCAAGGCCGAGGAGCTCGGCCTGACCTGGCTCGCCGAGATCGGTGCCCACGGCCAGGTTGCCGGCCCCGACTCCACCCTGCAGCTGCAGCCCGCCGCGGCGACGGCGAAGGCGCTGGAGAAGGAGGGCATCAACGTCGACGACCTCGATCTCGTCGAGTTCAACGAGGCTTTCGCTGCGGTCGGCATCGCCTCGGCCCGTGAGCTCGGCATCCCCGACGAGAAGGTCAACGTCAACGGTGGCGCCATCGCCCTGGGTCACCCGGTCGGCATGTCCGGCGCCCGAATCGTCCTCCACCTCGCCCTCGAGCTCCAGCGTCGCGGTGGCGGCACCGGTGTCGCCGCCCTGTGTGGTGGCGGTGGGCAGGGCGACGCCCTGGTCGTCAAGGTGCCGGCTTCCTGAGGGTCGGCGAACTCTTCCGATAGTCCCTGACGTTCTGGTCCCCAGATGTCCGACATGGGCGACCAGAACGTCAGGGACTATCCGTATCCGAGGCAGGGGTCACACGCGTGAGCAGCAGACGGTCGACAGGGAACGTCTCCGAGCTGGTCGAGAAGGCCAGGACGGGGGATGCGCGGTCGGTCGCGCGGCTCATCTCGCTGGTCGAGGACGCCTCGCCGTTGCTGCGCGAGGTGATGGCCGGCTTGGCGCCGTACGCCGGGAAGGCGCACGTGGTCGGCCTCACCGGGTCGCCGGGGGTCGGGAAGTCAACCTCGACGGCGGCGCTGGTGAAGGCGCTCCGCGACCAGGACATGCGGGTCGGCGTGCTGGCGGTCGACCCCTCGTCGCCCTTTTCCGGGGGCGCGCTGCTCGGCGACCGGGTGCGGATGCAGGACCACGCGCTCGACAAGGACGTCTACATCCGCTCGATGGCCTCGCGCGGACATCTCGGGGGGCTCTCGTGGGCCACGCCGCAGGCGCTGCGAGTGCTCGATGCCGCGGGGTGCGACGTGATCCTGATCGAGACCGTGGGCGTGGGCCAGAGCGAGGTGGAGATCGCCGCCATGGCCGACACCACGATGGTCCTGCTCGCACCGGGGATGGGGGACGGCATTCAGGCGGCGAAGGCCGGGATCCTGGAGATCGGCGACCTCTACGTCATCAACAAGGCCGACCGCGACGGCGCCGACCAGGTGCGCCGTGAGCTGCGCGGCATGCTCGCGCTGGCCGATCGGCCCGAAGGTGCCTGGCGGCCGGAGATCGTGAAGACCGTCGCCAGCAAGGCGGAAGGCGTCGATGACGTCGTGGCGGCGATCGAGCGGCACCGTGAGCACCTCGAGTCCAGCGGTGAGCTCGACCGGCGACGGCTGCGGCGGGCCCGCGACGAGATCGAGGCGATCGCCGTCACCGCGCTGCGCGAGCAGTGGCGCGGGGTGCACGAGAACGCCGCCCTCGACGAGCTCGCGGCGGAGGTCGTGGCCGGCGACAGCGACCCCTACGCGGCGGCCGACCTGTTGCTGGAGAGCCTCGAGGCCTGACCGTCCGCCATCACGGTGGCCACCCCGGGCGGCTGCGGCCGGTCGAACAGGATCGTGGCGATGATGCCCTGTGGACGGCATTCGAGCGCGCCTGCGCTCGGACCGGTCTCGGTTTTGGTAGAACAGTGGTGTCGTGCGTGCGTTCCGGCGTCCGCACTCCTTCCCCCGGACACAAGGAGCAACCGATGGACGGCGTCTTGAAGAAGGGCCTGGGCGTTCTCGTCATCGTGTTCCTGCTCTTCTGGCTGGTGCAGGACCCGAGCGGGTTCGCCCACAGTGCCAAGAGCACCGGAGCCAGCCTCTGGGACCTGCTGACCAAGCTGTTCGACTCCTCCATCAGCTTCATCAAGTCGCTCAGCAAGTAGGGCCCACGCCGTGAGGCTCATCCTGCGCTGGCTCACCGATCCGTCGATCAGTGACCGGCTGCTGCGGGACGAGGACGAGGACGTCGTCGACATCGTGCACAAGCACTGGGTCGTCTACCTGCTCCCCGGTCTGCTGGTCTGGGCGGGCATCGTCTGCTGGGCCGTGGTCCCGCTCTCGTCCCTCGATGTCGGGTGGCTGCCGTTCCTCGGCGGCACCGGCCTGGTGCTCTGGGGCGTCGTCAAGGCCCTGCAGCGCAACATCGACCGCTTCGTGGTCACCAACCAGCGCGTGTTCCGGGTCCACGGCCTGTTCAACCGCAAGGAGGCGACGATGCCGCTCAGCCGCATCCTCGACATCTCGGTGGACAAGCCCCTCCACGGCCGGATCCTCGACTTCGGGCACTTCACCTTCGAGTCCGCGGCCCAGGCGCAGGGGCTGCGCGACATCCGCTACGTGGCCAGGCCCGACGAACGGAACCTGACGATCCAGCGCGTGGTGACCCGCGCTGGGCTCCGGGGACGCAGCCCTCACGCCCCGGGCAAGGGTTAGGGGCTCCGCGTCTCGAGTCCTGCGGCTGCCTGCAGGTCGCCGCGCATCGCGTCGAGACGGCCGACCGCGTTGATGCGGGCCGCGTCCACGCCGCCCTCGTCGTCGGCGACCGGGACGACTACCTCGAGGTAGCACTTGAGCTTCGGCTCGGTGCCGGAGGGACGTACGACGACCCGGCCGTTGTCCGCGAGCCGGAGGCGCAGGCCGTTGGTGGGCGGCAGGCCGTTCGATCCTCGTGCGAGGTCGTCGATGCCCTCGACGGCGAGACCGCCCAGGGAGGTCGGCGGGTCGCCACGCAGCCGGTCGACCGCGGCGGCGATCGCGGCCACGTCGTCCATCCGCACGGAGAGCTGGTCGGTCGCGTGCAGCCCGTGCGCGCGGGCGAGGTCGTCGAGGAGGTCGCGCAGGGTGCGCCCGGCGGCCTTCGCCCGGGCGGCGATGTCGCAGACCATCAGCAGGGCCGACACTCCGTCCTTGTCCCTGACGTGCTGCGGGTCCACGCAGTAGCCGAGTGCCTCCTCGTAGCCGAAGGCGAGGTTCTCGACCCGACCGATCCACTTGAACCCGGTGAGTGTCTCGGCGTACGGCTGATGGTGCGCGACCGCCATCTTGCCCAGCAGCGAGGACGACACGATCGTGGTGGCGTAGACGCCCTCGCGGCGCAGCCCGAGCAGGTGCTGGGCCAGCAGGGCGCCGACCTCGTCACCGCTCAGCATCTGCCAGCCGTGCGGTCCCCCCGGGATGGCCACCGCGCAGCGGTCGGCGTCCGGGTCGTTGGCCACGACGAGGTCGGCGCCCATCTCGGCGGCGAGCTCGATCGCAAGGTCCATCGCGCCGGGCTCCTCGGGGTTCGGGAAGGCCACGGTCGGGAAGGCAGGGTCGGGCTCGGCCTGGAGGGTGACGACGTGCGGCTCGGTGAAACCAGCCCGCTTCATCGCGGCGACCACCGACGAGCCGCCGACCCCGTGGAGAGGCGTGTAGACGACGTCGAGGTCACGCGGGCCGTCACCCGCGAGGTCGACCACGGTCTTCAGGTAGCGGTCGAGCACCTCGTCGCCCAGCACCTCGCCCCCGTCCCCGCGCGAGATGTTCGCGACGTTCGCGACCGCCGCGATCCGTGCGGCGATCTCGTGGTCGGCGGGAGGAACGATCTGGCTGCCGTCGCCGAGGTAGACCTTGTAGCCGTTGTCCGCAGGCGGGTTGTGGCTCGCCGTCACCATCACCCCGGCGACGCAGCCGAGGTCGCGGATGGCGAAGGCGAGCAGCGGGGTGGGCAGCGGGCGGGGCAGCGTGTAGGCCCTGAGCCCGGCCCGGGTCATCACCTCGGCGGTGTCGCGGGCGAACACGTCGGAGTTGTGCCTGGCGTCGTAGCCGATCACGACCGAGTCGTCGGGTCCGGCGCCCTGCTCCCGGAGGTACGCCGCCAGTCCGGCGGCCGCACGCAGCACGACGACGCGGTTCATCCGGTTCGGACCGGCACCCAGCGGGCCACGGAGACCGGCCGTGCCGAACTCGAGGGTGCCGTCGAAGCGGTCGGCGAGCTCGGCCGACGGCCCCTGCCCGATCAGCGCCTCGAGCTCGGCCTTCGTGGCCGGGTCGGGGTCCTCGGCGGCCCAGGCGCGGGCACGGTCGAGCAGATCGGCGTCGCTGTGGTCGGTCATGGCCCAGAGGCTAGGCCACGGCGCTCACCCCAGGTCGCGCAGCCGAGGCAGCACTCGCTCGCAGATGTCGGCCACGCTCCCGATCGGGTCCGCGGGGCTCGGCCCCGTCCAGACCTGGTCGATGCCCAGGGCGGCGTACTGCTCCATGGTGCGGAGGAAGCCGTCGGTGTCCTCGAGCGGGTGCGCGCCCGCGATCACGGTGCGCTGGATCTCGGCGGGGTCGCGGCCCTCGTTCTCGCAGTGGCGGTCGAGCACCTCGATCTTGTGGGCGATCTCGTCGGGCGGGAAGCTGAAGAGGTTGCAGGCGTCGGCGTACTTCGCCACGAGGCGCAGCGTCTTGCGTTCACCGCTGCCGCCGATCAGGACCCGCGGGCCTCCGGTGCGGAGGGGCTGCGGGACGCAGACGGTCTCGGCCAGCTGGTAGTGCTTCCCGTTGTAGGCGCCGTCGTCGTCGCTCCACATCTGGCGGCAGATCTGCAGGGCCTCCTCGAGCCGCTCGAAGCGCTCGGCGGTGGGCGGGAACGGTACGCCGAGAGCGACGTGCTCGCGCTCGTACCAGGCGGCGCCGATGCCGAACATGGCGCGGCCGCCGCTGAGCACGTCGAGGGTGCTGACAATCTTGGCGAGCAGGCCGGGGTGTCGGTAGGTGACCCCGGTGACGAGAAGGCCGAGCTCGACGTCGGTGGTCTGCCCGGCCAGGAAGCCCAACGAGGTGTAGCCCTCCAGCATCGGCTGGGACGGGCCGCCGAGGGTCTCCATCTGGAAGTAGTGGTCCATCATCGTCAGCGTCGTGACGCCGCCCTGGTCGGCGGTGCGGGCGACCTCCGCCAGGGTGCTGCCGAGGGCCGCGGGACCGCCGGGCCAGGTCAGGTTCGCGCAGTGGATGGCCAGCTTCATGGGAACTCCTGACGTGGCAGTGCTGGGCGTCGTACGCGAACGAGGGGGCACACGCAGGGCCGCGCAGCCCGTCGCATCCGCTCGGCCGTCTCCTTCAATCTAGCGGCGTCCGCGAGCGGCGAGCCCGAGGCTGGTCGAACCTGCGGGCTGCGGCGTCCGGTGGCAGCCGGACCTGTGGTCACCATCCGGACGTGCCGAGCCCCCCTGGCCTCGCGGTCGTTCGAGCAGCAGGTGCTCCCGAGGCTCGGTGAAGCGGAGGGAGGGGTCAGCCGAGCGCTGCGATGGCCGCGTCGTAGTCCGGCTCCTGGCCGATCTGCGGCACGAGCTCGGTGTACACGACCTTGCCGTCGGCGTCGACGACCACGATGGCGCGGGCGAGGAGGCCCTCGAACTTCGAGTCGGTCAGGCGTACGCCGTAGTCCTCACCGAAGCTCGACCGGAAGGCAGAGCCGACCTTGACGTTCTCGATGCCCTCGGCGGCGCAGAAGCCGGCGAGCGCGAACGGGAGGTCGACGGAGACGTTGAGGACGGTGGTGTCCTCGAGGCCCGCAGCGAGCTCGTTGAACCTGCGGAGGCCGGCCTGGCAGACGCCCGTCCCGATGCTGGGGA
Source organism: Marmoricola sp. (assembly GCF_025965085.1). GTDB lineage: Bacteria > Actinomycetota > Actinomycetes > Propionibacteriales > Nocardioidaceae > Marmoricola. The sequence continues at coordinate 13,874 of NZ_JAOPXP010000216.1, forward strand.
AGATGCTCAGCAGCTTGCGACCGGGAAGATCGGCGAGGGTGAACTCCGCGAGGTCGGCGTCGACGAGGGTGAAGCCAGGAGCCTGGTCGCCGATGGCGGGAAGGTCTCCGACGGTGTGGGCGGGGGATTCCCCGAGTGCAGTGGTAGCCATGGGCCCCAACCTACTGGGAGGACCTCAACGCCTGCGGCGCGGTCCGAACTGCGGCGCGACCTTGGCGAACGCCGTCTCGCGGGCCGCCCGGGTGTTGGCGTTGAACAGGAGGAGAAGCTGCTCGATGCGCTCGCGGGCGAACGTCCGACGCGGTGAGGCGGTCCAGGTGTCGTTGAACAGCCGCTTGGCCGACGCGAGGGCGTCGGGTGAGCGTTCGGCGAGCTCGGACGCCAGGTCGCGGGCCGCCGACTCGGGGTCGGCCGCGAGCTCGGTGACCAGGCCGAGGTCCAGCGCCTCCTTGCCGGACACCTTCCGTGCGGTCATCGTCAACAGCTTGGCCGTGTCGATCCCGACCAGCTCGGCCAGCGAGCGGATGCCGGTCATGTCGGGGATGATCCCCCAACGGCCCTCGAGCACCGACCACTCCGAGTCCGGGGTCGCGACGCGGAAGTCGGCGGCCAGGGCGATCTGCAGCCCGCCGCCGTAGCAGTGGCCGTGCACCGCGGCGATCACCGGGACCGGCAGCCGGCGCCAGGCCCAGCAGGCCTCCTGGAAGGTGTTGGTGCCGCGCCACGGACGCGGGGTGAAGGCGCCGGCGATGCGCGCGGGGGACCTCAGCACCGAGCCGAAGTCCAGCCCCGCACAGAACGAGGCACCCTCCCCGGTGAGCACGACCGCCCGCAGGGTCCGGTCCTGGCGCAGGAGAGTGGCAGTGGCGACCAGCTCGTCGAGCATCTGCAGCGTCAGGGCGTTCAGCTTCTCCGGCCGGGCCAGCCTGACGTGGGCGATGCCGTCCTGGACGGAGTGGGTCACGAGCGCGGTCATGGGCGGCATGTTACCGACAGGTAGGAACCGCCCTTGGGGGTCACCAGGCCGAGCCGGGCCTCGACCGCTGGTAGCGGCAGGGACTCAGCCCGCGGCCTCGTCGTCAGGGTCGTCGCGGTCGTCAAGGTCCTCGGGGTCGTCGGCCGGTCCGTCGCCCGCCTCGCGGTCGGGGTTGTTCGGGTCCTCCGGATCGCTGAACGGGGCCGGCTCGTCCTCGTTGTAGTCGTCGTTGTCGGTGAACATGCCGCGCGCGACGTCGAAGTCACGGGGGGTGTTGTCGATCTCGGCGTTCTGGGGCCGGTTGTCGGGGTCGAGGCGCTTCTCGCGCTCCTCCTCGACCTCCCTCTTCGTGTCCTCGTCGGGCTCGGCGCGGCGGTCGAGCCCCATGCCGGCGTCGCCGGGGGTCCGGTCGTGGTCGCGGTCCTGGTCGCGGGGTTGGTCCCCGTCGCCCGAGACCGGCTGGGAGGACGGGTCCTCGAGGGTGTCGTTCTCGTCGGTCGTGCTGGTCGTCTCGCTGTCCGAGTCGCTCATCTTGGCCCTCCCGCGTCCTGTGTCCGTCATCGATATCGGGGCGGTCACGGGCGTGTCAACGACGATGCGGCCACGGCGGACGCCGCCGCCGTCGGAGCGGGTACACGGGGGCTCAGATGTCGGGGACGATCCCGCCGAGGAGCTCGCCCATGCGGGTGGCCGCGGACCGGCCGGCCTCGAGGACCTCCTGGTGGTTGAGGGGCTCCCCGGTGATCCCGGCCGCGAGGTTGGTGACCAGGCTGATGCCGAGGACCTCCAGCCCGGCCTCGCGGGCGGCGATCGCCTCGAGCGTCGTGCTCATGCCGACGAGGGTGCCGCCTATCGCCCGGACCATGCCGATCTCCGCCGGAGTCTCGTAGTGCGGCCCGGGCAGCTGCACGTAGACGCCCTCGTCGAGGCTGGGGTCGGCCCGCCGGCAGAGCTCGCGCAGCCGGGGGCTGTAGAGGTCGGTGAGGTCGACGAAGTTGGCGCCCTCGATCGGCGAGGTGGCGGTCATGTTGATGTGGTCGGCGATCAGGACCGGGGTGCCCGGGGACCAGGATTCGTCGAGCCCGCCGCAGCCGTTGGTGAGTACGACGGTCCGGCAGCCAGCCGCCGCCGCGGTGCGTACGCCGTGCACCACCGCGCGCACGCCGTGCCCCTCGTAGAAGTGGGTGCGCCCGAGGAAGACGAGCAGGTTCTTCTCCCCGGACCGGACCGACCGGATCTTGCCGGCGTGGCCCTCGACGGCGGGAGGCGCGAAGCCGGGAAGGTCGGTGGACAGGATCTCCGCAGTCGCCTCGCCCAGCGCGTCGACGGCGGGCAGCCAACCGGAGCCCATCACCAGGGCCACGTCGTGGCGCTCCACCCCGGTCTTCTCGGCGAGCGCGCGGGCAGCTTCGCGGGCCTGTTCGGTGTAGCTCTGGGTCACGTCGGGAGCCTAGTGGGGGCCGGGGGCTCCCCAGTCGACTCGGGGTCCCCTGAGTGCCGTAGAGACTTCTCGTAGTGAGGGATGGCTTCCGCTGATCGTCTGGACAGACTGCGAAGCTCGACCAGGCGAGCCGCTCAGCCGCCGAAGTTCGAGCGGCACGGCCGGGCGCGGAGGGCGGCGACGTAGTCGGCGGGGGCGTCGGCCGCCTCGGCGGCGTCGGCCAGGGTGCCCAGGGAGGTGGCCGAGGGCAGGCCGCCCTCGAAGGCGTCGAGGATGTAGACGAAGGCGACCACCTCCGCCTCCATGGTCGAGACCCGGACCTTGGTCTTGCGGTACAGCCCCGTATCGGCGGACTCCCAGCCGTCGAGGATGGCGATGTCCTCGTCGGTGACGTCATAGATCGCGACGAAGACCTGCTCGAAGGGGTCCTGGACGATCGTGGCGAGGGCGCCGTCCCAGCCGTGCTCCTCCCCGCCGAAGGTGAGGCGCCACCCGGTGAGCCATCCGGTCTCGCGCAGGGGCGAGTGGGGGCAGCGCTCACCCATGCGGGCGGGATCGAGGTTCGTCCCGTAGGCGGCGTAAAGCGTCACGGGCGCAAGACTAAGGGGCCGCCGCGGCGCGACATACATGAGACACAATGAGCCGGTGACGACACCTCATTTCGGTCAGGCGAACCGCGTCGTGATCATCGGCGGTGGGCCGGGCGGCTACGAGGCCGCTCTGGTCGCCGCCCAGCTCGGCGCGGAGGTGACCGTGGTCGACAGCGACGGCCTCGGCGGCTCGGCCGTGGTGACCGACTGCGTGCCGAGCAAGACGCTGATCGCGACCGCCGAGCTGATGACCGAGCTGGCGGGCGCACCGGAGCTGGGCGTCACCTTCGAGGACCACGAGGGGGACGCCGCGCACCACGTGGCTGTAGACCTCGGCCGCGTGAACGAGCGGGTCAAGAGGCTCGCGCTCGACCAGTCGGTCGACATCGGCCGGCGTCTGGAGCGCGAGGACGTCACCGTGATGCAGGGTCGCGGTCGTCTGGAGGGCACCGACAAGGTCGTCGTGGATCTGCGGGGCGGTGGCACGCAGACCCTCGAGGCCGACGCCGTACTGCTCGCCACCGGCGCAGCGCCCCGCACACTGCCGACGGCCGAGCCGGACGGCGAGCGGATCCTCACCTGGGAACAGGTCTACGACCTCAGCGAGGCACCGACGAAGCTGGTGGTGGTCGGCTCGGGCGTGACCGGTGCCGAGTTCGCCAGTGCCTACATGGCCCTGGGCATCGACGTGGTGCTGGTGTCCTCGCGCGACCGCGTGCTGCCCGGCGAGGACGCCGATGCCGCCAAGCTGCTCGAGGACGTGCTCACCCGCCGGGGCATGGAGGTGCTCTCCAAGTCGCGGATGGAGTCGGTGACCCGCAACGGCGACGAGATCGTGGTCAAGCTCACCGACGGGCGCGCGGTCACCGGCTCGCACTGCCTGCTGGCGCTGGGCTCGATCCCCAAGACTGCCGACCTCGGGCTCGAGGAGGCGGGAGTCGCTCTCGACGACGGCGGGTTTGTGAGGGTGGACCGGGTCTCGCGCACGACGGCCCGTGGTGTGTACGCCGCCGGCGACTGCACCGGTGTCCTGATGCTCGCGAGCGTGGCCGCCATGCAGGGACGGATCGCGATGCGGCACTTCCTCGGTGACGCCGTGACGCCGATCGAGCTCAAGCAGGTCTCCTCCAACGTCTTCACGGCGCCCGAGATCGCCACCGTCGGCTGGTCCCAGCGTGCCGTCGACGCCGGCGAGATCGAGGCCGAGAGCGTGCGCCTCGACCTCGCCGGCAACCCGCGGGCCAAGATGCAGGGGGTGCGGGACGGGTTCGTGAAGCTCTTCTGCCGCCCCGACACCGGCATCGTCGTCGGCGGCGTGGTGGTCGGGCCGCGGGCGAGCGAGCTGATCCACCCGATCTCGATCGCGGTCGCGGAGTCCCTGACGGTCGACCAGTTGGCGCACGCCTTCACGGTCTATCCCTCGATGAGTGGCTCGGTGGCCGAGGCGGCCCGCCGGCTGCACCACTCGCCGAGCTGAAGAAAGCCCTTCGTGAATGACAGAGATGTAATTCAACCTGCATTCTTCTTGTTCACCGAAAACCGGGGCGAGTGCCTTTATCGTTGGCAATACTGAGCGAGTTATTTCTTGTCACACGGGTCCCTGGGGTCACAGATGTCTCGCACTTGCTGGCGCGTTCAGGTCTCGGCGATCGGGGTCGCCGCGCTCTCCTCGGCCCTGGTCACCGGGCTCCTCCAGGGACCGGCCGAGGCCTCCCGGAAGGTCACCGAGAGCTACGTCGTCCCCGCGGACGGCGTCCTGCGGTTGACCGGCCACGGCTACGGTCACGGTCACGGCATGTCGCAGTACGGCGCCCAGGGGGCCGCCAAGCAGGGCCTGACCCACCGCCAGATCCTGTCCTTCTACTACCCGGGCACGACGCTGGCCACGGCTGGCGGGCCGATCCGGGTGCTGATCAGCGCCGACACCGACAACGACGTGCGGGTGGTGCCGGCGAGCGGGCTGAGGGTGCGCGAGGTGAGCACCGGCACGTCATACGTCCTGCCGGCGACCGCGGGGGTCAAGACGTGGCGGCTGCGCACCGTCGCGGGCCGGACGGTCCTCGACTACGACGACGGCGCGTGGCGCACGTACCTGCCGGGGGGCAGGGCGCTCAGCGGTGAGGCGGAGTTCTACCGCACGGGCGCCGTGACCCTGCGCGTCGCGGGGACGACGCTCGACTACCGCGGCGCCATGCGGCTGAGCAACGCGGACACCGTGAACGTGCTCAGCATGGACGAGTACGTCAAGGGCGTCGTGCCGCGCGAGATGCCTGCCTCCTGGATGAGCGCGGCCGTGCAGGCTCAGGCCGTGGCCGCGCGCACGTACGCCTCCTGGGAGCGGGCCGACCACCCGACGCGGTACTACCAGACCTGCGACACCACCTCCTGCCAGGTGTACGGCGGAGTGGCGGCCGAGGACTCCCGCAGCAACGCCGCCGTGGACGCGACCGCGAACCAGATCCTGCACCACCAGGGGAAGCCGGCGTTCACCCAGTTCGGCTCCAGCAGCGGGGGGTGGCTGGCTGCGGGCGGCATGCCCTACCTCGCCGCGAAGGCGGACCCCTACGACGGCTTCAGCGGCAACCCGATGCACACCTGGACCACGACGCTCTCGCGGGCCGCGGTGCAGAACGCCTACCCGTCGCTCGGCACGCTCCAGCGCGTGCTCGTCACCCAGCGCGACGGGAACGGCGAGTGGTACGGCCGCATCGAGCAGATGATCCTCGACGGCAGCAAGTCGAACGTCACGCTGAGCGGGTCCGCTTTCCGGTCGAAGTTCGGGCTCCGCTCCCAGTGGATCCGCTTCGGCACCGGCAGCACGCCCGCCCCGACCGAGCCGCCGTCCGGGCCGCCGTCCGGGCCGCCGACGACCACTCCGCCCGCGGCACCGGCCGTCCCCACCGCGATCACCCTTCGCTGGCGGGCGATCGGCGGCTACAGGTCCGTCCTCGGTGGTCCCACGAGCAGCGAGTACGCCGCAGGCGGGAGCCAGGTGCGCCGCTTCCAGCACGGACGGATCTACGCCACGGCCGGCGTGGGCGCCCACGAGCTGCACGGCCGTGTGCTCAGGGCCTACCTGCGCAGGGGGGAGACGGGCTCACGCCTCGGCTTCCCGCGCAGCGCCCCCACCCGCTTCAAGCGCGGCACCCTGGCGAGGTTCGAGAACGGCACCCTCAAGGTGTTCCGGTCGGGCCGCGTGAAGGCGATCTATCGCTGAAGGCACCGCCTGAAGGTGTGCCATCGAACCACCTGCCGCGGGTACGCCGGCCAGGTCGAGGAGCACGCGGGTGGCGCCCGTGAGCGACACCACCCAGGGGACGCTAGCCGAGCACCAGGACCAGGTCCCCGCCCTCGACCTGCTGGGCGCCGCTGAAGGCGAGACGCGCGATCCTGCCTGCCTTCGGAGCGGTGATGGAAGCCTCCATCTTCATCGCCTCGATGGTGGCGACGACGGCTCCGGCCTCCACCGCAGCACCCTCCTCGACCTGCAGGGTGACCACGCCGTCGAAGGGTGCGGGCACCTGGTTGTCGTCCTTCGGGTCGGCCTTCTCCTGCGCGGCGACGTCGGACTCGACCGACTCGTCCCGCACGTTGATCGGTCGCAGCTGGCCGTTGATCGTGCACATCACCGAGCGGTAGCCGCGCTCGTCGGGCTCGCTGATCGCCTGCAGCCCCAGGATCAGGCGCTTGCCCTCCTCGATCTCCACGACGTGCTCCTCGCCGGAGCGCAGGCCGTAGAGGTAGTCCGCGGTGTCGAGCACCGAGACGTCCCCGTAGGTCTCGAGGGCTTCGTCGAAAGCCTTGGTGGGCCCGGGGAACAGCAGCTCGTTGAGCGTGTGTCGTCGGTTCGTGCCCCGTCTGTCCTGGGCCAGGGCCTCGGTCTGCTCCTCGGTCAGCTCGCCGACCGGCTGCTTCCACGTCCGACCCTCGAGCGCCCGGGTGCGGAACGGCTCGGGCCAGCCGCCGGGCGGGTCGCCGAGCTCGCCGGACAGGAAGCCGATGACCGAGTCAGGGATGTCGAACTTCCCGGGGTTCTCCTCGAACTCCCGCGGGTCGGCGCCGACGGCAGCCAGGTGCAGGGCGAGGTCGCCGACGACCTTGGAGGAAGGCGTCACCTTGACGATGTTGCCGAGCAGGTCGTTCGCGGCGGCGTACATGTCCTCGATCTGCTCGAACTTCTCACCCAGGCCCAGGGCGATGGCCTGCTGGCGCAGGTTGGAGAGCTGGCCGCCCGGGATCTCGTGGGTGTAGACGCGTCCGGTGGGGGAGGCCAACCCGGACTCGAACGGTGCATAGACCCGACGGGTCGCCTCCCAGTAGGGCTCGAGCGCGCACACCGCCTCGAGGTCGAGGCCGGTCTCCCGCTCGGAGTGGTCCGTGGCAGCGACGAGCGCGGAGAGCGCCGGCTGTGACGTCGTACCCGCCATCGAGGCGCACGCCGCGTCCACCGCGTCCACGCCGGCGTCGATTGCCGCGAGGAGGGTGGCGAGCTGGCCCCCGGGGGTGTCGTGGGTGTGCAGGTGCACCGGCAGCGAGAACTCCGAGCGCAGGGCAGTGACAAGGGTGCGTGCCGCAGGGGCCCGCAGCAGGCCGGCCATGTCCTTGATCGCGAGCACGTGCGCGCCGGCTTCGACGATGCGCTGCGCCAGCTCGAGGTAGTAGTCGAGGGTGTAGAGCTTCTCGCCGGGGCTGGAGAGGTCGCCGGTGTAGCACAGGGCGACCTCCGCGACGGCCGTCCCGGTGTTGCGGACGGCCTCGATCGCGGGGCGCATCTGCTCGACGTCGTTGAGGGCGTCGAAGATGCGGAAGATGTCGATGCCGGTCTCCGCGGCCTCCTGCACGAACGCGTTGGTGACAGCGGTCGGGTACGGCGTGTAGCCCACGGTGTTGCGACCGCGCAGCAGCATCTGCAGGCAGATGTTCGGCACGGCCTGGCGCAGCTTGGCGAGCCGGTCCCAGGGATCCTCGGTGAGGAACCGCAGTGCCACGTCGTACGTCGCACCGCCCCACGCCTCGACGCTGAGCAGCTGCGGCGTCATCCGCGACACGTGGCCGCCGACGGCGAGCAGGTCACGGGTGCGCACCCGGGTGGCGAGCAGGGACTGGTGGGCGTCGCGGAACGTCGTGTCGGTGACGCCGACCGAGGTCTGCTCGCGCAGTGCTCGCGCGAAGCCCTCGGGGCCCAGTGTGAGGAGCCGCTGCCGTGACCCGTCCGGGGCCGGCACCGCGAGGTCGACGTCCGGCAGCTTGCTGGAGGGGCTCACTCTCACCGGCGCCTCGCCGTGCGGCTTGTTGACGGTGACCTCGGCGAGCCAGGTGAGCAGCCGGGTGCCGCGGTCCGCGGTGGGGCGTGCGTTGAGCAAGCCCGGGTGCTCCTCGATGAAGCTCGTGGTCACCTGCCCGGCGAGGAAGTCGGGCTCGTCGAGCAGGGCGCGCAGGAACGGGATGTTCGTGGCCACGCCGCGGATGCGGAACTCGTCGACCGCGCGACGGGCCTTCTGCACGGCCATCTCGAAGGTGCGGCCCCGGCAGGTGAGCTTGGCGAGCATCGAGTCGAAGTGCGCGGACACCTCGGCGCCGGTGTAGGTCGTCCCACCGTCGAGACGGACGCCACCGCCACCGGGGGAGCGGTACGTCGTGATCCGGCCCGTGTCCGGGCGGAAGCCGTTGGCCGGGTCCTCGGTGGTGATCCGGCACTGGAGGGCGGATCCGCGCAGCACGATCCCCTCCTGGTCGAGGCCCAGGTCCGCGAGGGTCTCACCGGCCGCGATGCGCATCTGGGACTGGACGAGGTCGACATCGGTGACCTCCTCGGTCACGGTGTGCTCGACCTGGATGCGCGGGTTCATCTCGATGAAGTGGTAGCTGCCGTCCTCACCGAGCAGGAACTCCACCGTGCCCGCGTTGCGGTAGCCGATCTGGGTCGCGAACCTCAGCGCGTCCGCGCACATGCGAGAGCGGATGTCGGGGTCCAGGTTGGGCGCGGGCGCGATCTCGACGACCTTCTGGTGGCGGCGCTGCACCGAGCAGTCACGCTCGAAGAGGTGGATCACGTTGCCGGCGGCGTCCGCGAGGATCTGCACCTCGATGTGCCGGGGGTTAACGACCGCCTGCTCGATGAAGACGGTGGGGTCGCCGAACGCGCCCTCGGCCTCGCGCATGCAGGTGTCGATCGCGTCCTTGAGGTCCTTCCCCTCGTCCACCCGTCGCATCCCGCGGCCGCCGCCGCCGGCTACTGCCTTGACGAACAGCGGGTACGTCAGGCCCTTCGCGTCCTCCATCAGCGCGTCCAGGTCGTCGTTGGGCGGCACCGACTCGAGGGTCGGCACGCCGGCCGCCTTGGCCGCCGCGATCGCCCGCGACTTGTTGCCGGTGAGCTCCAGGACCTCGGAGGTCGGACCGATGAACGTGATGCCGGCGTTGGCGCACGCCTCGGCGAGATGGGGGTTCTCGCTGAGGAAGCCGTAGCCCGGGTAGACCGCGTCCGCCCCGGACCTCACCGCGACCTCGACGATCGCCTCGGGGTCGAGGTAGGCCCGCACGGGGTGCCCGCGCTCACCGATCTCGTAGGCCTCGTCGGCCTTCATCCGGTGCTCGGACCAGCGGTCCTCGTAGGGGAAGACGGCCACGGTCCGTGCGCCGATCTCCGTCGCGGCGCGGCAGGCCCGGATCGCGATCTCGCCGCGGTTGGCCACCAGGATCTTGGAGAACATGGCTCGAGGCTAGTGGGGCCGGCTCAGCGCACCACCCGGGCGACGGATCGCGGTCGCCCGCCGGTGCGCCGCGAGCCCGTGCGGGACCTCGACCGGCAGGCCGTGGGCGTGTCGTCGAGCCAGAGAGCGCGGTGACAGCGCTGTGACAGCGCGCTGTGACAGCGCTGGGACGGGCTGTGACGGGGCAGCGAGGGCAGCTGCGGGCCGCCCGACGGATGTGCTCTGCGTGAATGGGCTGCTGGCTGAGCGACCGGAACACGGGCTTACCGTCGAGTAACGTGGGGCCATGACCATCCAGACGAACGACCCCGCGGAGTTCCTGCCGCGGCGACGGCCGTCGCAGGAGCGCAGCCGCCGCCGGTTCGACGACATCCTGCGGGCGGCGCGCGCGCTCCTGGTCGAGGTCGGCT
>NZ_JAOPXP010000240.1 GCF_025965085.1 Marmoricola sp.
GGCGAGGAACTCGAGTGCCTGGCGGTAGCCGTCGATCCCCTGCCCGGTGATCTCCTTGGCGGCGTACGCCGTGACCACGGAGTGGTGGCGGAACTCCTCGGGGCGCGCCTTCGGATCGCTGATGTGCAGCTCCACCAGGGGGGCCGTGAGCTGGGCACAGGCATCGAGCAGCGCGTAGGAGTAGTGCGTCCAGGCGGCCGCGTTCAGCACGAGAGGTGTGTGGTCGTCGGCAGCCTGGTTGAGCCAGTCGAGCATCTCGCCCTCGTGGTTGGTCTGCCGCAGCTCCACGTCGAGCCCGACCGCGCTGCCCCAGTCACGGCACAGGTCCGCCAGCTCGGTGATCGTGGTGGTGCCGTAGATCTCGGGCTGCCGTCGTCCGAGCCGTCCCAGGTTGGGCCCGTTGAGCACCAGCACCTTCATCGCGACACCCCTCTCACCAGGTCGTACGCCGCCCGCAGCACGTCCTCCTCGGGATCGGAGAGGATCGCCGGTCTGGCCAGGCCGTCGAGCACCAGGAAGCGGAGGCGTGCCCCACGCGCCTTCTTGTCGACGCGCATCGTCGCGAGCACCTGCTCGAAGGCCAGGTCGGAGACGCCGACGTCCTCGAGCCTGGTCGGCAGTCCCACGGACTCCAGCACCGGGGCGTGCCGCAAGGCGGTCTCGTCGTCGAGGCGCCCGGCCAGGCGGGCGAGCTCGGCGGCGAACACCATGCCGAGGGCCACCGCCTCACCGTGGCGGACGCGGTAGCCGGTGCCCTTCTCGACGGCGTGCGCCAGCGTGTGGCCGTAGTTGAGCGCCTCGCGGCCGGGATGCCCGTCGCTGCCGCCGCGCTCCTCGAGGTCGTCGACGACGACGTCGATCTTGACGCGGACGGCCCGCTCGACGAGCTCGCGCAGCCTCGCCGACCGAGGGTCCCGCGCCTCGGCAGGGTCGGCCTCGACGAGGGTCAGGATCTGCGGGTCGGCGATGAAGCCGCACTTCACCACCTCACCGAGACCGGCGACCAGCTCCGCCCGGGGCAGGGTCGTCAGGACGTCGAGGTCGCAGATCACGCCGGCGGGCTCGTGGAAGGAGCCCACGAGGTTCTTGCCGGCACCGGTGTTCATGCCGGTCTTGCCACCGACCGCGGCGTCGACCATGGCCAGCAGCGTCGTGGGCACGTGCACGACCGGGACACCGCGCAGCCAGGTGGCGGCGATGAAGCCGCCCATGTCGGTCGTCGAGCCGCCACCGACGGTGACGACGGCGTCGGACCGGGTGAACCCGGCGGCACCGAGGCGTTCCCACGCGTCGATCGCGACCTCGCCGGTCTTGGCTGCCTCGCCGTCGGGGAGGGGGAGGCGCAGCACCTCGACCCCTTCGCCGAGCACGACCGCGACCCGGTCGGCCAGCTCGGGCAGGGCGGCGGAGTGGCACAGCGCCACGCGGCGTACGTCGGGACCGAGCATGGCCGGCAGCTCGTCGAGGACGTCGTGACCGACGACCACGTCGTACGGCGACGCGCCGCCCACGTGCAGGCGCGTGCGGTCACTCATGCCTACCGCCCCCGACCGCCGTCCGGACCTGCTCCACGACCTGTTCGATCTCCAGCCCGTCGGTGTCCACGACGTGCGTGGCCACCGACTCGTAGACCGGGGTGCGCTCGTCGATCAGCTGTTTGATCCGGCCACGCACGTTCCCCAGGAGGAGCGGGCGGGAGGTGCCGAGGCCGACGCGCTTGGCGGCGTCGCCGAGCCCGACCCGCAGGAAGACCACCCGGTGACCGACCAGGGCCGAGCGGGTGACCTCATCCAGCACGGCCCCGCCGCCGAGCGCCAGGACTCCGTCGTGCTCGGCGAGGGCCCGCAGCACGGCAGCCCGCTCGAGCGCGCGGAAGTGTGCCTCGCCCGAGTCGACGAAGATGTCGGAGACCGACCGCCCCTCGCTGACCTCGATGTCGCGATCGGTGTCACGGAAGCCGACCTCCCAGGCCTGGGCGACGCGCCGGCCCACGCTTGTCTTGCCCGCGCCCATGGTTCCCACCAGCACGAGCCGCGGTGCGGTCATCCGTGGTGCCTGCGGCGAGCGGAGAACAGCACGCTGGCTCGTGGAGTGAGGCTCAACGGAACCTCAGGGTGTCCAGGTAGGACTCGACGTTGCGGCGGGTCTCGGTGACCGAGTCGCCACCGAACTTCTCGAGCACGGCATCGGCCAGGACGAGGGCGACCATCGCCTCGGCGACGACGCCTGCGGCCGGCACGGCGCAGACGTCGGAACGCTGGTGGTGGGCGACCGTGGCCTCGCCTGTGGCGACGTCGACGGTGCGCAGGGCGCGTGGGACCGTGGCGATCGGCTTCATGGCGGCCCGCACGCGCAGCACCTCGCCGGTGGACATGCCGCCCTCGGTGCCCCCCGAGCGTCCCGACGTACGCCGCAGCAGGCCCTCCTGGCGGACGATCTCGTCGTGGGCCAGCGAGCCAGGCGTGGCGGCGAGGTCGAAACCGTCACCGACCTCGACACCCTTGATCGCCTGGATGCCCATCAGCGCGCCTGCCAGGCGGGCGTCGAGACGACGGTCCCAGTGCACGTGTGAGCCGAGGCCGGGTGGAAGACCGTGCACCACGACCTCCACGACCCCACCGAGGGTGTCGCCGTCCTTGTGCGCCTGGTCGATCCTCTCGACCATCAGCTTGGAGGCGTCGGGGTCCAGGCAGCGCACCGGGTCCTCGTCGAGGTAGCCGACCTGGTCGGCCGTGGGCACCGAACCGGCAGGGGCGGGGACCCCGCCGAGCTCGACGACGTGGGCCACCATGCGGGCGCCGGTGGCCTGCTCGAGGAAGGCGGACGCGACGCGGCCCAGCGCGACCCGGGCGGCGGTCTCCCGGGCACTGGCACGCTCCAGGATCGGGCGCGCCTCGTGGAAGCCGTACTTCTGCATCCCCACGAGGTCGGCGTGACCCGGGCGGGGCCGCGTCAGGGCGGCGTTGCGAGCCAGCGCCTCCAGCTCGGCGCGGTCGACCGGGTCGGCGGACATCACCTGTTCCCACTTGGGCCACTCGGTGTTGGCGATGACGATCGAGATCGGGCCGCCCTGGGTGAGTCCGTGGCGCACACCACCGGTCAGCTGGACCTCGTCCTGCTCGAACTTCATCCGGGCGCCGCGTCCGTAGCCCAGCCGACGCCGGGCGAGGGCTTCAGAGATGTCCTCGGTCGTCACCTGCACGTGGGCAGGCAAGCCTTCCAGGATTGCGGTGAGCGAGGGCCCGTGGGACTCCCCGGCGGTGAGCCAGCGCAGCATGCACTCAGTCTTTCACGCACCCGTCCGCCGTCCGGCGGTGCCGTCAGTACCCGAGACTCCTGGCCAGCCATGGCCCGACGAGCACGGCGAGCAGCGCGCCGAGGAGCATCCAGGGGCCGTAGGGCACGCGGACCCGCAGGCTCCTCCGCGCGACGGCCATGGCCAGGCCACCCAGAGCGCCGACGAACAGGATCAGGACCAGGCCCATCAGCATCTGCGACCAGCCCAGGTACCCCAGTGCCGGTCCCAGAACCCGTGAGAGGCGTACGTCGCCGAACCCCCAGGCGTTCACCAGCCACCAGAAGAGCCAGAACCAGCCGCCCACGAGGAGCCACCCCCACCCGGCCCGGTACAACGAGTCCAGGTCCTGGTCCATGAGGGCTGCGAGGGGGATCAGCACGGCCAGCAGCACGTAGGTCGGATGCAGGATCCGGTTGGGCAGCAGGGTCGTGCGCCAGTCGATCACCATCAGCGCGACACCGATGGGGACGAGCGGGACGAGGTAGAGGAGCGCACCCGTCCACCCCAGGACCAGTCCGACGAGCGCTCCGACGAGCGCAGCTGCGGCGGCCGTCAGGGGCGCGAGGTGCGGCAGGCCCGCGATGTCGGCGTAGGGCTCCTTCGGGGCCGTTCGGGGAGGGAGCGCGCGCTCGAAGACCCGGCGTGGCCCACCGGAAGCGTCCGCCTCCGACGACACCGAGGCCTCCGACGACACCGACGTCGCCGGCTCGGGTTCCGGTTCAGGCAGTCGAGAGATCGCCGGCGGCACGAACCAGCCGAGACCGCCGCACACCAGGAGACAGGCCAGGGCTGCCTGCGCGTGCGCGGGGTCGGACCAGTTCACAGGCGAAGGCTAGCGATGTCCGTCATCCGCCGGCGCGGTTCTCCCCAGCCCTGCGCCGGAGCTCGGCTTCGCCGGCCTGCCGGATGAGCTCGACGGGGACGGGGCGCCCCGTCATCACGTCCACCTGGAGGACCGCCTGGTGCGCCAGGAGGTCGAGACCGCTCACCAGCCGGCGGCCGGACTGCCGGGCGGCGCGCGCCATCGGGGTCGGCCAGGGGTCGTAGACCACCTCGAAGACGGCCGGGACGGAGGCGCAGGCGGCCAGCAGGTCGGGGGTCTGGGCGTTGGCGGGAACCGTCGAGACCACGAGGTCGACGTGCAGGGCACCCGCGCCGGCGATCCTGGACACCGAGAGCTCCGGGGCGTGCGGGTGGGAGGACACCGCGGCCATGGTCTTCTCGGCGCGGGCCGGGTCCCGAACGAGCACCTGGGCCGTCGTACACCCCCGCTCGGCCAGGGCCAGCAGCACCGACGTCGCCGTGGCCCCACCGCCGATCACGGCGACCGAGCGTGGCGGCGCCTCCAGTCGCTCGTCGAGGGCGGCCATGGCCCCGGGGATGTCGGTGTTGAAG
>NZ_JAOPXP010000025.1 GCF_025965085.1 Marmoricola sp.
GCCAACCGTCCCCGGCCTGGCCGATCGGAACGGTGAGCACGGACGCCGAGGTGAGGCCGATGGCCAGGGCGGTGGAGTAGATCGAGGTCATCACGCCGACGTGGTCCGGGAAGTGCAGCTTGACCAGAGAGGGCAGCAGCACGTTGGCCGACGCCATGCCGGCGAGCGCCAGGAGCGAGAGGAGCAGGAAGAGCGGCACCGAGGAGACCGTGGCGCGGCCCGCGAGACCGCCCACGATGCACAGCAGGGCCCCAAGCGTCAGCCGGTGCATGCCGACCAGCCGGGCGAGCCGGGGTGCGAAGGCCCCGAAGAGGGCGAACGCGAGCACCGGGAGGGAGGTGAGCACTCCCGTCTCGCTGGCGGACATGCGCAGGTCGCCGCTGACCTCCCCCAGGACGGGCCCGATGCTGACCGCGGCCGGTCGCAGGTTGAAGGCGAGGACCACGATGCCCACGACCACCAGGGCCCGCTGCGTCCGGGTCTGCGAGGTGGAAGTCACCCCCGCATCGTGCCGGAGGGTGCTCGCGCGCCCGCCGGGGGGTTGATGCGACGCAGCGACAGTGTCACCGCGGGCTGGGAGGATCGCGGCATGCAGAAGGTGAGCGACTGCCAGCGTCGAGCCCGGCTGGCAGTCAGGCACGGCATCGCGACGCCGGCTGGTTCGGTGGCCCACGCGGTGAACGCGATGACCTGCCTCCACGCGACCGAGCCCGCCAGCGTCTACCTGTCCGTGTTCGCACGCACCGGGGCCTCGCGCGAGGACATCGCGATCGCGCTCTACGAGGCCAGGGACGTGGTCAAGCAGCTCGCCATGCGGCGCACCCTGTTCGCCTTCCCCCGCGATCTCCTGCCCGCCGTGTGGGGCAGCGCGTCGGGCCGGGTGGCCGCGACGCTCGGCACCAGGCTCGCCAAGGAGGTGGAGAGCAACGGCCTCGCCGACGACGGCGCCGCCTGGGTGAGGCGGATGTCGGAGGCGGTGATGCGCTGCCTGGCAGAAGCGGGGCCCTCCACGACCGCTGAGCTGCGCGAGCACCTGCCGGAGCTGGGGCTGCGGCTGGAGCTGAACCCCGGCAAGCACTATGGCGGGAGCTTCCCGGTCGCGCCTCGGTTGCTCTCGACCCTGGGGGCCAGTGGCCGCATCCTGCGAGGCGCCAACGCCGGCGACTGGCGCACCTCGCGGCCCCTCTGGACCCTGACCGAGGAGTGGCTCGGCGAACCTGTTCGCGTGGAGGAGTCCTCGATCGGATACCTGCGACTGGTCGAGAGCTGGCTGCGGACCTTCGGCCCGGGCACGGAGGCCGATCTCGTCTGGTGGCTGGGCGCGACCAAGGGCGTCGTACGCAAGGCGCTGGCGGAGCTGGGCGCCGTCGAGGTCGCGGTGAACGGCGGGGTGGGTCGCCTGCTGCCCGACGACGTGGACGAGGTCCCCGGGCCCGAGCCCTGGGCGGCGTTGCTCCCGGTGCTGGACCCGACGGTCATGGGGTGGAAGCAACGCGACTTCTACCTCGCGGAGACCGACGTCCCGCACCTGTTCGACACCAACGGCAATGCCGGCACCACCGCCTGGTGGAACGGGCAGGTCGTCGGCTGCTGGGTCCAGGACCCCGACGGGGTGGTCTCGGTGGTGCTGCGGCATGACATCGGCGGCGACGGCGTACGCGCCCTGGAGGAGGAGGCGCGCCGCCTGACCACCTGGCTCGAGGGGCAGCGCGTGGGCACCGTCTACGCCTCGGCACTGATGAAGTCCGCACGTCAGTCCGGGTAGGAGGCGAGAGCCGGGCGCGGGAACCCGTAGCGTTCCGGCATAAACTCGCCCGCGTTCGAGCGGGACCATGGCGCGGAAGGTGACAGGCATGACGAGCCTCGACGACCGGACGGTCCTCGACCTTCCCCTTGAGGACGCGCCGATCTTCGACGTCGTCGTGGTGGGGGGCTGCGGGCACGTGGGGCTGCCACTGGCCATCGCCTTCGCCGAGCGCGGGCTCAAGGTCGGCATCCACGACATCAACGAGGCTGCGGTGAAGCTCGTCGAGAGCGGTGAGCTGCCCTTCCAGGAGGAAGGTGCAGCCCCGGTCCTCCAGCGCGTCCTCGAGGCCGGTCGACTCGCCGCCAGCACCGACCCCGCGATCATCTCGTCCGCGGACGTGGTCGTCGTGGTGATCGGTACCCCGGTCGACGAGCACCTCAACCCGAACCCGCACGCCGTGACCCGTGCCCTCGCGGAGGCGACGCGGCACTTCCGCGACGGGCAGCTCCTGGTGCTGCGCAGCACGGTCTACCCGGGGGTGACGCGCGGCGTCGAGCGGATGTTCCGCGACCTCGGACTCGCGATCGACGTCGCCTTCTGCCCGGAGCGGATCGCCGAGGGCAAGGCCATGACGGAGCTGTTCACTCTCCCGCAGATCGTCTCCGGCCGGACCCAGGCCGTCCGGGACCGGGCCGCCACACTGTTCCGGACGCTCACGGACACGATCGTGGAGCTCGAGCCGGAGGAGGCCGAGCTCGCCAAGCTGTTCACGAACACGTGGCGCTACATCAAGTTCGCGGCGGCCAACCAGTTCTACGAGATGGCCAACGACCACGACCTCGACTTCGACCGCATCCGCAACGCGCTGGCCCATGACTACCCGCGCGCCGCGGACATGCCGGGGGCCGGCTTCGCGGCCGGGCCGTGCCTGCTCAAGGACACCATGCAGCTGGCGGCGTTCACGGACAACTCGTTCGTGCTCGGGCACGCGGCGATGCTTGTCAACGAGGGGCTTCCCCTCTATGTCGTCTCCCAGCTCGAGAAGCAGCACGACCTCGCCAACCTGCGGGTCGGCGTCCTCGGCATGGCTTTCAAGGGGGAGAGCGACGACATCCGCTCGAGCCTGTCCTACAAGCTCAAGCGCATCCTGGAGTTCCGGGCCCGCGAGGTGCTGTGCACCGACCCCTACGTCACCGTCGACGAGAACCTCGTCCCGCTGGAGCGGGTGCTCGCCGAGTGCGACCTGCTGGTGCTGGGTGCCCCCCACGAGGTCTACCGCGACCTCGAGACCCGTCTCCCCGTTGTGGACGTGTGGAACCTCCGCGGGCAGGGGAGTGCCGTATGAGCCTGGCGGTCTCGGTGGTCATCCCGGCGTACAACGAGGGTGAGGCCATCATCTCGGTGCTGGAGCGCATCGTGGAGGCCGTGGACTCCGACGTCGAGGTGATCGTAGTCGTCGACTTCCCGGAGGACACCACCGTGGCCGCGGTGGAGTCACTCCGGGCGCTTGACGACCGCCTTCGGGTGGTGGTGAACACCTACGGCCGCGGACCGGCGAGCGCGATCCGCTACGGGGTCGACCAGGTCACGAACCGCGTCGTCGTTGTCACCATGGCTGACGGCAGCGACGACCCCCGACAGATCGACGCTCTCGCCCGCCTGGTCGACCGGGGTGTGGTGGTGGCGGCGGCCTCGCGCTACAGCTCCGGCGGTCAGCAGGTCGGCGGCCCCCTGCTCAAGGGGATGCTGTCGCGCAGCGCGGGACGCAGCCTGGGGACCTTCGGCCGGGTCGGCACCAGGGACGCGACGAACAGCTTCAAGGCCTACTCGACCGAGTTCATCCGCGAGGTCGGCATCCACAGCAGCAGCGGCTTCGAGATCGGGCTGGAGCTGACCGCCAAGGCACGCAGACTGCGCAGGCCGGTGGCCGAGCTCCCCACCATCTGGCTCGACCGCGAGTTCGGCGAGTCCAAGTTCGAGCTCAGGGCCTGGATCCCGAAGTACCTTCGCTGGTACCGCTTCGCCTTCGGGCCCCGGCTGACCCTCGAGCAGGTGAACCGTCGGGCTGCGAGGATCGCCGCCCTGAACAACGACCCCGAAGGAAGCGCGAAGCTCCCGTGAGTGACAAAGAGAAGGTCCTGGTCTCCGGCTCGGCCGGCTTCATCGGTGGCTACGTCGTCGAGGAGCTGCTGAGCCGCGGCTACAGCGTCGTGGGCATCGACAACTACTCCAAGTACGGCCCGGTGGAGAAGTCCTACGACAGCCACCCCGACTACGACTTCGTCGAGGACGACGCCCGCGACGTGCAGCTGATGACCAAGCTGCTGTCGGGCTGCGACCACTTCATCGCAGGCGCCGCCCTGATCGGCGGCATCTCCTACTTCCACGCCTACGCCTACGACCTGCTCGCCACCAACGAGCGCATCATGGCCTCCGAGTGCGACGCCGCCATCGAGGCGCATCGCAGCGGCAAGCTGAGGAAGGTCACCTACCTGTCGAGCTCGATGGTCTTCGAGTCCACCGAGCACTGGCCCTCGAAGGAGGGCGACGAGCGGAGGATCCCGCCGCCGCTCTCGTCGTACGGCTTCCAGAAGCTCGCGGTCGAGTACTTCGCCAAGGCGGCCTGGGACCAGTACCAGCTGCCCTACACGATCGTGCGACCGTTCAACTGTGTCGGCATCGGCGAAGGCCGCGCGCTCGGCGATGTCGAGGTCGCGTCAGGCAACGTCAAGCTCGCCATGAGCCACGTCGTCCCGGACCTGGTGCAGAAGGTCTTCAAGGGCCAGGACCCGCTGCACGTCCTCGGCGACGGGAGCCAGGTGCGTCACTACACCTACTGTGGTGACCTTGCCCGCGGCATCGTCGAGGCCGTCGAGCAGCCGGCCGCACTGAACGACAACTTCAACCTGTCGACGCCCGTCGGCCACACGGTCACCGAGCTA
>NZ_JAOPXP010000045.1 GCF_025965085.1 Marmoricola sp.
CCGGCCTCGTGGACCCGGTCGATCGTGCAGTCGACGTACCCCAGCACACCGTCGATCAGCGGCGCCCCCGTCGAGGCCGGCTTCCAGCCGACGCCGTCGAACTTCTCCGAGCCCTTGGTGGCCATCCCGTCGGAGATGTCCTCCTGCCCGGCAGAGAGGAAGTTGACGCAGAAGAAGCCGGCCTGGCGCATCAGCGGCCACGCGCGCGAGGTCTTGGCCGGACAGAACATGACCAGCGGCGGGTCGAGGGACACGCTGGAGAACGACTGGCAGGTCATCCCGACGGGCTCGTCGCCCGACATCGACGTCACCACGGTGACACCGGTCGCGAACATGCCGAGCACGTCGCGGAACCGGCGGGCGTCCTCGGCGGCCCCGGGCTCGTCGACCGGGATCGGCGTGTGCTCGCCGAGGCGGAGCTCGAAGTCCAAGCCGGTGCCGAGGAACGAGTCGATCAGCTCCCGGCTCGGCCACGTCTCGCGGGCGTCGGCGCGCGTGCCGTCAGGGTCCTCGGGAAGAGGCCCGGAGGGGGAAGCCATGGATGCAGTCATACCAGTGACGTGACGTTGCCCGTTCACTGACCACCGAGGACGTGGCCCGGCCCGTGGCCGCTGTGCTGCCCCACACCACTCACGGAACGCTGCGTCTCGCATTCGACTCCGTTGACCCGGGGGCGCGGTCAACTAACCTGCTGGACATGGCAGGCATGTGGACGACCATCGCTGTCGAACGCGGCGCTCTCGCCGACGACCTGACGGGGCTTGACGCCGACAGGTGGACCACGCAGTCCCTGTGCGAGGACTGGACGGTCCGAGATGTGCTGGCGCACATGACCTCGACGGCGGCCATGACCGCGCCGAAGTTCCTCGCCGGCTTTCTCGGCTCGGGGCTCGACTTCGGCTCCTTCGCAGCCAAGGGCATCGCTCGTCACCGTGGTGACACCCCGGCCGAGACGCTGCAGGCCTTCCGCGCCCAGCAGGGCTCGACGTCGTCACCTCCCGGCCCGAAGCTCTCCTGGCTGGGCGAGACGATCGTGCACGCGGAGGACATCCGGCGACCGCTGGGCATACGGCACGCCTACCCGACCGAGGCGGTGCAGTCCGTGCTCGACTTCTACAAGCGGTCCAACGTCCTGCTCCGGACGAGGAGCCGGATCGAGGGGCTCACGCTCCGGGCGAGCGACGCCGACTGGAGCCACGGCTCGGGGCCTGTGGTCGAGGGCCCGATCCTCTCGCTCCTCATGGCGGCCACGGGCCGCGCCGCCGCCTGCGACGACCTGACGGGCGACGGTGTCGCCACCCTGCGGTCGCGGGCCCGCTGACCTGCGTTCCCCCTTCTCCCCGCCGCCCTGCCGGCAGTGTCTGATCCGCCCCGGTGGCTGGTCCCATCGACATCGTGGGGATCAGCCACCGCCGGTGCGGCGTTCGGGCCGAGGATCAGCGCAAGGCGTGCCCGACAGCACTCCGTGTCGGGAGCGAGGCGACGAAGTCGAGCTTGTCCAGCACCCCCTTGGGAATGACGAACGGGTAGAGGTCCTCGTGACCCATGCTGCGGTTGATCATGTTCAGCGCGACGCTGAGCGGCATCCAGATCCCGACGACCACATCGCTGAAGCTCGAGAAGGACGAGACTGTTCCGACGGTGGTGAGGCCGTACTCCGACGCCGTCTGGATGGTGTCGCAGATGTGTAGGTAGTGCGCCCAGGTCTCCGCGAAGTCCTCGAAGGGGTGCATCGTGGCGTAGCTGGAGATGTACGACGTCTCCCACCCCGCAGGCGGACCCTCGGCATAGTGGCGGTCGATCTCCGCCTGGTAGTCCTTCGACTCGTCGCCGAAGAGGTCCCGACACTCCTTGAGCACTACGTCGTCGCGCACCAGCTGCCACTCGTAGTAATGCCCCACCTCGTGGCGGAAGTGGCCCAGCATGGTGCGGTAGGGCTCGCCGAGGTTCTCGCGCACCTCGATCCGGTGGGCGGCCTCGCTCTCAGCGAGGTCGATGGTGATCAGACCGTTGGCGTGCCCGATGACGACGTTCTCCTCGACGCTGCTCAGCAGGTCGAACGCCAGCCCGTTCTCCGGGTCCTGGTGCTTGCTGACCACCGGGAAGCCCAGGGTGTCGAGCTCGAAGACCAGGTGACGCTTGGCACGCTCCGCGGCCGGGAAGTTGGCAAGTCCGCGTGCGTCCTCGTCGTTGGGCCGAGTGCGGGTGAGGCTGCAGCTGAAGCACTGGCCGCCCTCGACCTGGGTGAGCCAGGTGCAGCCGGACAGCGAGAGGTTGCGGCAGACGTGCCACTGCTCCCCCGCGTTGTCGACGTAGCGCCCGTCGTCGTGCACCGGGACGATCGTCCGCTCCTCCCAGGAGAAGCCGAGGCGGGTTCCGCAGTGGACGCACACGGAGTTCTCGAAGTGGAGCGGGTTCTCACAGTCTCTGCAGCGGAAGGCCTTCACCTCCGCAGCCTTCCACAACGCTGGGCAAGGTCGGCGGGCAGGATCGCCGCCATGAGTCTCCTCGGCACCCTGACCGGCGGCGAACCTCCTTCGGCGGCGTGAGCCACCCGACGTACCGC
>NZ_JAOPXP010000069.1 GCF_025965085.1 Marmoricola sp.
CCGGTCGTCTTCCTGGTGCTGCCCGTCGTCGTCGTCTTCGCATTCTGGCCCGGCCTCGTCGGCCTGCGCCTTGTCGTTCCCTAGGAGGAGATCAAATGAGACACCTGCTGCGTCCGAGGCGCCGCGACGAACGCGGCGACGTTCCCGGATGGGTGCTGATCACGGTCATGACCGCAGGCCTGGTCGCGGGGCTCTGGGCCATCGCCGGGTCGCAGCTCGGCGCGATGCTGCGTGAAGCGCTCTCGTCGGTCTCCGGCTGAGGCCCGACGTCGCGGCGAGTCCGGGGCGGCGGTCGTCGACTTCGTGCTGGTCAGCATGGTCCTCGTGCCGCTCGTGCTCGGCCTGATCCAGGTCGGGCTGGTGATGCACGTCCGCAACACCCTGGCCGCTGCGGCCACGGAGGGCGCCCGCTACGGAGCGACCATCGACCGGACTCCCGGGGACGCCGTCGCCCGCACGCGCGAGCAGGTCCGCGGCGCCGTCGCGGACCGGTTCGCCCGGAACGTCACCGCGAGGCGCGCGTGGGTGGACGGCGTCCAGACCGTCGTGGTGACGGTCCACGCGAAGGTCCCGCCGCTCGGCCTGTGGGGGCCGGCGGTCGACCTGTCGTTGACCGGGCACGGCGTGCAGGAGACCGTGCCATGACCCGGGGCGTGAGCTGTCGGCGACGCGACGACTCCGGCACGGCGCTCGTCGAGTTCGTGTGGCTGGCGATCCTGCTGATCGTGCCGCTGCTCTACATCGTGCTGGCGGCCTTCGACACCCAGCGCGCGGCGTACGCCGCCTCGGCAGCCGCACGCTCCGCCGGCCGGGCCTTCGTCACAGCACCCGACCAGGAGACAGGACATGCGCGCGCCCGGGCGGCGGTGCGGCTGGCCTACCGGGACCAGCGGCTCGACACCGTCCCCGAGGTTCGGATCACCTGCCGGCCCGACCCGCGCAACTGCCTGACACCGGGGTCCGTGGTGAGGGCGGAGGTCCACTCCTCGGTCGACCTGCCGTTGATGCCCGCCGCCCTCGGCGCGAACACCCCCGCGATCCGCGTCGACTCCGAGCACCAGGCGCCGTACGGCACCTTCCGCGAGGCCAGGCCGTGACGGCCCGGGACGATCGCGGCTCGGTGACTCCGCTGATCATCGGGTTCACCGTGGTCGTCGCCCTGCTGGTGGCCGTCGTCGTGGACGCCTCGGCGGCGTACCTGCGGCGACAGGGCCTCAACTCGGCCGCCGACGCCGCGGCGCTCGCCGCCACGGACGGCATCCAGGGCGAGGAGGTGTACACCCAGGGCCTGGGGGAGCGCGCCCGGATCGACCCCGTCACCGCTCGACGCTACGTCGCCGCCCACTTCGCCAGGAGCGGCATCCACCACCGCTTCCCCGGGATGGACTACGCGGTCGAGACGACCGACGACACCGTGGTGGTGCGGATCGTGGCCCCGATGGACCTGCCGCTGCGCGTACCTGGAGTCGGCACCGACGTGCGGGTCACCGGGACGGCCGCCTCGGTGGTCGTGGTCTCCGACTGAGCGCCCCAGGGACGATCTGTTCGCGCTGGACGGGCGCCCCGAGGCGTGCCGACCGTCGCCCAGAGGCCGAACTGATCGTCGTTCGGGTGGCCCGGTCCGGGGACCGCCACCCGCGTGACACGGGTCCGGCGGAAGCCAGTCTTCGCTCCGCACCCTGCAGGCACGTAGCCTCTGTGCTTGTGGCAGCCACGGACTTCGAACACGAGATCAAACAGCTCCAGGCGACGATGACGACCATCGGGTCCGTCCTGGACGTCGACGGCATGCGTCGGGAGATCGCCGACCTCGGTGAGCAGGTGGCGGTCCCCGACCTGTGGGACGACCAGGTCAACGCGCAACGGGTCACCGGGCGGCTCTCGCTTCTGCAGGGCACGCTCGACCGCTTCGTGTCGCTGGAGAGCCGGCTCGAGGACCTCGGGGTCATGGTCGAGCTCGCCGCCGAGGAGGGCGACGCCGAGGCTGCGGCCGAGACCGAGAAGGAGCTGTCCAAGCTGATCAAGCAGGTCGAGCAGCTCGAGGTCCGCACCCTCCTCTCAGGGGAGTACGACGCCCGCGAGGCGATCATCTCCATCCGCTCCGGCGCCGGTGGGGTCGACGCTGCCGACTTCGCCGAGATGCTGATGCGGATGTACACCCGCTGGGCCGAGCGCAACAACTACCAGGTCGAGGTCTACGACACCTCCTACGCGGAGGAGGCCGGGCTCAAGTCGGCCACCTTCGCGATCCACGCGCCGTACGCCTACGGGACGCTCAGCGTCGAGGCCGGCACCCACCGCCTCGTGCGGATCAGTCCTTTCGACAACCAAGGCCGTCGCCAGACCAGCTTCGCGGCCGTCGAGGTCGTGCCGGTGCTCGAGCAGACCGACCAGGTCGACATCCCCGACGAGGAGATCCGCGTCGACGTCTACCGCTCGAGCGGTCCCGGTGGCCAGTCGGTGAACACGACCGACTCCGCCGTACGCCTGACGCACATCCCGACCGGCATCGTCGTGTCCTGCCAGAACGAGAAGTCACAGCTGCAGAACAAGGCCTCCGCGATGGTCATCCTCAAGGCCAAGCTGCTCGCGCTGAAGAAGGCCGAGGAGAAGGCCCACCTCGACGAGCTCCGTGGCGACGTGCAGGCCAGCTGGGGTGACCAGATGCGAAACTACGTGCTGAACCCCTACCAGATGGTAAAGGAACTGCGGACCGAGTACGAGTCGGGCAACCCGCAGGCCGTGCTCGACGGTGAGATCGACCCGTTCCTCGAGGCCGGCATCCGGTGGCGGGTCGGTGCGGACGCTCAGCTCTGACCTCGGGCTGACCGGCCGTCAGCGGCCGACGGCCTTCCCCAGCTCGGCCTTGCTCATCGAGGACCGGCCCTCGATGTTCTTCTTCTTGGCCTCTTCGTAGAGCTGCGCCTTGGTGCGCCCGCCGGGGCCCTTGTGCGACCGCAGGCCCCCACGTCGTCCCGAGGAGATGTCCTCGGTGGAGGTCTTGCTCTTCTGCTTCGCCTCGCCGGAACGGGCGCGCTCCTTGTTCACCACGCGGGCCGCGATCTCCTTGGCGGTGCCCTCGCTGCTGCTCTTCTCCTCGAGGCCTTCCTTGACGTGCTCGTACTGGCGCTCGCGCTTGGTGCTCCATGCCTTCGGCATCGGTGCCTCCTCAGGTCGGTGCTGGCTCTGTCCCGTGCATACCCGATTTCGGGAGAGTCAGGCCCCGGCTCCAGAAGCCGCTCGAACCGGTTCCTCATCCACGGCGGCAGGGCGTAGGACGTCAGCCAGATGACGATCGCTCACTGCCAACGGGGCGGCTCGGACCGGCGGGAGCCCGGCCGCACGCGCCGGTCACGACGTGGGGTCCTCGGAGACGCGGACGAGGAGCTTGCCGAAGTTGCGCCCGGTGAGGAGCCCGCGGAACGCTGCGGGCGCAGCGTGCAGTCCCTCGACGACGTCCTCGCGGTAGCGCACCGACCCGTCGGTCACCCACGAGGACATGTCGCGGACGAAGGGGCGGCCGTGGGACTGGGTGAACTCGCCCTGGATGAAGCCGCGGATCGTCAGGCTCTTGGTCAGGATCAGGCTCATGAACGGTGGGAGGTGGTCGGTGCCCTGGGCCGGGGAGGTGGCGTTGTAGTTGGCCACCAGCCCGCAGACCGGGACCCGGCCGTAGAGGTTCATCCGCTTGAACGCCTCGCGGGAGACGGGACCGCCCACGTTCTCGAAGTAGACGTCGATCCCGTCCGGCACGGCCGCCTCGAGGTCGGCCGCGAAGGTGGGGGAGCGGTGGTCCAGCGCCACGTCGAAGCCGAACTCGTCGAGCAGTGCCTGTCGCTTCTCCGGGCCGCCGGCGATGCCGACGGCGCGGGCGCCCTTGATCTTGGCGATCTGACCGACGGCGGAGCCCACGGGGCCCGTCGCCGCTGCCACGACGACCGTCTCGCCCGGTTGCGGGCGGCCGATCTCGAGGAGGCCGGCGTACGCCGTGAAGCCGGGCATGCCCATGACTCCCAGTGCCGTGGAGACCGGGGCAAGCCGCGGGTCCAGCCTGCGCAGTCCGCGACCGTCACTGATGGCGTGGGTCTGCCAGCCGGAGTAGGACAGCACCAGGTCGCCGGCCGCCCACGCCGGGTTGCGCGACTCCTCGACCACGCAGACCGTGCCGCCGACCATCACGTCCCCGACCTCGACCGGGTCGGCGTACGACGGGGCGTCGCTCATCCGGCCACGCATGTAGGGGTCGAGCGACAGGTAGACGACCCGGAGCAGGAGCTGGTCCTCGCCCAGCGCCGGCAGCTCGTGCTCGACGAACTCGTAGGTGTCGTCGCCGGGCTCGCCTTCTGGGCGACGGGCCAGAAGAACCTGGGTGGAGACGGTCATGAAGATCCTCCGGAAGGACGTGCTGGGTGGACGCCCAGCATGCCCTCCCCGAGGAGACCTACCGTCACTGGCCGCCGAGCACGGCCTTCTCCGCATTGACCAGGCCGTAGCCGTCGAGCGGCGTGAAGCCGGACCCGATGCGGTTGGTCATCGCGCCGTAGATCTTCGTGCCGTCGGTGCGTGTGGCGATGAAGCCCAGGCCGATCGGCAGCGTGGTGCCCTGCGGCAGGAGGACGGCCCCGCCGAGCTCGTCGGCGCCGTTGCCCTCGTTGGACCCGCCGAAACCGGAGATCGCCAGGTCGCGGTCGACACCGAACTGCAGGGCCTGGCCCGTCCTGAGGTTCGACGTGAACTTGAGGGTCAGGCGGCGGTACTGGCCCTTGACGGACTCACCGCCAGCCGGCTTAGAGAACGACGCCTTGACCGAGCCCCTGCCCAGACCGCCCGAGGTCGACCCGATGGTGAAGGGGAAGCCGTCGGCCCGGAAGGGTGGAAGGCCGTCGAAGGGGCGTGGGTCGAACACGATTCCGTCGGAACGGGGCGGGTTGCGCTTGCCCAGCGCCGTGGGGCTCGCGGTCTCACCGAACAGGGTGACCGACTTGAGCGGCACCTTGCCGTCGTAGGTCATCGTGAAGAACCTCGGGTCGTTCATCGGCCCTGGATCGGCACTCTGCTCGTAGCCCTGCGGTCCGCGCGCCGAGATCGTCAGCCCACCGGAGCTGCCGCTCGACCTGTCCGGGTCGAGGTCGTGCTTGTACGTCGACTGCTGCAGCCTGTCGCGGAGCCTGGCGGGGCTGAGGGACTTCGGTCCCCCCGCCTTCTGCAGCACCAGGGCTGCGATCGCGGCCACGTGGGGCGCCGACGCGCTGGTCCCGAAGAAGTTCGGCTGCGTGTCGGGGTCACGCACGTTGTCGATGCCGAAGAACGTCGTGTTCCCGCCATCGGCGCCCGCGACCTGTGGAACCCGGCGCACCTGTGGCGTGCTGTAGCGGTTGCCGCTCGAGTCGAAGAAGATCGGCAGGTCGCCACCGGGCGAGGTGTAGAAGTCGGGAAGGTACGGACGGAACGGGTCGTACGCCGCCACGGCCGTCGCACCCTTGGCAGCAGGGTGACCGAAGACGGCGGGGGACAGCGGATCGGCGAACTCCGAGAAGTGCAGGTCGCCGTTGAGCAGGTTGCGCAGCCGAGTGGCACCGACCTTGCCCGTCCCGTGGCGGGAGATCACGAGCTGGATCCTCCCGAGCGAACCGTCGAGGGCGGCGATCTCGGACGGGCGACCGGTCAGCGTGTTCAGATCGCTGATCGCCCCGAGGAAGCTGCCGCCGGCGTCGAAGAGCAGTGCGTTGTAGTCGGTGGTCACCTTCGAGGGGCTCAGCACCGGGCGCACGTCGACGGTGAAGTCACCCATCTCGCCGTCGAAGCCGGACACGGTGATCTTGTAGGGGCCAGCCTGGGTCAGCGTCGTGGAGAAGACCTCGGGAGAGGACCCGGTGTCGATCACGGCGAGGTTCGTGCCGTCAGGTGCGTCCACGGTGAGCACCAGATCGGTCGTCCCCGACGGGATCGCGTCGGTGCGGAACTGCACCGTCTTCCCCACCTGCGCTGCCGTGGGGGTGAAGGTGAAGCTCGGTTCGGGGGTGGCGGCCGTGATCTGGCCGGTCGCCTCGAAGAAAGGGTCGCCGAAGGTGGCGCCGTCGACGTCTACCGGGTCGTCCCACTGGAGGTCGAGGACGCCGCCGCCCGGGCCCAGCGTGATGTCCTGGGCCACGTCGGTGCCCCAGCCCGGGTTCATGTCCTGGAGCCCGCCGTCGTAGAGCGCGGGGTCGACCCCGCGGAAGTCGAGGTTGGTGCCCCTTATCCCGGTCTTCGCCGGAATCAGGCGGGCACGGGAGTCCCATGACTGGTCCTGGCCGTTGTTGCCGGCGGCGCTGAAGTAGTGGGTGCCCTTGGCTGCGACCTCGTCGATGGCGTCGGAGAGCGGCGAGTCAGAGAACATCGGCTCGTCGAGGTAGCCGATGTCGTCGACGACCACGTCGGCTCCGCACGGGCCCTTCTGGTCGGCGAGCTTGCGGATGTTCTCGGCGAACCCCAGCATCCCGGTGAACGCCGTCGCGAAGCAGAGCTTGCTGGAGGGTGCCACGTCGTGGGCGATCTGGAGCATGGCCCGACCTTCGTCGGTGTTGCCCGGGTCGGTCGGGCGGTCCTCGATCACGACCACGGGCTTGGAGTTCTGCTTGTTGCCGACGCCGGGAAGGTCGCCGGAGGCCACGTCCTGTGCCGCATGGATCGTCAGCGGGGCACCGTCGACCGTTGTCACCGCCGCGTCGTAGGAGTCGGACAGAGCGCCGATGGTGATCCCCTTGCCGTTGACGCCCTTGGCGTGGGCCTTGTCGACGCGCTCGAGGGCGACACCCTGGCTGGTCGCGTCACCGACGAACGACTTCGGCCTCAGCGCCTGGACGAGCGTGCCGGTGCCGCTGAGCGCGGCGAGGGAGCGGACGGCTGACAGCGGAGTGAATCCCTCGAGGGTGCCGTGTCTGGCGTCCACGGTCTGCACGAGCAGACCGAGAGCTTCCGCCTGCTTGCGGAACGCCGCCCGGTTGACGTTGGCCTGGGGCGTCAGCTGGACCAGGACACGGTTCTGGGCGTCCCGGATCGCGAGCGCTTCCTGGTTGATCTTGAGCCCGGCCGCCGTCCTCTGGAAGTGGGAGCGCTGGGACTTCGCGAGCAAGCGTCCCAGGCCGTTGCCCAGTGCGGGGTCCGGCTGCTTGGTGGTGAGCAGGGGAGGAACCGCGGCTGTTGTCGCTGTCGTGGGCACCAGCGTGGTGGTTCCGACCACGACCACTGCACCCACCAGGCCAGTGGCCCACTGTCGTCTCGTCATCCCGAGAAACCCCTTCCCCACACGGGGTCCCTGCGACTCCGCATGTCCGGAGGTTAAGCCCGGGGAACGTTCCCGGACCAGAGGAGCGCGTCCCGCCGGAGTGGCGAAACGGCGGAATGTGAATAAAGCTCGCGGATCACCCGGCCGTGTCGAGCGCGTTCGCGACCTTGACGCACCACCGGTCCGTCCTGGTGAGGAGGTCTGCCTGGACCACGCCGGAC
>NZ_JAOPXP010000082.1 GCF_025965085.1 Marmoricola sp.
CGACGTCGATCTCGCCGCTCGCCGCCAGGATCTCGGCACCGTCGGGCAGCGGCAGGCGATCCCTGTCCACGTTGGCGATCACGCGGATTCCCGGACCGGTCACGCCGGTGACGTCGAAGGCCAGGACCCCCTCCCCGAGGTCGACCCAGGAGAGCTCCCCACGACCCGGGCGGTGCTCGCGCCGCAACCGCAGCAACCGTCGGTAGAGCTCGAGGGTCGAGCCCGGGACCCCGGTCTGCCGGTCGGCCGCGAGCTCGCCGTACACCTCGGGCTGCGGCAGCCACGCCTTCTCGGACGGTCCGAAACCGTACGACGGTGCGTCGCGTTCCCACGGGATCGGGACCCGGCAGCCGTCCCGCCCCCGGGAGGTGTGCCCCGACCTCTCCCACGTCGGGTCCTGACGAGCCTCGTCCGGCAGCCGCGTCGCCTCGGGAAGTCCGAGCTCCTCGCCCTGGTAGAGATAGGCCGAGCCGGGCAGTGCCAACATCACCGTCGTCGCCGCGCGGGCGCGCCGCAGGCCCACCTCGGCGTCGGGCTGCGGGTCGTCCGCGCCGATCCCGGACAGCCGCAGCGGACCGGGGACCGGCTCATAGCCCAGCCGCGAGGCGTGCCGGACGACGTCGTGGTTGGAGAGGACCCAGGTCTGCGGCGAGCGGATCTCCGCGACAGCCTCGAGGGACGCCTTGATCTCCTGCTTCAGCGCGGAGGCGATCCACGGGCTCATCAGGAAGGCGAAGTTGAACGACTGGTGCAGCTCGTCGGGACGTACGTACGCCGCCAGCGCGTCCGCTGGAACCACCCAGGCCTCGGCGCACAGGATCCTGTCGGCGTCCTCCCCGGCCACGGCATAGGAGTCGGTCAACCTGCGCCAGCGGCGGTAGATGTCGTGCACCCCGGGCTGGTCCCACATCGGCAGGTCCGAGGTGCGCTCGGTGTCCGCGATCTCGTGCCCGAGAGGCGCGTCCGGAAGCCCGGAGGCCTTGACCAGCCCGTGGGCGACGTCGATCCGGAAGCCGTCGGCTCCACGGTCGAGCCAGAACCGCAGCACCGACTCCATCTCGTCCCCGACCTCGGGGTTGGTCCAGTCGAAGTCGGGTTGGGTCACGTCGAAGAGATGGAGGTACCACTGCCCTGGCGAACCGTCCGCCTCGGTCACCCGCTCCCAGGCCGGCCCGCCGAAGTTGCTCAGCCAGTTGTTCGGTGCCAGCTCACCGTCCACGCCCTTGCCGTCGCGGAAGACGTACCGGGCGCGGGCGGCGCTGCCCGGTGGGGGGGCCAGCGCCTCCTGGAACCACACGTGCTCGCTCGAGGAGTGGTTGGGCACGATGTCGACCATCACCCGCAGGCCCAGCTCGTGGGCCCGGGCGATCAGGGCGTCGGCGTCGTCGAGCGTCCCGAACCTGGGATCCACGTCGTAGTAGTCCGCGACGTCGTAGCCCGCGTCGTGCTGCGGCGAGGTGTAGAGCGGCGAGAGCCAGACCGCGTCCACGCCGAGATCCGCGAGGTGCGGCAGCCGTGCGGTGATCCCCGGCAGGTCACCGATGCCGTCACCGTCGGAGTCGGCCCAGGACCTCGGATAGATCTGGTAGATGACTGCGTCGCGCCACCACTGCTGCTCGGTCATGTTTCCCGCTGTTCGGCGTGCTTCGTGATTGCCGTTCAGATTACGTCTCGTCGGACCGCCTCACCTGTCGCCGGTCGCCGACCCCGATCAGCCAGCTGAGCCGTTGGCCCCGCAGACGCCCTTCTGGCGGTTGGCGCGGTCGCAGTACCTGATGCCCAGGAACGGCGGGGTGATGACCCCGGATCGCAGCTGGAGCATGCCGGTGTCGCCCACCTTCGGCACCCGGCCGTCGAGGAGCTTGCGCTTGTGGACCTTGACCCTGACGATCTTCGCCTCGACGGTCGTGAGGCCGTCGGCGGTGACGGGGTAGCCGAGCTGGTAGCTGAGGTCGACGACCGGCTCAGTGCCCTGTGCGTAGTTCTCGACGACGAAGCCCGTCCGGCTGATCGTCAGCTGCCGGCTCAGGCCCAGCCACCTGCCGAAGATGCCCTTGTAGTCGGGGGCCACGCGGCGTACGACGATGCGCTGGCGCTCGGCGAGCTGCGCCGCGTTCAGGGCCTTGCCCTGGGTGATGAAGAACGTGCGCAGCGCCGGCGCGGTGACCAGCGGCCGGAGCAGCACGCCCCTCGAGCCGAACAGCTGGGTGAGCCGGGCCGTGGACAGGCAACGGGTCAGCAGCGCCTGGCCTCCCGGGGTCAGGGCCTTCGCGCACCGCGGCTTCGCCAGCAGCGCGGTCACGGTCTTGGGAACGTCGGCGCCGGCGACACCGAAGCTCTTCAGGCGCAGGGACAGCGAGCGGACGGCGGCCTGCAGCAGTCGCAGGGACTGCGCCCTCGGGTCCGGCGCCACGCTCAGGGTGAGCTCCTTCGTCGGCTCGAGGTTCACCCCGAAGGTGGCGACCCTGCCCGAGCTCAGCAACGTGTTGGTGGTGCCCAGGACCCGCGGCCAGAGTGCCAGCGCCTTGCCGACGCCGGGGTCGGTGATGACGGTGGCTCCGGCGTGCCCCACCTCGACGGGGGCGAGCCGCCGGTTGGTCACCGAGATGATGCGCTTGTCGTTCTCGAAGCCGAAGCAGTGGAACAGCGTGCTGCCCTTGGTCGCGGTCACCGAGTAGCCCTCGGACCTGGCGGCGGTCGGGTTGTCGCACGTCGGTCGCGGCGCGCCGACTGCGGCACCGTTGACGAGGCTCTGCCCGACCTCGCTCCGGAAGCTCGAGATCACCTGGTCGAGGTTGATCGAGAGGATGGCGACCTGACCGAGGCGCCTGGTCGTGTACTCGACGTGCAGTTGGTCGCTCCCGAGCCTGCCGGGCGAGTAGGTCCAGGGTTGGGCGGTCGTGTCCCTCGTGGCGACGACCACCGGTGTGTTCGCCGGCAGGGCGTTGTCGAGCTGCACACGCATGGCCGCGGGCGCGACGAGCGGTCCGGAGGGCGCGAGGGTGAAGATCTGCGAGACGAAGGCGAGGTTCTCGCCGGTGGCCGTCCCGGGCAGGGTGTCGGTCACCTCGAGGTCGACACCGTCGGGGAGACCCGTCGCGCCGACCGGCGACTCCGTCACGGTGGCCGAGGGACTGGGCAGGGAAGGCGGCAGTGCCACCGACGGCCTGTTGTCGGTCCCGCACGCGGTGACCCCGAGGACGAGCAGCCCCGCCAGCACCGTGCGCGCCAGTGCCGCACGTCGCAGTGGTGAGTGACCCATGAATGCCCCTGCCGAGCTCGATGTACCCATGACGAGGCCACGCTATCGCCTAAAGGCTCGCAATTCGGGCGAGTCTCCACAACAGCCGCCTCCAGTTCCGCGTGACCGCCGGCCGCCGCGCCGGCGGCCCGCGGAGGACCGGGCCTGCCCGTGAGCTCGCTGCCTTCCTGCAGCAGGGACGGGCCCTCGCCTCGAGCCTCAGGCCCAGGACGCCTCCGTGCGCGCCGCGAGGTCCTCCACCACGGCGCGCAAGGATCCGGTCGACTCGAACGACCGGTGCTGACGCGTGGCACCGTTCCCGCCGGAGAGGACGCGGTCGAACGACGCCCGCACCAGGTCGAGGTCTCCGGCATCCTCCAGCGCGGGACGGACGTGCTCCACCGTGGCATCGAAGACCCTCCCCGGCGGCGCCGGCGCGGAGGTGACCGGGTGCAGCAGGTCCGCGGACAGGCCGTGGCGGGCGGCCCGCCAGCTTGCCACCCGGAGCAGGTCGGCCCGCCAGGGCGGCGGCATCGGGTCGGCCGCGACGGTCGTGACCAGGGCGCGCGCGACCAGCGCGACCAGCAGGGCGTCCTCGGGGTCCGTGCACACGTCGGCGACCCTGATCTCCACGGTCGGGTAGCGCTCGGCCAACCGGACGTCGAAGTAGAGCATCCCCTGGTCGAGGGCTGCACCCCAGCCGATCATCTGCTCGGAGACGGCGCGATAGGTCGCCACGTCCTCGAACGGCTGGGCCGCACCGGCTGTGGGCCACCGGTTCCAGACCTGCGACCGCCAGCTCGCGTGACCGGTGTCCCTGCCCTGCCAGTACGGCGAGTTGGCGCTCACCGCCAGGAGCAACGGGAGCCAGGGACGGATCCCGTCGACCACGCGCACGCCCTCCTCCTCGGATGCCACGTCGACGTGCACGTGCATCCCGCAGACCATCGACTGTCGCGCCAGCTCGCCGTACCCCGCCCGGATCCCGAGGTAGCGCGGCGTCGGGGTGAAGTCCTCCCGCTCCCCGCCGAGGACAGGAGTCGCCATCGCCACTGCACGGGCTCCGGCGGCGGCTGCCGCCTCACCGACGGCGCGGCGCCCGGCCCTCAGTCCGGCGAGGAGATCCTCGGCCCGCTCGCAAGGTGCCGTGGAGGTCTCGATCTGCTGGAGGAAGAGTTCCTCCCCCACCTCCACGTCGGTCTCGTTGGCGGAGACCGCCGACCGGGAGATACCGGTCAACATGCCCGTCTCCGGGGCGACGAGCATCAACTCCTCCTCGACGCCGACCTTGCGCACGGGCATGCCGGTTGTGTGCCCCGGTCGCGGGGCCGCGAATCCCCTCGGCCCAGGCCCCAGGTCAGGCCCTCGGTTCAGGCCCTCGGTTCAGGCCCTCGGTTCAGGCCCTAGGTTCAGGCCCGGCCTGGTCGACCGCGCTCCCGCCCAGCGGGATGGGGTCGAGGCCGAGCTTGCGATGGTCCCAGGAGCGGATCCGGTGCACGTCGAAGCGCACCGCGACGCGCTTGTTCAACATCAGCTCGACGAACGGCTTGAGGTCCTGGCTGTAGGGGCCCGTGTAGCGCTCCCAC
Source organism: Marmoricola sp. (assembly GCF_025965085.1). Lineage (GTDB taxonomy): Bacteria > Actinomycetota > Actinomycetes > Propionibacteriales > Nocardioidaceae > Marmoricola. The sequence continues at coordinate 4,828 of NZ_JAOPXP010000082.1, forward strand.
ACGTTGACGCCCACGGCCCAGAGCGCGTCCGGGTCGTCGAGGATCTCGGCCGTGCCCTCCATGGAGACGCCACGCAGGGTGTCGTAGGTCAGCCCGTCCTCGATGAGTACGGTCGCGCGCGGGTCGCGCCTGAGGTTCAGGGCCTTCTGCGCCTTGGCCTTGGTCTCGAACCACAGCACGCCGTCGATCAGCGCGAACCACATCGCCACCACGTGCGGGTGGCCGCTGGCGCCGATGGTGGCGAGGTTGGCGGTGCGCTGCTTCGCGATGAACGCGCTGATCTCCTCGGGCGTCATCTCGATCTGCGAGCGCTGGTTGGTTCCCATGCGTCGATCTCCTCGGTCAGGGCGCCGGCGGGCAGGGGCGATTCAACCATCGGTTCGAGCACCGGCGGGGTGGGGGGTTGCCCTCCCCTGCCGGCTCCGACAGCCTGACCTCCCACAGCCCCGCCGGGGCGCCGCAGGAGGTCAGATGAGCCAGGTCGACGTTTCGCCCGACGAGGAGCAGGCGGCCCCGGCCTTCTCGCCCACCGACGCGGCGGTGCTGGTCGAGCGGCTCCGCTCGGCGTACGCCACCGGGCGCACGCGACCGCTCGCCTGGCGCCAGCAACAGCTCGCGGCCCTGCGCCGGATGCTCGTCGAGCGCGAGGGCGAGCTCGTCGTCGCCCTGGGCGAGGATCTGGGGCGGGCCCCTTTCGAGGCCTGGGCCGCGGACCTGCGGGCCACTGTCCGCGAGATCGAGGACCTGCAGCGCCACCTCCCCAGGTGGGCGGGTCCCGAGCGCCAGAAGGTCCCCCTGCTCTTCCGCCCGGGACGAGCCGAGGTGATCCCTGAGCCGCTCGGCGTGGTCCTCGTCATCGCCCCGTGGAACTACCCCGTGCAGCTTCTCGTCTCCCCGGTGGCCGCCGCTCTGGCCGCCGGCAACGCGGTGGTGTGCAAGCCCTCGGAGGTGGCCCCCGCGACCTCCGCCGTGCTGGCACGACTCATCCCGGAGTACCTCGACACCAGTGCCGTGGCGGTCGTGGAGGGGGGCGTCCCGGAGACGACCGCCCTGCTCGACCAGCGCTGGGACCACATCCTCTACACCGGGAACGGCTCGGTCGGTCGCATCGTGGCCGCGGCCGCGGCCAAGCACCTCACCCCGGTCACCCTCGAGCTCGGCGGCAAGTCACCCGCCATCGTGACCAGGGACGCCAACATCAAGCTCGCAGCGAGCCGGGTGGCGTTCTCCAAGTTCCTCAACGCCGGCCAGACGTGCGTGGCCTCGGACCATGTCTACGTCCACCGAGACGTCGAGGAGGAGTTCCTCGACGCGCTGACGGCCGAGATCGCACAGCGCTACGGGTCCGACCCCCGATCCAGCAAGGACTTCGGCCGCATGATCAACCCCGGCCACACCGAGCGGCTCCAGAACCTGCTGGACGGCGTCGGCTACGACGTGGTCTGCGGCGGAGAGGTCGACGTGGAGAAGCGATACGTCGCCCCGACCGTGCTGCGCAACGTCTCTCGCGACTCGGCCGTCATGGGCGAGGAGATCTTCGGCCCGGTGCTCCCGGTCCTCACCTTCGACGACCTCTCCGAGGTCACCGGCGCGATCAGCACCGGCGACAAGCCGCTTGCCCTCTACCTGTTCACCGCATCCGAGAGGACCGTCGAGCAGGTGGTCAGCACGACCTCTTCCGGCGGCATCTGCGTCAACGACGCGATCAGCCACCTGCTCGTCTCCTCGCTCCCGTTCGGGGGCGTCGGCGAGAGCGGGTACGGCTCGTACCACGGGCGATGGGGCTTCGAGACGTTCAGCCACCGCAAGGCCGTGTTCCGTCGACCCTCGTGGCTGGTGGACGCACCACTGCTCAACCCGCCCTACTCCCGCTGGAAGCGAGCGCTGACGCGGCGACTCTTCTAGGCCCCCTCGCCGCAGCGCCGGGGCGTCAGCCCTCGACCGAGACACTCACCTTGCTGGTGTAGAACGCCACGTGGTCCTTGATCTCGGCCACGGCATCGTAGGCGTCGTCGTAGGTCCAGCCCGCGTCGTCGATGGTGCCCTCGGGGGTGCGGACCGAGTAGTAGGACGCGTGCCCCTTGAAGGGGCAGTACGTCGAGGTGTCCGTCCGCGAGATGACCGCCGGGTCGATGTCGGCGGTCGGGACGTACTGCACCGGTGGGTACGACGCCTCCCGCAGGGTCAGCGCCGAGGTC
>NZ_JAOPXP010000084.1 GCF_025965085.1 Marmoricola sp.
TCTCGGTCGACTCGACGGCGCAGGCGCTCAGCGACCAAGGCGTGATGATCACCCAGGGCATCGACGCCGACGCCACGGCGACGGCTGACCAGGGCAGCGCCATCGACCAGGGCAACGACGTCGTCGACGACGGCACCACGACCACCGGCACCGACACCGGCGGCGCTGCCGCCGCGGCCACCCTGGGTGCTCCGCCGGAGGCGACCGCCCCTGTGGGCGGAGCCGTGGACGGCGTCGTGGACGGCGCCACGGGCACGGCCGGTGACGTGACCGACGGCGCGGTCGACGGGGCGACCGGCGGGGCGATCGACGGGGCGACCGATGGGGCGACCGACGCCCTCGGTGGAGCTGTAGATGGCGCGGCGGGCGGCCTCCAGGCTGGCGCCCTCAGCGGAGACCTGTTGAACGTCGACGTCAACGTGGACGCCGATGCCGACATCGCCGCCCCGATCAACGGCGCGGTCGCCGCCAACGCCAACGTCGCGGCACCGATCGACGCGGCGGTGGCGACGAACATCGGCAGCCAGGGGAGCGACGCTGTCGCCGTCTCGCAGCAGGACGCCATCATCGACCAGCAGGTGACAGGTTCCGCCGAGGCGACCTCGGAGCAGACCTCCGACATCAAGCAGTAGTGCCGCAGCGATGACGGTGGTCAACGGGCCATCGGCCGGGTCCGACGGTGCGTCGGAGGGAGCGACCCCGCCCATGGAGGCCACCGACGCTCCGGCGCGCGCCGACGGTGTCCAGCTGATCGGTGAGATGAAGGGCTCCGGGTACCGAGAGGTCCCTGCCCTCGCCCGTCGGGGCGACGGCCAGACGATTCAGCTCACGCCGCTGCTGTACCTCGTGCTCGCTGCCGTCGACGGCACCCGCACGTGCGCCGAGGTCGCGTCCGCGGTCAGCGGTCCGTTCGGCAGGGCCGTGTCCGCGGCCAACGTGCGCACCCTCATCGAGGACCACCTCCGGCCGGCGGGCCTCGTCGTACAGGCGGACGGTTCACAGCCCCAGGTGCAGAGGTCCAACCCGCTGCTAGCCCTGAGGTTCAAGTACGCCGTCACCGATCCCGAACGCACCCGACGGGTGACGGCTCCGTTCGGCTGGCTGTTCAGCCCGGTCGTGGTCGCACTCGTCCTGGCTGCGCTGACCGTGGTCACGTGGTGGGTCTTCTTCCGCAAGGGGCTCGCCTCGGCGACCCACGAGGCCTTCGACAAGCCCGGCCTGCTCCTGCTGGTGGTCGTCGTCACGGTCCTTTCCGCCAGCTTCCACGAGTTCGGGCACGCCGCCGCTGCACGCCGCGCGGGAGCGACCCCGGGGGCCATGGGGGCCGGGATCTTCCTGGTGTGGCCGGCGTTCTACACCGACGTCACCGACTCCTACCGCCTCGGTCGGTGGGGGCGCGTGGTCACGGACCTGGGCGGCCTCTACTTCAACGCCATCGTGGCGGTGGCCATCACCGGCGTCTGGTGGGCGACTCAGTACGACGCCCTCCTGCTGGTGGTCGCCACCCAGCTGCTGCAGATGGTGCGCCAGCTCACGCCGTTGGTGCGGTTCGACGGCTACCACGTGCTCGCGGACGTCACCGGTGTGCCGGACCTGTTCCAGCGCATCAGGCCCACCCTGCTCGGCGTGCTGCCGTGGCGGTGGAGGCACCCCGAGTCCACCGTCCTCAAGCCCTGGGCACGTGCGGTGGTCACGGCGTGGGTGCTGCTCGTCGTCCCGCTGCTGGCGTTCTCGATGTTCTGCATGGTGACCACGTTGCCCCGCATCGTCGGCACGGCGTGGGCGAGTGCAGGCAAGCAGAGCACGTTGCTGGGGACCGCGTGGTCGGACGCCGACGTCCTCGAGGTTGTCGCTCGGGGACTCGCGGTCGTCGCCGTGCTGTTCCCCGTCCTCGCCATCGCGCTGATCCTGGTGCGCATGCTTCGCCGCACCGCGACGCGGGTCTGGACCGCCACCCGCGGCCGCCCCGTACGTCGCTGCCTCGCCGGCCTGCTTGCCCTCGCGCTGGTGGCCGCCCTGGGGTTCCTGTGGTGGCCCCGTGAGGGCGCCTACCGTCCGATCCAGCCCTACGAGGGCGGCACGCTCACGCAGGTGGCCAGCGCGGCCCGGCCGCCGACGGCGGGTCTCCGGCCCGGCGACCACGGTCGGCTGACGACCTCGTGGGCCGACGGTGACGCCCGGCCGACGAAGGAGAAGCCCCAGCTCGCCCTGGTCCTGGTCCCGCGCATCGGCTCCGGTGCGGATCCCGGGAGCGCGTCGGGCTCGACCGACACGGGAGCCGGGACCGGGCCCGCCGGGAGGACGCCGGAGGCGTGGGTCTTCCCGTTCAACAAGCCACTGGAGCCCGGCAAGGGCGACAACCAGGCGCTGGCGGTGAACACCGGGGACGACACGATCCGCTACGACGTCGCCTTCGCGCTGGTCTGGGTCGAGGACGACTCGCCGGCGCTGAACAGGAACGAGGCGTACGCGTTCGCCAGCTGCACCAACTGTGCCGCCGTCTCGATCGGCTTCCAGGTGGTCCTGGTCACGGGCGACAACCATGTCGCCGTACCCCAGAACATCTCCGCTGCGGTCAACTACGACTGCGTGAACTGCCTGACCTACGCGCTGGCCACCCAGCTGTTCGTCACCCTCGACGGACCGCTCGGCGAGGCGAGCACGCAGCAGCTGGCACAGCTGTGGTCGGAGATCGCGGAGTTCGGCAGGAACATCGCGTCGGTCCCCCTCAGCGAGATCCAGGAGCGCCTGACGGCGTACGAGACCAGGATCCTGGACATCATCGGGTCCGGTGCCGAGCACGCGGGACGCGACGACTCGGTCGAGGCCGGCGACCCCGGGAACGAGGGGGCACCGAGCCAGGGACCGTCTCCGACAGCAGAGCCGGGCACGGCGCCGGCCGACGAGCCCACGGTTGACGAGACAAGCCCCGAGCCGGGTGACGCCACGGCGACCGACCCAGGCACCACAACCGGCGCCGAGACCGGCGCGGGCGCCGATGCGGGCACCGGAGAGCCCTCCACCGCGGAGCCCACCCCAGCGTCCGAGCCGAGCGCCAATCCCTGAGGCGCCGTCGCCACGCCGCCTCGAACGACGAAGCCGCAGGCCAGACGAGGTCTGACCTGCGGCTTCTGCGGTGGGCAGGGGCGGGGTCGAACCGCCGACCTTCCACTTTTCAGGCGGACGCTCGTACCAACTGAGCTACCTGCCCGCACCGCCCTGCGCGCCGGGCCCGGGGACCGGAACGCAGGTCAGCATCCGTTTCCAGAGGCCATGCGGAAAACTACCGGAACGCCCCGGGCGCAGCGAACCAGGCCCGGGCTTGGGACCCGTCAGCCCCGACTCGAGCGACGAGTGCCAGCGAGTCTTTCGAAACCACGAGGACCTCACTGCCGCGGCGTGCGGTCCCTCAGCCAGGAGAGTGTGCCGG
>NZ_JAOPXP010000110.1 GCF_025965085.1 Marmoricola sp.
CGACGGCCTGCGCCCGCCGGGGCTGGACCGGGCCGAGAGCGACCGGCTCGGTCCCGACCTGGCCTCGCTGTCGCTCGTCCACGGCCGGCGGGCTGCCGCGGCCCTGCAGGCGCGGCACGGCTCCCGCGTGGTCGTGCACGGCGCCGGTCGCGTCGGAGCGCCCCTGGCTGCGCTGCTGGCGGCGGCAGGCGTCGGGACGGTCGACGTCAGGGACAGCGGCCAGGTGCGGGTGTCGGACACCGGCGTGGGTGGGGTCGCGGTCACCGACCTGGGGCGCACCCGGGCCGAGGCCGTCAACGGACGGCTGCGGTCGCTCGGCTCGCCACGGCACCCCGCGCTGGTGGTGCTCACCGACGACGGCGCCGAGGCCAGCGCGGCCGTCCTGCAGCAGAGCGGCACCCCGCACCTGCTCGCCCGCGTGGACGAGCAGGTCGGGGTCGTCGGTCCGCTCGTCCTGCCCGGCAGCTCCCCCTGCCTGCGCTGCCTCGAGCTGGTCCGGACCCAGCTGGACCCGGGGTGGCCGGCCCTGGCCGCGCAGCTGAGCCGCCCGGTCCGCTCCCCCGCAGCGTGTGACGGCGTCCTGGCGGTGGCGGTGGCTGCGCAGGCGGCCCTGCAGGCCCTCCAGCTGCTCGACGGCGGCTCCCCGGACTCGATCGGAGGCACCCTGGAGCTGGAGCTGCCCGGGTGGCGGTGGCGCCGTCGTACGTGGCCGCAGCACCCAGGGTGCCCCTGCGCATGGGCTGCGGGGGTCGCCGTCCCCGCCTGACAGCGCGGCAAACAGGCGAGATCTTGCCGGTACAAGCACACTGTCGCCATGGCCGACATCCCCCAGCGGGCGATCTCCCGCGGAGCCCGGCTGGCAACGCTCCCGATCGGCGTCGCCGGCCGCGGCGCGATGGGCGTGGGCAGGCGCATCGGAGGGCGCCCTGCCGAGCTGGTGGCCGCCGAGCTCCAGGCCCGTACCGCGGAGCAGCTGTTCCAGGTCCTCGGGCAGCTCAAGGGCGGGGCCATGAAGTTCGGCCAGGCCCTGAGCGTCTTCGAGGCGGCGCTGCCCGAGGAGGTGGCCGCCCCGTACCGCGCCGCGCTCACCAAGCTGCAGGAGGCCGCGCCCCCGCTGCCGGTGAAGACCGTTCACGCGGTGCTGGCCGAGCAGCTCGGCGAGGACTGGCGCTCGCGCTTCCGGGAGTTCGACGACAAGCCGGCCGCGGCGGCCTCGATCGGCCAGGTCCACAAGGCGGTCTGGAGCGACGGGCGCACCGTGGCCGTCAAGATCCAGTACCCGGGCGCCGGCAAGGCGCTGCTGAGCGACCTCAAGCAGCTCGGCCGGCTGGCGCGGATGTTCTCCCGCTTCTCCCCCGGGCTCGACATCAAGCCGCTGCTCAAGGAGCTCGAGGAGCGGGTCGCCGAGGAGCTCGACTACCGCCTCGAGGCCGACAGCCAGGCGCAGTTCCACGCCGCGTACGACGGCGACGCCGACATCTGCGTCCCGGCCGTCGTCGACGTCGCCGACAACGTGCTCGTCACCGAGTGGATCGACGGCGAGGCCCTCGCCGTCGTCATCCGGGAGGGCACCCAGGAGCAGCGCAACCGGGCCGCCACGCTGCTGGCGCAGTTCCTGTTCTCCGGCCCGGTCCTGGTCGGCCTGCTGCACGCCGACCCGCACCCGGGCAACTTCCGGCTGCTCGCCGACGGCCGCCTCGGCGTCATCGACTTCGGAGCGGTCAACCGCCTGCCGGACGGGGCTCCCGAGCCGATCGGCCGCCTCGCGCGGCTGGCGCTGGAGGGCAGGGCGGAGGACGTCCTGGAGGCCCTCCGGGGCGAGGGCTTCGTCAAGCCCAACATCTCCGTCGACGCGCACGTCGTCCTGGACTACCTGCTGCCGTTGCTCGAGCCGGTGTCCGCGCCGAGGTTCCAGTTCTCGAGAGAGTGGCTGCGCGGCCAGGCGGTCCGCGTCGGTGACCCCCGCAGCCCGGCGGCCCAGCTCGGTCGGCAGCTCAACCTGCCGCCGGCGTACCTGCTCATCCACCGGGTCACGATGGGCACCATCGGGGTGCTGTGCCAGCTCGGCGGAGAGGCGCCGTTCCGCGAGCTCATGGAGCAGTGGCAGCCCGGCTTCGCCCCTCCGGGGACGGTCGACGCACCCTCGCGCCGCTAGGTCACCACCACGCCTCGTCGAGCTTGCCCTCGATCGCGCGGATGTTGTCGCGGGTGCAGCGGTCGCACAGCCACTGGACGCCGCGGGCCCCCACCTGCATCGACCAGGTCGGCGGCTTGTCCTCCACCTGCGTCCCACAGCCGGTGCAGGTCGTGGTCTCACTCATGCCCGCAGTGTGTCAGCGCTGGGGCAGGATCGTCGTGCTCGCAGGAGCGTTGAGGGGACCGGTGTCGCCTGCAGCGGGGCGGCCCCTGATCCGGTGCCGATCCCCGTGACGAGCTGAAAGACGTCGGTGGCGGACCGTTCAGGGCCGACCTACGCTTGATGCATGACGGTCGAAGGGCAGGTCGAGTTCGAGGGCGCACCGCGGCCCGACCCGCACTACCTCGAGCTGCTGCGCGGGTCCAAGCTCCCCAGCGCCTACCTCCCGCCGACGATGGCCGGCCCTCAGAAGCCGTGGGTGCGCGCGTCCGCCGCGGTGGTCATCGCCTGCTTCACCGGCGCCACCACCTGCGGCGTCTGCCTGACCTACGGCTCCCACCTGCTCTAGCCCCACCCCGCGCCAGGGGAGGAGGCTCAGGACCAGGCGAGCGTGGTGGCCTTCGGGTCGGGCTTCCACGTGCCGCGCTTGGCCTGCCAGGTCTGGCCCTGGGCGCTGACCCGCGAGACCCCGTAGCCCGACGCGTGGGCCACCAGCCAGCTGGCGGTGGTCCAGGCTGCGGCCGGTGTGCGCGCCCGGTCCAGCCCGCCCGGGCCGAGCTCGGCCTCCGCCGCCAGCCGCAGCGCGGCGTTCTGACCGGGCTTGGGGGCGGGGTCGAACTGGCACGACAGCCCCGCCGCCACCTCCCCGGTCAGAGCGCGGGCGAGCTCCCGGGAGGCCGTCTCCCACTGCGCGTAGGCCTCCGGCGCGCCGCTGCGCTGCACCCGCTGGGCGGCGACCGTCACCGGGAGGGACTCCCAGCCCCGTACGCGCAGGAGGTGGCTGTAGAAGCTCGCGGAGGCCCGCAGCGGGTCCTGGACCGTCGCGGCGGAGCCCCAGCCCTGCGACGGGCGCTGCTGGAACAGGCCGAGCGAGTCCCGGTCGCCGTAGCCGAGGTTGCGGAGCTTGGACTCCTGGAAGGCGGTGGCCAGCGCGACCGTGACGGCGTGGTTGGGCACGCCCATGCGCTTGCCCACCGCAGCGATGGTGGCCGCGTTGACAGTCTGCTCCGGAGTCAGCACCACGCTGCCGGACGTGCAGAGCGGGAGCGTCTTGGGCTTGCCCGAGCCGCAACCCACCGCGAGCAGCCCCACCATGACCAGTCCGGCCGCCCACCGCCTCCTTCTCACCCCACCATCTTGACAGCAACAACCTGTGAGCCCCCCAAGTGAAGTTGCGCCGGCGTACCCGAGTCGTGTTGTCTGCGATCGACGGCCCCCTCCAGGGGCGAGCACAGGGAAGGACGACGACGATGGCCGTGCAGGACGACGTCGCAGCCGCTCGGGAGGCGATCCGCGCGCTCAAGCGCGCCACCGTCGCCCTGGTGCGCCACCACGGCGACAGCGTCGACACCCGACGGCTCATCGTGGCCGTCGACCGGGTGGCGGAGGACCTCGACCTGCTGGTCGGGAACGACGCCGCGAGCACCCCGGCAGCACCACCCAAGCTGCAGGTGATCGACGACTCGGCCTACCCCCAGGACTTCTGGATGGACGCCGAGGACGAGGGCCTCGGCGGGGGACGGTAGAAAGTCACCACACGCCCCCCCGCAAGCCCTCTTACGAACCTGTCCAGCGAAGGGAACGCATGACCACCACTGCCCCGATGGGGACCGGTGCACCCGGCCGCGCGACGATCGACGCGAAGACCCTCCGCACAGACCGGTGGTGGCTTCAGCCGCTCATCACCTTCACGGTCTTGTTCCTGTTCATCATCTACTCGACGATCCGCGCGTTCATGGGTCAGGACTTCTACAAGGACCCGTACATCTCGCCGTTCTACTCGCCGTGCCTGTCGACGGACGGCTGCGGCGACGCCCCGTCGATCGGCATCTTCCCGAGCAACGCGTTCTTCACGCCGGCGATCTTCATCCTGATCTTCCCGCTCGGCTTCCGCCTCACCTGCTACTACTACCGGAAGGCCTACTACCGGGCGTTCTGGATGTCGCCGCCGGCCTGCGCCGTCGCCGAGCCGCACCAGAAGTACAGCGGCGAGACCAAGGTCCCGCTCATCGGCAACAACGTGCACCGCTACTTCTTCTACGCGGGCCTCGTCTTCAACGCGATCCTCACCTACGACGCGATCGTCGGTTTCATCTTCGAGAAGGACGGCGGCAAGCACTTCGGGATCGGCCTGGGCTCGCTGATCCTGGTCGCCAACGCCACGATGCTGTGGCTCTACAGCCTGTCCTGCCACTCCTGCCGCCACATCATGGGCGGCCGCCTGAACCACTTCTCCAAGCACCCGGTCCGGTACAAGTTCTGGACCCTGGTCTCGAAGCTCAACCACAGCCACATGAAGTTCGCGTGGATCTCGCTCGTCGGTGTCGCCCTCACGGACGCCTACGTCTGGGCGGTTTCCAGCGGCCTCTTCAACGACCCCCGGTGGATCTCCTAGATGTCTTCTGCAACCTCAACCGAGCAGCACCAGTACGACGTCATCGTGATCGGGGCCGGCGGCGCCGGGCTCCGCGCGGCGATCGAGGCGCACGCCCAGGGCGCGAAGGTCGCCGTGGTCTGCAAGTCCCTGCTGGGCAAGGCCCACACGGTCATGGCCGAGGGCGGCATCGCCGCGGCGATGGGCAACGTCTACCCGGACGACAACTGGCGTGTGCACTTCCGCGACACCATGTGCGGCGGGAAGATGCTCAACCACTACCGGATGGCCGAGCTGCACGCCAAGGAGGCACCGGACCGCGTCCGGGAGCTCGAGGAGTGGGGTGCGCTGTTCGACCGCACCAAGGACGGCCTGATCTCCCAGCGTGACTTCGGTGGGCACCGTTTCGCCCGGCTCGCGCACGTCGGTGACCGCACCGGCCTCGAGCTGATCCGCACCCTCCAGCAGCGCACCGTCGCCCTCGGCATCGACGTGTACATGGAGCACACGGTCACCAAGCTGCTCAAGGCCGAGGACGGCTCGATCAACGGCGCGTTCGGCTACCGCCGCGTCGACGGGCAGTTCGTCAGCTGGTCGGCCCCCTCCGTGGTCCTCGCGACCGGAGGAGTCGGCAAGGCCTACATCGTCACGTCGAACTCCTGGGAGTACTCCGGCGACGGCCACTCCCTGGCTCTCGGTGCCGGCGCCTCGCTCGTCAACATGGAGTTCCTGCAGTTCCACCCCACGGGCATGGTCTGGCCGATCTCGGTCAAGGGCATCCTCGTCACCGAGTCGGTACGCGGTGAGGGTGGCGTGCTCCGGAACTCCGAGGGCAAGCGCTTCATGTTCGACTACATCCCGCCCTTCTTCGCGGCCGAGACGGCCGACAACGAGGAGGAGGCAGACCGCTGGTACGACGACCACGCCAACAACCGGCGCCCACCGGAGCTGCTCCCCCGCGACGAGGTCGCCCGCGCGATCAACTCCGAGATCAAGGCCGGGCGCGGCAGCGAGCACGGCGGCATCTTCCTCGACATCGCCTCACGTCGTACCCCCGAGTTCATCCGCAAGCGGCTGCCGTCGATGTACCACAAGTTCAAGGAGCTGGCGGACGTCGACATCACCAAGGAGCCGATGGAGATCGGCCCGACCTGCCACTACGTCATGGGCGGCGTCGAGGTCGACCCCGACACGGAGCTGTCGCTGGTCCCGGGCCTCTACGCCGTGGGTGAGTGCTCCGGTGGCATGCACGGGTCGAACCGGCTCGGCGGCAACTCGCTCTCCGACCTGCTGGTCTTCGGCAAGCTGGCCGGCGAGTCCGCCGCCCGGTACGCCGGCGACGCGAGCACCGCGCGTCCCTCGGTCAGTGACCAGACGGTCGCCGCCGCCCTGGCGGCCGCGCTTTCTCCGTTCGACTCCACCGGCGGCGAGAACCCCTACACGATCCAGCAGGATCTCCAGCAGACGATGAACGACCTGGTCGGCATCATCCGCACCAAGGACGAGCTCGAGAAGTCGCTCAAGGAGATCCAGGCGCTCAAGGAGCGGGCCCAGCACCTCGTGGTCGAGGGTGGCCGTCAGTACAACCCCGGCTGGCACCTCGCCATCGACCTGCGCAACATGCTGCTGGTCTCCGAGTGCATCGCGAAGGCGGCGCTCACCCGTGAGGAGTCCCGCGGTGGTCACACCCGCGACGACTTCCCCGGTCCCAACGCGGAGTGGGGCAAGAAGAACCTCGTGCTGACGCTCGACGCCGCCGGCGACGGGGTCGACATCAAGGAGCAGCCGCTCCCGGTGATGCCGCCCGAGCTCCAGAAGCTGTTCGACACCCCGGCGGCGGACTCCGACACGAAGGAGGCGGCCAAGTAATGGCCTACGACCTGAAGCTGCGCGTCTGGCGCGGCGACGACAAGGGCGGCGAGCTCGGCGACTACACCGTCGAGGTCTCCGACGGCGAGGTCGTCCTCGACGCGATCCACCGTCTCCAGGCGACCCAGGCCGGCGACCTCGCGGTCCGCTGGAACTGCAAGGCCGGCAAGTGCGGCTCCTGCAGTGCCGAGATCAACGGCAGGCCGCGACTGCTGTGCATGACCCGGCTCTCCGACTTCGAGGAGTCCGAGACGATCACGGTCACGCCCATGCGGTCGTTCCCCGTGGTCCGCGACCTCGTCACGGACGTGTCCTTCAACTACGAGAAGGCCAAGGAGCTCCCTGCCTTCGCCCCGCCCCGGCGCGACGCGGACGGCAAGAGACGGATGGCGCAGATCGACGTCGAGCGCGGGCAGGAGTTCCGCAAGTGCATCGAGTGCTTCCTGTGCCAGAACACCTGCCACGTCGTACGCGACCACGAGGAGAACAAGCCGGTCTTCGCGGGACCCCGCTTCTTCCTGCGGTACGCCGAGCTCGACATGCATCCGCTGGACACGCACGACCGTCGTGAGCTCGCCCAGGGCGCCGCCGGCCTGGGCATGTGCAACATCACCAAGTGCTGCACGGAGGTCTGCCCGGAGGGCATCAAGATCACCGACAACGCGATCATCCCCATGAAGGAGCGGGTCGTCGACCGGAAGTACGACCCACTGGTGTGGCTCGGCAACAAGATCGGACTACGCAACAAGGACGACGAGGGCCGCAGCGAGGTCTAGCGACCCGTGCGGCGTCAGCTCGCCGCGAGGTGCTGCGCGGAGGAAGGTCCACCGGCCGGCCCACCCCACCTCCACCCTTCGGTCGACTCAGACGGTGGCGACCGAGGGGCGGCGTGTCGCTGCCGGGTAGTGCACCTCGAGCAGCTCGGTGACCGCGTCGTCCCAGGTCCGGTCCACCACCGAGGCCCTGGCCGCGGCAGCGAGGGTGAACCGGAGGTCAGGACTCGCAGCCAGGCGAGCCACTGCCCGGCCGAACCTCTTCGCGCCGCGGTCGGTGTCGACCAGAAGGCCGTTGTGCTCGTGGCGTACGGCGTCGGCAGCGCTGCCACTCTCGTAGGCGACCACCGGCACTCCGCTGGCCAACGCCTCGTTCACGACCGGGGCGTAGACCTCCCGCTTGCGTGGCTGGAGCAGCAGGTCGAAGGAGGCGATGCACCGACCGCGCTCCAGGCCGCTCGCGTGCGGGATGACCTTCGCGCCGGCCGCCCGGAGCCCGTCGGCGCCCGGACCCTCACCGAGGGCGACCAGGCGCACACCGGGAAGCCGGGCCACCAGCGCGAGACGGCTCAGCACCTTGGTCCGCTCCAGCGGCCCGACGTAGCCGACGACGAGCCGGCCGCCATCGGGGGAGTGGACCCGGGCCCAGCGGTCGTGCAGGACCTGGTCACGCAGTCCGGGGTGGTGGTCGGCGAGGTCGACGCCCGGCTTCCAGGTGCGCGGCTGGAGCACCACCGTGGGCACAGCGAGCCGCTCAGCCGCCTCCGCGACCTTCATGCCGAGGCGGTGGGGGTCGATGAGGTGGCACACGTCCGGCCGAGACAGCGCGAGGGCCTCGCGGATGGCCGAGACGGGCGTCAGCCGGCTGGCCCAGAACAGGCGGGCGCCGCTGAAGTCGGCGGGGCCGCGACCGTTGGCGAACACGACCACGTCGTGCCCGCCGCCCGTGAGACGCGAGACGACCTCACGGGTCACGTGCGCTGCCGGTGAGGTGCTGGGCGTGAACTGCTCGGTCACGAGTGCGATACGCATGCTGCGACTCTCGCCCCTCGCACTGTCGAGGGGATGACAACCAGGCGAGCGCGAGGTGAACGACCGCCGGTCGCGCGGTCCCGCACCTTCATGGCCGTGATCCCGGGTCGGGTATTTCACACTCGCTGGTCGCACCGCGTCGCCGGTCCTTATCCTTCGCGAATGGACACCGACGCGCACCTGTCGCTCGCCGACGGGCGGGAGCACGACGTCAGCGAGTGGGAGAGGGCGGCCGCGGCCGTGCTCCGCAAGGCCCGCCGCCTCGGCGACGAGGACCCTGATGACGCCGTGTGGGCGGAGCTGACGCGCACCACGCTGGACGGGATCGGCATCACGCCGCTCGGTACGCCGGCGCTCGTGGCCGGCCTGCCCGACCCGGTGCGGCCACCGGCGCGTGGCGACGGGTGGGACGTCCGTGGCCTGCTGGCCGACCCCGACGCGGAGGCGGCGAACCAGGCCGCCCTGACGGATCTCGAGAACGGGGTCATGTCCCTGTGGATCCAGGTGGGGGAGTCCGGCGTCGCCCTGGCCGACCTGCCCGCGGTCCTGAAGGGAGTCCTTCTCGATGTGGCGCCCGTCGTGCTCGACGCCCCCTCGGACCCGGTCGGCGCGGCCAGGTCGTTCGCCGAGGTCGCCGGAGGGCAGACCCTGGCGGCCGGGACCAACCTCGGCGTGGACCCGGTCGGTTCGGCGGTGCGTGGTTTCGACACCCCCGTCGAGAGTGTGGCCGAGGCCGCCACGATCGCGCAGGCCCTCGGCTGCCGGGCCCTGGTGGTCGACGGGACCGCGGTGCACGACCTCGGCGCCTCCGACGTGCAGGAGCTGGGCTACGTCCTCGCGCTCGGGGCCCACTACCTGCGCGCGCTCGACAGCGCCGGGATCCCGGTGGACGAGGCCGCCGGTCTCATCGAGTTCCGGTTGGCCGCCACCGACGAGCAGTTCGTGACCATTGCCAAGCTGCGTGCCGTACGCCGGCTGTGGGCCCGGATGCTGGAGCTGAGCGGTGCCTCCGAGGAACGTCGGAACATGAGCCTGCACGCGGTCACGTCGCGACCGATGATGACGAGGTACGACCCCTGGGTGAACATGCTGCGGACCTGTGTCGCCTCCTTCGCCGCCGGGGTCGGCGGTGCGGATGCGGTCACCGTGCTGCCCTTCGACGCCAGGCTCGGGCTGCCCGACGCGTTCGCCCGCCGCATCGCGCGCAACACCTCGACGTTGCTGGTCGAGGAGGCCCACGTGGCCAAGGTCGCCGATCCGGCCGGCGGCGCCTTCGCGGTCGAGAAGCTCACCGACGACCTCGCGGTCGCGGGGTGGCAGGAGCTGGGTCGCATCGAGCAGTCGGGTGGCGTGGTCGAAGCCGTCGAGGACGGCTCGCTGCGGTCGCGGATCGACGGGGTCGTCGCCGAGCGTGACCGGCAGATCGCCGACCGGACGCGTCCCCTGACCGGGCTGACCGAGTTCCCGAACCTGCGCGAGGCGCTGCCCGAGCGCGCGCCGTACGCCGAGGGCGCCATTCCGGTCCGCCCCTACGGCGAGCCCTTCGAGAAGATGCGCGACGAGCCCGCCGTGAAGCCGGTCTTCCTCGCGACCATGGGCACGGTCGCTGCGCACACCGCACGTGCCACCTTCGCTGCCAACCTGTTCGCGGCCGGTGGCATCGACGTGGTCAACACGGGTCGCCACGACGACGTCGCGTCGGTGCTGGAGGACTTCGCCGGCCCCGACGGTGGTCAGCCGGTGGTCTGCCTCGTCGGCAACGACAAGGCCTACGCCGCGTGGGGTGGCGACCTGGTCACCGCACTGCGCGCCGCGGGAGCCGAATGGGTCGTGCTCGCAGGCAAGCCGGTGGAGGGCGTGGAGGCCGATGACACCTGCGCCACGGGGGTCGACGCGCTCGACTTCCTGACCCGGACGAGAGAGAAGCTCTCACCGAAGGAGACCAGCTGATGAGCATCCCGGAGAGCTTCGCCGACCTCCCTCTGGCAGGAGCGGTCAGCGCGAAGGAGCCCGTCGAAGGCTCCGACACGGTCGCCGGCGCTCCCCCCTCGACCACGGGGGAATGGGAGTCGCCCGAGGGCATCGGCATCCTGCCGATCTACGGCCCCGAGCACCTCGCGGGACTCGACGCACTCGATACCTACCCGGGCATCGCGCCGTTCCTGCGCGGGCCCTACCCGACGATGTACACCACCCAGCCGTGGACGATCCGTCAGTACGCCGGCTTCTCCACGGCCGAGGAGTCCAACGCGTTCTACCGTCGCAACCTGGCGGCCGGCCAGAAGGGGCTCTCGGTGGCCTTCGACCTGGCCACCCACCGGGGCTACGACTCCGACCACCCGCGGGTCCGGGGCGACGTCGGCATGGCCGGCGTGGCCATCGACTCCATCTACGACGCGCGCACGCTGTTCGAGGGCATCCCCCTCGACGAGATGAGCGTCAGCATGACGATGAACGGCGCCGTGCTCCCGGTGCTGGCGCTCTACATCGCCGCGGCCGAGGAGCAGGGGGTGAAGCCGGAGCAGCTCACGGGGACCATCCAGAACGACATCCTCAAGGAGTTCATGGTCCGCAACACCTACATCTACCCGCCCCAGCCGAGCATGCGGATCATCAGCGACATCTTCGCCTACACGTCGCAGCGGATGCCGAGGTACAACTCGATCTCCATCTCCGGCTACCACATCCAGGAGGCCGGGGCGACGGCTGACCTCGAACTGGCCTACACCCTGGCCGACGGGGTCGAGTACATCCGCGCCGGACTCGACGCGGGCATGACCATCGACGAGTTCGCACCCCGGTTGAGCTTCTTCTGGGCCATCGGCATGAACTTCTTCATGGAGGTCGCCAAGATGCGCGCGGCCCGTGCGCTGTGGGCCCGCCTGGTCAGCCAGTTCGAGCCGCAGAACCCCAGGTCGCTCTCGTTGCGCACGCACAGCCAGACCTCCGGCTGGTCGCTCACCGCGCAGGACGTGTTCAACAACGTGCAGCGCACCTGCATCGAGGCGATGGCCGCGACCCAGGGGCACACCCAGTCGCTGCACACCAACGCCCTCGACGAGGCGATCGCGCTGCCGACAGACTTCTCCGCGCGGATCGCGCGCAACACCCAGCTGCTGCTCCAGCAGGAGTCGGGCACGACGGGGACCATCGATCCCTGGGGCGGCTCCTACTACGTCGAGCGACTCACCCACGACCTCGCCGAGA
>NZ_JAOPXP010000113.1 GCF_025965085.1 Marmoricola sp.
ACCGGGACGGCCTGGTGCTCCGGGGTGATCCCGTGGACCGAGCACGGGATCCCGCGGAGGGCGTCGCTGAAGACGTCGCTGAAGGAGTCGTGGCGGCCCTCGAGGCCGAGTGACATCGCGTCCAGCAGCGGCTCCTCGACCGACTCGGCGGTGGTCATCGCCAGCTCCTCGAGAAACGCGTGCCAGGGGCGGTGCTGGCGACGTACTCGGCGTCGAGGACCTCGTCGACGTCGCGCTGGGTCACGACGTCCGTCACCCGGGCGCCGGCGCCGACCAGCGATCGGCGGGTCAGCTCGCCGGTCTCGGCAGTTGACATGGGCACCTCGTGCAGCTGCGCCAGCAGGTGCGGCCCCCCGACTCCCAGCAGCCACCATCCGCCGTCCACGGCCGGCCCCAGGACGGCAGCGTCCGCGCTGGTCAGCAGCGACGCGGCCTCGACCAAGGTCTCGACGAGCAGCTGCGGGGTGTCCATGCCCACCTGCACCACGGGAGCGCCTGAGAACGCGGCGGCGTCCGCGTGCGCCTGCAGGAGGCGGTCGGCGAAGCTGTCCCCGCGCTGGGGGTGGAAGGTCCAGTCCGCGGTGGCGACCAGCAGCTCGGCCGCCCGACGGCCGTGCGCCAAGACGCCGTCGAGGGCGAGGTGGCACCTCGCCGCGCCGAAGGCCGACGTGCACGCCCACACGGTGTCGAGCAGGGCCGCGGCAGCCAGGTCTGCGGCACACTCCATGCCGATCTCACGGCCCAGACGGGTCTTCACCTTCCCGGCCACCGGCGACTTGGCGACGACCAGGGCCACGGCGGGCCTCATCGGAGCACCCGAGCGAAGTCGCGGGCGGCACGGATGGTGCCGATGACGGAACCGGACACCTTGGAGCGCGTGCCGGCGGCCCGTGGGTGGTAGCTGACATCGCGCTCGACGAAGCGCCACTCGGCGGCGGTCGCGCGCTGCAGGAGCTCGACGGGGTAGCCGAAGCGTCGGTCCTCGACCCCGAGCCCGAGCAGGCCCTCTCGACGGGCCACCCGCATCGGGGCGATGTCGTACAGCGGCATCCCCACGCGGCGACGCAGCCACCACAGCACGGCCGCGTTGCCGGCTCGCGCGTGCCAGGGCCACACCCCGCGGGCACTGGGTCGGCGGCGTCCTACGGCGAGGTCGGCCCTGCCCGAGGTGACGTCGCCGAGCAGTGCTACGAGCTCGGCAGGGTCCATGGACCCGTCCCCGTCGATGACGGCGACGAAGTCCGCGGTGGCTGCCTCGAGCCCGGCGTGGACCGCGGCTCCGTAACCCGCACGCGGCTCCCGCACCACGGTGGCGCCCAGACGACGCGCGACCGCGGCCGTGTCGTCGCGCGACCCGTTGTCGACGACGATCGGGTGGAAGCCCTCGGGGATGCGCGCCAGCAGGTCCGGCAGCGCGGGCGCCTCGTCGCGACAGGGGATCACGACGTCGCAGGTCGCTGCGGCAGTCACCGTGGCCTCGCCGTAGGAGCCCTCGGGCTGCTGCGGTGACGCGTTGCTGGGGAGGCTGATGCGAACTCCTACTCTTGGGGGCCATGACCGTTCCCGGTAGGCCTCAGGTGGCACCTCTCTTCGGTCTATTCGTAGCCCTGGGGCTCGCCGGATTGGCGATGGCGCTGCCTGCCTTCACAGCCTGGGACGTCCACGTCCGGTCCTTCCCACCATTGCACGCGAAGTGGGCCCCCCGCACCGGAGCGGGCACCGTGCCCTCCCTGGTCGTCGGGGCGCTGGCGGTCTGGTTCTCGGTCGGTCTGGCGCAGCGGCTGCCGTGGCGCCGTCTGCTGCTGGCGGCGTACGCCGGAGGGGTGGCGTGGCTGTTCAGCCTCGCGCTCGTGGACGGCAAGGACGGGCTCGGCAAGATCCTCGATGACCCCTACGAGTACCTGCGCACCGCCCGTGCGACCTCCGACCTCCCGGCGGCGCTGCGGGGGTGGGTGGCGCGGATCCCGTACGACGGGCTGCCGGACAACATCGCGGACGCGAACTGGCCGGTGCATGTCGCGGGTCACCCACCGGGCGCGCTGAGCTTCTTCGTGCTGCTCGACCGGATCGGGCTGGGCAGTGGTCTTCAGGCCGGCATCGTGGTGACGTTGATCGCCGCCGCGACCGCGGTGGCGGTGCTGGTGACGCTGCGGCTCCTCGGCGCCGAGGTGGTCGCGCGGCGGGCCGCGCCCTTCCTGGTCTTCGGTCCCGCAGCCATCTGGCAGGCGGTGAGCGCGGACGCCATGTTCGCGGC
Source organism: Marmoricola sp. (assembly GCF_025965085.1). Lineage (GTDB taxonomy): Bacteria > Actinomycetota > Actinomycetes > Propionibacteriales > Nocardioidaceae > Marmoricola. The sequence continues at coordinate 2,255 of NZ_JAOPXP010000113.1, forward strand.
GGTCGCCGCGTGGGGCATCGCTGCCCTCGCGGCCGCGGCCGTCAGGCGGAGCGCCCTGTGGGCCCTGGTCGCCGGGTCGCTGCTCGGGTACTGCGTGATGCTCTCCTACGGACTGCCGCTGCTCGGCCTGCTCGCCCTCGCGGTGCTGTTCGTGGCCCGCACCTGGCGTCCGCTGCCGTGGGCGGTCGTTGCAGCGCTCGCCGTGGTGCTGACCTACGCCGCCCTCGGCTTCAACTACCTCGACGCCCTCCCCGCTCTGCACGACCGCTACTGGGCCGGTGTCGCGAGGGTCCGCCCCCAGGAGTACTGGATCTGGGGCGACCTGGCTGCGCTCGTGTTCAGCGCCGGGCCGCTGCTGGGCGCCGGGGTCACGACGCTGGTCCGCCGAGCCCGGGACCTGGACGTCGGGACCGGCGCCGTGCGCGCGACCCGGTGGCTGGTGGCGGCCGCGGTGGCGATGGTGCTCGCCGCTGACCTCTCGCAGATGAGCAAGGCCGAGGTCGAGCGCATCTGGCTGCCGTTCGTGCCGTGGCTGCTGGTCTGCTGCGCGCTGCTCCCTGAGCGGTGGCGGCGGGTGGGTCTGGGGCTGCAGGTCGTCACGGCCCTGGTCGTGCAGCACCTGCTTCTCACCGGCTGGTGAGACCAGCGCCGCTCAGCCGACCGAGGGGCGCAGGGGTGCCGTGGCGAACCCAGCAATGCCGTCCTCGGGCGTGACCTGCGCGGTGAAGCCGAGCTCGCTGGTCGCGAGCGCCGGCGAGGCGACCACGTGGCGCACGTCGCCGGGCCGGTAGTCGCCGGTCACCTCGGGCTGCGGGCCGCCCGATGCCTCGGCGAGGAGCTCGGCCACCCGGACGATCGGCACAGGAGAACCGGAGCAGACGTTGTAGGTCGCCCACGACTCGGCAGGGCGCCCGGCGACGGCGTCGATCGCGAGCACGTTGGCGCGGGCGACGTCGTGGACGTGCACGAAGTCGCGCATCTGCCCTCCGTCCTCGAACACGCGTGGCGCCCTGCCGGCCTCCAGCGAGGACCGGAAGATCGCCGCCACCCCGGAGTAGGGGGTGTCGCGCGGCATGCCGGGGCCGTAGACGTTGTGGTACCTCAGTGCGATCGCCCGCGCCCGTGCCTGCCGCGTCCACGCCAGCGTGTAGTGCTCCTGGGCCAGCTTGCTGGCGGCGTAGCTGCTCCGCGGGTCCAGCCGTGCGTCCTCCGGCACCAGCTCCCAGCTCAGCGTCCGGCCGCAGTGGGCGCAGTGGTTCTCGAAGTCGCCGCCCTCGAGCGCAGCCCGGCTCCGGACGGGCGGCTGCTGCTCGCCGTGCTCCTCGCAGGCGTAGCGGCCCTCGCCGTACACGACCATCGAGCTGGCGAGCACGAGCGCGTCCACGCCCCGGGTGTGCATCGCAGCGAGCAGGACGGCGGTGCCGAGGTCGTTGTGGCCGGCGTACGACGGGAGGTCGGCGACCGTGACACCGGCGCCGACCATCGCCGCCTGGTGGCACACGACGTCGACCCCGGCGAGCAGGCCGGCCCACTGCGTCGCCTCCCGTACGTCGAGCCGGTGGACGCCGTCCGGTACGGGGACGTCCGCTCCGTGCGCCTCGGGGATGAGCGCGTCGACACGGACCACCTCGTCGCCGCGGGCGCTCAGCTGCTCGGCGATCTGGGCGCCGATGAAGCCGCTCGCCCCGGTCAGCAGGACCTTCACGACGACGGCCCGGGCAGCTCGAAGGGCAGAGTGACGTCGGCCAGCCAGTCGGCGCACCCGCAGTCCGGGGTCTCCGGCAGCCTGGTCACGACGTCGGCGAGCAGCCGCTTGAGCCGGCCGATGTGCTGCTCGAACAGCGCGAACACCTGGGCCTGGTCGACCGACTCCTCGGCGCTGACGCCTGCGTCCAGGTCGGTGACCAGCGCGATCGTCGCGTAGCAGACGCCGAGCTCACGAGCGAGCACGGCCTCGGGGTGGCCGGTCATGTTGACCACCGTCCAGCCGGCCTTCGCGTAGCTCTGCGACTCGGCCCTCGTCGAGAACCGGGGCCCCTCGATGACGACCATCGTGCCCTCGCCGAGCGCCCCGTCGCCGGCGGAGCCGACGAGCGCCGCGCGCAGGTCGGGACAGTAGGGGTCGGCGAACGGCGCGTGCGCGGCCCCTGTGTCCATGAAGGTCTGGACCCGGCTGGTGGTGCGGTCGACGAGCTGGTCGGGGACGACGAGGGTGCCGGGCCGGGTCTCCGGCTGCAGGCCGCCCACCGCGCACGGGGCGAGCACCTGCCGCACACCGAGGCTGCGCAGCGCCCAGAGGTTCGCGCGGTAGTTGATGCGGTGGGGCGGGAGCTCGTGACGCGCGCCGTGCCGGGGCAGGAATGCCACCGGCGTGCCACCGACGTCTCCGACGGCGATGGACGCGGACGGGTCACCGTAGGGCGTGGTGAGGGAGACGGCGGTCGGGTTGTCCATGAACTCGTAGAAGCCGCTGCCGCCGATCACGGCCACGCGAGGGTGCTGGGCACTCGGTTGGTCGGGCATGGCGGCAGTCTGCCAGCGGCTCCCGTGCGCCCGGTTGCCGATCCGGTCGCACTCCCCCTGGCCGCGTGCTCGCGGGCGATGGCGCGTCAGGTCAGCAGCAGCCGGTCGAGCCGCCTGCCCACGAGCAGCAGCCCACCGAGCCCCATCGCGACGAGGTAGACGACCGAGAACCCGGTGCCCCACGAGAGCGACCCCGTCGTGAGCTCGCGGACCAGCACGACGCCGCGGTAGAGCGGGGTGAGCTCGACGACCCACTGCAGCCAGGTCGGGAAGGCGGTGATCGGGAAGAAGGTCGCCGAGAACAGGAACAGCGGCAGCGTTCCGAGGGTGACGTAGTCGAAGTCCTGCCACGACCGCATGTACGTCGTCAGCGCCATCGCGGCCCCACCGAACGCGAAGCCGATGAGCAGCGCCGCCGGCGCCGCCAGCAGCGCCCACCACGAGTGGACGAGCCCCAACGCCACCATCACGAGGAGGAAGCCGAGCGAGTAGACACCACCGCGCAGCAACGACCACGCGAGCTCACCGCGAGCCACGTCGGTGGTGGTCAGGGGGGTGGCCAGCATCTGGTCGAAGAGCTTGTTGTACTTCAGCTTGAAGAAGAAGTTGAACGTGGAGTCGAGCACCGAGCCGTTCATCGCGGAGGCGGCGAGCATCCCGGGCGCCACGAACTCGGCGTAGGGGATGACCTGCCCGTTGAACTCGAAACCGGTCACCAGCCGGCCGACCCCGACCCCGATCGAGAACAGGTAGAACACCGGCTCCAGGAAGCCGCTGACGAAGATCCACCAAGCGCCGCGGTAGGCGAGGTAGTTGCGCAGTAGGAGCAGGCCGGTGGACTCCCCGACGCCCAGCTGGGAGCCCATCTGCCTGCCGACGGCACGATTGAGGACGCTCATCCGGGGTCCCCGCGCAGATGCGCGCGCAGCGAGCATGTGCGTGCGGCGTCCATCAGTCGACCAGCCGCCTCTGCAGGTTGCGGACGGTCAGCCACCACCCGGCCGCGGCCAGGAGACCGAGGTAGACGACGTGCACGACGGCCATCGACACGTCGACGGTGCCCAGGACGAGCATCCGGGTCAGGTCGACGCCATGCCACAGCGGCGTCAGCCGGGCGAACCACTCCATCGCCGCGCTCAGGTTGGTGATCGGGAAGAACGCGCCGGAGAACAGGAAGAGCGGGATCATGCCGAGGCGGAAGACCAGCGAGAACGCACTCTCGTCCTTCATCGCGGCTGTGAGCGCGAAGATCGGGGTCGCGAACGCCAATCCGATGAGCAGCTGCACGAAGAAGGCGACGAGCACGCCCCACCACGAGGCGAACACCCCGAACGGCGACATGACCGCGAGGAAGACCGCACACACCGTCGCCACCCGGAACATCACGAAGCCCAGTTGCGCGAAGACGATGTCCCCGACCGTGAGCGGGGTCGCGATCATCGAGTAGTAGATGCGCTGCCACTTGATCATCCCCATCACGGGGTAGGTGACCTCGCCGAACACGGTCGTCATCGCCTGCGCCGCGACCATCCCCGGTGCGACGAACGCGAGGTAGGAGGTGGCTCCCTCGAGCTTGCTCGGATCGCCCTTGATGAAGCCGCCGAGCAGGACCCCCATCGCGAGGATGTAGAGCAGCGGCACCAGGAAGGAGCTGACCACGCTCCCCTTCCACGTCCGGAGGTAGACCGTGGCCCAGTAGTCGACGAGGCGGCCGGCGCCGTCGAACGCCCCGGTGCGGTCGGCCACGCGGGTGGGACCAGCAGGTCCGGTGGGCGCGCTGGGTCGGAGCTCCATCAGTCGACCAGCGTCCGGCCGGTGAGGCGAAGGAAGACGTCCTCCAGCGAGGAGCGACGCACCAGCGACATCACCGGGTCGAGGCCGCGCTCGTGCACCTTGGCGATGGCCTCCTCGCCGTCTGAGGTGTAGAGCAGGATGCGGTCGGGCAGCACCTCGAGGCGCTCGGCGAGGTCCTCGAGCTTCGGGGCGACCGCCTCGTGCTCGCCGATGCGGAACCGGAGCTCGGCCACCTCCCGCGTTGAGTGCGCGCGGATCAGCTCGGTCGGTGAGCCCTGGGCGACGATCAGGCCCTTGTCCATCACCACGAGACGGTCGCAGAGCTGCTCGGCCTCGTCCATGTAGTGGGTGGTCAGCACCAGCGTCACGCCCTGCTGCTTGAGCCGGAACAACCGGTCCCACACGACGTGGCGCGCCTGCGGGTCGAGGCCGGTGGTGGGCTCGTCGAGGAGGAGCACGTCGGGCCGGTTGATCAGTGACCGGGCGATCGTCAGCCGCCGCTTCATGCCACCGGAGAGGTCCTCGACCTTGGCGCCTGCCTTCTCGGTGAGCTGCACGAACTCGAGGAGCTCCTCGCTGCGCTGGCGGACCTCGGCCCGCGCGATGCCGAAGTAGCGGCCGTAGATGTAGAGGTTGTCGCGCACGTTGAGCTCGGTGTCGAGCGTGTCCTCCTGGGGGCACACCCCGATCCGGCCGCGGATGGACGGTCCGTCGACGGCCGGGTCCATGCCGAGGATGCGCAGCTCCCCGGAGGTGACCGGCGAGACCGCGGCGATCATCCGCATCGTGCTGGACTTGCCGGCGCCGTTCGGTCCGAGAAAGCCGAACGACTCCCCCCGGCGTACGTCCACGTCGATGCCGCGCACCGCCTCGAACGCTCCGAACGACTTGTGCAGGTCGACGGCCCGGATCATCGACTCCTCGGCACCGGTGGTCACGAGGAAAGACCCTAGACGCAGGTCCTGACAGTCTCGACCCGTTATCGCCTCCGGCGCTGACGCGGGCCTCGAACACAGGTCGATCGTGGCCGGCTCGGACTCGCGTCCGGCCGGCCGAGCAGCCTCCCGTGGGCCGTCGAAACGGTGGGGCTGTGGGTGCCGTCGGGCAGGATGTTGGGGTGCACCAGTTCAGTGAGGCGACCCGCACCTGGTTCGCCGCGGCCTTCGCTGAGCCGACGCCTGCGCAGACGGGTGCCTGGGACGCGATCGCCGCGGGACGGCACGCCCTTGTCGTCGCCCCGACGGGGTCCGGCAAGACCCTCTCGGCGTTCCTGTGGTCCATCGACCAGCTCGCCACCCGGCCCGTGCCCGAGAAGAAGCTGCGCTGCCGGGTGCTCTACGTCTCCCCGCTCAAGGCCCTCGCCGTCGACGTCGAGCGCAACCTCCGGGCGCCGCTGGTCGGGATCCGCCACACCGCGGAGCGGCTCGGCACCGAGGTGCCCGAGATCAGGGTCGGTGTCCGCTCGGGCGACACCACGCCGCAGGAACGGCGCAAGATCCAGACCACGCCACCCGACATCCTGATCACCACCCCCGAGTCGCTGTTCCTGATGCTGACCTCGCAGGCCCGTGAGTCCCTGCGGGGCGTGGAGGCGGTGATCATCGACGAGGTCCACGCCGTCGCCGGCACCAAGCGCGGCGCCCACCTGGCGCTCTCCCTGGAGCGGCTCGACGAGCTCCTCGACCGGCCCGCTCAGCGCATCGGCCTGTCCGCGACGGTGCGTCCCGTCGACGAGGTGGCCCGCTTCCTCGGCGGGTCCGCCCCCGTCGAGGTCGTGGCGCCGCCCTCGGAGAAGGAGTGGGACCTCAAGGTCGTCGTGCCCGTCGAGGACATGACCGAGCTCGGCGAGGAGGGCGACGACGGCCCCCGCGCCGGCTCGCTGTGGCCCTACGTCGAGAGCCGCGTGCTCGACCTCATCGAGCAGCACAGCTCGACGATCGTCTTCGCCAACTCCCGACGGCTCGCCGAGCGCCTGACAGCGCGGCTCAACGAGCTCGCAGCCGAGCGGCTCGCGCCGGCCGAGGAGGGGGCCGTTCCCAGACCGCCCGGGGCCCGCGCCCCGGCCGAGATGATGGGCCAGGCCGGCCAGACCGAGGGCGCCCCTCCCCTCGTCGCCCGCGCCCACCACGGCTCGGTCTCCAAGGAGCAGCGCGCGGTCATCGAGGACGACTTGAAGCGCGGTCGGCTGCCCTGCGTCGTCGCCACCAGCAGCCTCGAGCTGGGCATCGACATGGGCGCGGTCGATCTGGTGGTCCAGATCGAGTCGCCGCCCTCGGTCGCCAGCGCGCTGCAACGCGTGGGGCGCGCCGGCCACCAGGTCGGCGAGGTCTCCCGGGGGGTGCTGTTCCCCAAGCACCGCGGTGACCTCGTCCCGTCGGCGGTCACCGTCGAACGCATGCGCACGGGTGGCATCGAGGCGCTGCACGTGCCGGCCAGCCCGCTCGACGTACTCGCCCAGCACGTCGTCGCCGCGACCTCGATGGACACCTGGGAGGCCGACACGCTCTTCGACGTCGTACGCCGCTCGGCGCCGTTCGCCACCCTTCCCCGCAGCGCGTACGACGCCACGCTGGACCTGCTCTCCGGCCGCTACCCCAGTGACGAGTTCGCCGAGCTGCGACCCCGCCTGGTGTGGGACCGGGTCTCCGGCGAGCTCACCGGCCGGCCGGGGGCCCAGCGGCTCGCCGTGACCAGCGGCGGCACGATCCCCGACCGTGGCCTCTTCGGTGTCTTCCTGGTCGGCGAGAAGCAGTCGCGCGTGGGCGAGCTCGACGAGGAGATGGTCTACGAGTCGCGGGTGGGCGACGTCTTCACGCTGGGCACGACCAGCTGGCGCATCGAGGACATCACCCACGACCGGGTGCTCGTCTCCCCCGCGCCCGGCCAGCCGGGACGGCTGCCCTTCTGGACCGGCGACACCTTGGGCCGTCCCGCCGAGCTCGGAGCGGCGATCGGCGCCTTCACCCGCGAGGTCTCGGCGATGACGCGCGAGGAGGGCATCGCCCGGGCGAGCGCCGCGGGACTGGACGAGTGGGCCGCGGACAACCTCGTCTCGCTGATCGCCGAGCAGAAGGAGGCGACCGAGGTCGTGCCCCACGACCAGCAGCTGGTCGTCGAGCGCTTCCGCGACGAGCTCGGTGACTGGCGGCTCGTCGTCCACTCGCCCTACGGCACCCCGGTGCACTCACCGTGGGCGCTGGCGATCAACGCCCGGCTGCGCGAGCGCTACGGCGTCGACGCGCAGGCGATGGCCACCGACGACGGCATCGTGCTGCGGATCCCCGAGACCGACCAGGACCCGCCCGGCGCCGAGCTGATCGCGTTCGAGCCCGACGAGCTCGAGCAGATCGTCACCACCGAGGTCGGCGGCTCGGCCCTGTTCGCCTCGCGCTTCCGCGAGTGTGCGGCCCGCGCACTGCTGCTGCCGCGGCGTGACCCCGGGCGACGCGCGCCCCTGTGGCAGCAGCGCCAGCGTTCGGCCCAGCTGCTCGAGGTGGCGGCGCGCTACCCGTCCTTCCCGATCATCCTGGAGACGGTCCGCGAGGTGCTGCAGGACGTCTACGACCTGCCCGGTCTGGTGGACCTGCACCGCCGCATCTCCGAGCGCCGGCTGCGCCTGGTCGACGTCAACACCCAGCGCCCGTCCCCGTTCGCACAGTCGCTGCTGTTCGGCTACGTCGCGGCCTTCATGTACGAGGGCGACTCGCCCATCGCCGAACGCCGGGCCGCGGCGCTCACGCTCGACCAGGGCCTGCTCGCCGAGCTGCTCGGACGGGCCGAGCTGCGCGAGCTGCTCGACCCCGAGGTGCTGGAGGAGGTCGAGTCCGAGCTGCAGCGGCTGGCCGAGGACCGTCGCGTCCGCGACAACGAGGGCATCGCCGATCTCCTGCGCCTGCTCGGGCCGTTGTCCACCGACGAGATCAGGGCGCGCTGCGTCGCCCCGGAGCGGGTCACCGACTGGATCGACATGCTGGTCGAGGCCCGTCGGGTGTTCCCCGTGCTGATGTCCGGCCACGAGCGCTGGGCGGTCGTGGAGGACGTCGCACGGCTGCGCGACGGTCTTGGCGTGCCGACGCCCCCCGGCGTGCCGGACGTGTTCACCGAGCCCGTCGAGGACCCGCTGGCCGACCTGATCGGCCGCTACGCCCGCACCCACGGCCCGTTCCTGCCTGCGGAGGTCGGCGAGCGGCTCGGTCTCGGCGTCGCCGTGGTGCACCAGACACTGGTCCGGCTCGGGGCGCAGGGCCGGGTGCTCGAGGGCGAGTTCCGGCCCCAGGGCGCGGGTGCGGAGTGGTGCGACGCCGAGGTGCTGCGCTCGCTGCGCCGCAGGTCGCTGGCTCGGCTGCGGCACGAGGTGGAGCCGGTCGAACCCGTCGCGCTGGCGCGGTTCCTGCCCGCCTGGCAGCACGTCGGCCGCAAGCTGCGGGGCGTCGACGGGGTGGTCACCGTCGTCGAGCAGCTCGCCGGGTGCGCCGTACCCGCCTCGGCGCTGGAGTCCCTCGTGCTGCCCGCCCGCGTCGCCGACTACCAGCCCTCGATGCTCGACGAGCTCACCGCGACCGGGGAGGTCCTCTGGGCCGGCCACGGCGGGCTGCCCGGCTCTGACGGCTGGGTCTCGCTGCACCTCGCCGACACCGCCCCGCTCACGCTGCCCGACCACGGCGAGGTCGAGATGTCGGCCGACCACACGGCGGTGCTGGAGGCACTCGCCGGCGGCGGCGCCTTCTTCTTCCGCCAGCTGGCCACGACCGTCGGGTCGACCGACGACAAGGCACTGTCCACGGCCCTGTGGGACCTCGCGTGGTCGGGCCGCGTCGGCAACGACACCCTGGCTCCCCTGCGCGCGCTGACCCACGGTGGCCGCAGCGCCCACCGGGTCAAGCGAGGGCCGGCCCGGGTGCGGAGCTCCAGGCCCCGCCTGTCCGGGGCCGCTCTGCGCACGGCGCCGCCTCACGTGGCCGGACGCTGGTTCCTGCTGCCGGAGCGTGAGACCGACCCGACCAAGCGGGCGTACGCCGTGGCCGAGAGCCTGCTCGAGCGGCACGGCGTCGTGACCCGCGGAGCCGTGATGAGCGAGCGGACACCCGGCGGTTTCGCAGCGACCTACCGCGTCCTGGCCTCGTTCGAGGAGACGGGTCGCTGCCGGCGTGGCTACTTCGTCGAGGGGCTCGGGGCCGCCCAGTTCGGCACCTCTGGCGCCGTGGACCGGCTGCGCGCCCACCTCCGCGACGCCGACCGCCCCGAGAAGCAGACGGCCCTCGCGCTCGCCGCCACCGACCCCGCCAACCCGTTCGGCGCCGCACTCCCCTGGCCTGCCCAGGAGTCGGGCCACCGCCCCGGCCGCAAGGCAGGGGCGATCGTCGCGCTCGTCGACGGCGAGCTCACGCTCTACGTCGAACGAGGCGGCAAGACGCTGCTCACGTTCACCGACGACGAGGACCTCCTCGCCCACGGCATCGAGGCGCTGGGACGCGTCGTACGCGAGGGCGCGCTGGGGCGTCTCACCGTCGAGAAGGCCGACGGCGCCAGCATCCTGGGCCAGGACTCCGAGGTCCTGCGGCGAGCCATGGAGTCCGCCGGCTTCATCGCCACCCCACGCGGACTGCGGCTGCGCGGCGGGACGAGCTAGTGCCCGAGGGAGACACCGTCTACTTGGCCGCCCGCAAGCTCGACCGGGCACTGACCGGTCAGGTCCTGACCTCCAGCGACTTCCGCATCCCGTCGCTGGCCACCAGCGACATCTCCGGGGCGACCGTCAGCGGCACCATCTCGCGAGGCAAGCACCTGCTCACCCGCTTCGACAACGGGCTCACGCTGCGCACCCACCTGAAGATGGAGGGCACCTGGCAGGTGGACCGCGCCGGCATGCGCTGGCGCCGGCCGGCCCACACGGCCCGCGTCATCCTGCGCACGGCCAGCATGGAGGCCGTCGGGTTCCAGGTGATCCTCGACCTGGTCCGCACCGACGAGGAGGAGGACCTCGTCGGCCACCTCGGCCCGGACCTGCTCGGCCCCGACTGGGACGCCGAGGTCGCCCTCGCCCGGCTGCGCGCCGACCCGGCCGTACCCATCGGCGACGCGCTGCTCGAGCAGCGCAACCTCGCCGGTGTGGGCAACGTGTTCAAGTCCGAGCTGTGCTTCCTCGGCCGCGTCGACCCCCTCACCCCCGTCGGCCGGGTCCCCGACCTGCCCGCCATGGTCGCCAAGGCCCGCCAGCTCCTCGAGGTCAACAAGAACCGCAGCACCCGCATCACCACCGCGGACACGCGCCGCGGCTACCAGCTCTGGGTCTACGGCCGACGCGGCCCGTGCCTGCGCTGCAGCACCCGCATCCTCAAGGCTGACCAGGGCCCGCGGGGCCAGGAGCGCCCGACGTACTGGTGCCCGAGCTGCCAACCGCGCCTCGGCTGAGGCGCCGCCGCCCCTGCTCACCGGCCGGGGAGGGTCACCGGGAGACCGATAGGTTTCCCGACGTGACTGCCGCTGCCCGGGACCGCCCCCGATTCCTGCTCGAGGTCGTCGTGTTCTGCGTCGGCATGGCCAGCCTGGGGGCCGAGATCGCCGCCGCCCGGCTGCTTGCCCCCTGGTTCGGCGCCAGCACGATCGTCTGGGCCAACACGATCGCCACCGTGCTGGTCGCGCTGTCGGTCGGCTACGCGATCGGCGGCCGGCTCGCCGACCGCAACCCCACGATGGCCGGCCTGGCGCGCTGGGTCGTCGCAGCCGCCGCCCTCCTCGCCCTGGTGCCGTTCGTGAGCGGACCCTTCCTGCGGCAGTCCACCAAGGCGTTCGCCGAGCTCTCCGGCGGCCTGTTCGTCGGTTCGCTGCTGGGGGTGGGCGTGCTGATCGCGGTGCCGGTGCTGCTGCTCGGCATGGTCTCGCCGTACGCCGTGCGGCTGAAGGTCGACCAGGTGGCCGACGCCGGGCAGGTCGCCGGACGGCTCTACGCCATCGGCACGATCGGCTCGCTCACCGGCACCTTCCTCGCGTCGCTGCTGCTGATCCCGCTCGTCGGCACGCACCGCACCTTCCTGCTGTTCTCCCTCGTGCTGGCGCTCGTCGCCCTGCCCGCCCTCGGCCGCCGGTGGGTCGTCGCCGCCGCCGTCGCAGCCGTGATCGCCGTACTCACCGTGCTCCCGGTGGGCTCCACCAAGACGACCACCAGCAACGGCACGGTCATCTGGGAGCGCGAGACCGAGTACCAGTACGCCCGAGTCATCCAGCACACCGACGGCCAACGACTGCTCGAGCTCAACGAGGGCCAGGCCGTGCACTCGGTCTACCGCCAGGGCGAGTGGCTCACCGGCGGCTACTGGGACGAGATGCTCGTCCTCCCCTTCAGCGGCCAGAACGCGCCCAAGCGCGTGGCGATCCTCGGCAGCGCAGCCGGTACGACGGCCCGGGCGATGGGGCACTACTTCCCCGACCTGCACGTCGACGCGGTCGAGATCGACCCCGACATCACCGAGGTCGGCCGCGAGCTGTTCGACCTCAGGGGGAAGAACATCACCACCCACGCAGCCGACGCGCGACCGTGGCTTCAGGCCCAGGAGCAGCACTACGACGCGATCCTGGTCGACGCCTACCGCCAGCCCTACATCCCCTTCTACCTGACCACCAAGGAGTTCTTCGACGTGGTCAAGGAGCGTCTGGCCCCCGGCGGGACGATCGCGATCAACGTCGGCCACCCGGCCGGGTCCGACAAGCTCGAGAAGGTGCTCTCGGCGACGCTGCGTGCGTCCTTCGGCGACGACAGGGTGTGGCGCGACCCGGTCGACGACACCAACACGATGCTCCTGGGCACCACCACCCACGGCGACCCGGCCGACCGGCTCCGCAACGCCGACGTGCCCGACGAGGTGCGCACCGTCTCCCGGCAGACGGCCGACCGGCTCGCTCCCGGGCTGACGGGCGGCACCGTCTACACCGACGACCGCGCCCCGGTGGAGTGGCTCGTCGACGCCTCGCTCGCCGAGGTCGCCCGGTAGCCGGCCGGCCCGTGGACGCCATGGCGCACTGGGGGACCCGGGCCCCACAATGGCGTGGTGGAGCCCGACGAACTCCCTGACGCCGAGGATCTCTGGTGGTCCTGGGTCGTCCTGGCCGCGCTGCACCGCGCCGCGGGCGACGAGTCGTGCCGGTTCGACGCGGACAACCTGGTGCTCGCCCTCGACGGCGCCGACGGCTCCTGGCTGCGGATGCAGCGCTCGCACGGACGTCGGGCCACCCTGTGGGGCCGGTCGGCGCTCGCTCCGCCCTCTCCCCTCGACGCACGCCGGGGGGCGCCGGACTGGGCGTTGTCGGAGGCCACGCAGGAGCGCCGCCCCAGTTTCCTGGCCTGGCACGCACACGGCGAGTGGGACACCAGCGCGCCGTGCAACGACGAGGGCGCCCTCCACCTGCTGCGCCCACTGCTGACAGTCGACCCCCGCGCCGTGGACCTCGTGCGTTCTGGCAACGCGACGCCCGAAGCGCTCGCGTCGTACGCCCACGGCGAGGACCTCCCGGGGGCCGCAGAGCTGGTACGGCTGGCCGCCGCCGGCGGCTCGGCCCGGTCGAGCGGTTCGGTCGCCTCTCGCCTCCGCGACCAGATCCACGGCCAGATGCGCGACGCCGGCGAGAGCGACCGGATGCTGATGCAGCGGCCGCCGACCTTGGTGCGCTGGTCACGGGTCAACGGACCCGTCACCCCCTTCGAGTACGCCGTGATGGCGGTGCGCGACCGGGTCACGCCGGCGCGCACCAACACCCGGCTGGCGGACCTGACCGTGCGCACCCTGACCAACGTGATCGCCACCCTGCACCGCGACGAGACGGGCGACGAGTCGGGAGCGTGGCTGTTCGCGCGGGTGACCGGCGACGGGCAGGTGGTGCGGTTCGACCGGGCCTTCGACAGCTGGCCGTCGTGGTACCAGGTGCAGCACGCCAGCGAGGGCCCCACGCTGGAGGACCTGGCGTGGGAGATGGCGCAGCGCGCGCCCCGCTGGCGTCCCGCGTGGGCGAGCCTGCTCCCGCCTCGCTGAGGAGCCTCAGAGCAGCCGTCGGTCCGAGGCCCACCGGGTGAGCTCGTGACGCGAGGACAGCTGCAGCTTGCGCAGCACCGACGACATGTGGGTCTCCACGGTCTTGGTGGAGATGAACAGCTCGGAGCCCACCTCCTTGTAGGAGTACCCGCGGGCGATCAACCGCATCACCTCGCGCTCCCGCTCGGTGAGCCGGTCGAGGTCCTCGTCCACCGCGGCGACCTCGATCGTCCCGGCGAAGGCGTCCAGGACGAAGCCCGCCAGCCGAGGGGAGAACACCGCGTCCCCCGAGGCGACCCGCTCGATCGCCGCGACCAGCTCGGGGCCGGTGATCGTCTTGGTCACGTAGCCACGCGCTCCCGCGCGGATCGTGCCGATCACGTCCTCGGCAGCGTCGGAGACCGACAGCGCGAGAAACCGCGTCTGCGGCCCCGAGCTTCCCGACCGCTCCGCCAGGGCGAACCTGCGCATGACCTCGGCACCACCGCCGCCGGGCAGGTGCACGTCAAGCAGCACGACCTCCGGGTGGTGGGCGACCACGGCGGCGACGGCCTGGTCGACGTCCGCCGCCTCAGCGACGACGTCGACCGACCCTCCCAGCTCGGAGCGCACCCCCGTGCGGAACATGGCGTGGTCGTCGACGATGACGACGGTGCGCGGGCTCATGAGCTCGTCTCCCTGGATCGGTGGTCGTGGGTCTGGCCGTGGCTCTGACCAGGGGCGGGCTGGGACAGCCGGACCTCGGTGCCCTCCCCGGGGACGCTGCGCACCGAGGCGGTGCCACCGTGGCGCTCCATGCGACCGACGATGCTGCTGCGGACACCGTGCCGGTCCTCGGCGACCCGGGCGGGGTCGAAGCCCGCTCCACGGTCACGCACGAAGATCTCGACCCCCGCGGCTGTCGCCTCGGCGTACACGTCGACCGTGGCGGCGCCGGAGTGCTTCGCGGCGTTGGTGATGGCCTCGCGGGTCGCGAGCACGAGCGGACGGTCCGAGTCGGTCACCGGGGCATCACCGACACAGACCATCTCGACCGGGACACCGTGGGCATCCTCCACCTCGGCGGCCACGGCACGCAGCGCAGCCGCGAGGGTGTCCGGTCCCTCGCCCGCGCCGTCGAAGAGCCACGACCGCAGGTCACGCTCCTGCGCACGGGCCAGGCGCGAGACCGTCGCGGGGTCTCCCGCGGAGCGCTGGATCAGGGCCAGCGTCTGCAGCACCGAGTCGTGGAGGTGGGCCGCGACGTCGGCGCGCTCCTCCGAGCGCACCCGCGCCTCGCGCTCCTCGCTCAGGTCCGAGGAGAGCCGGAGCAACCACGGTCCGACCATGAAGCCCAGACCGACGATGCCGAAGGCAGCGGCCAGGCCCACGTTCAACGCCACGGTCAGACTGCCCGAACGCAGCGAGAACAGGGTGATCGCGGCGATCAGCAGCATCAGTCCGGCACAGATCCGCAGGTAGGCCCGCCAGCCACCACCCCCGAGCAGGGCGCGCACAGGTCCCATCCGCATGGAGGGGTCCCGCCACCGCTCGCGCTGCGCCTCGTCCGCCTGCCACCACAGCACCGCGACGCCGCCGCCGGCCAGGAGCAACGGACCGATGGCGAGGGTGCGCCCGGTGGCCATCGTCAGGGCCAGCAGTACGCCGACGGCGATCGTGCCCACGGCGACGAGGGGTCCGTAGTCGGCGAACCGCCGCTCCCGACGCCCACCTCGCTTGCCCTGACGGGTGGCCGCCTCCAGACCCGGGGGGAGGAGGTCGGTGTGGCGCTGGGCCGGCATGAACATCCACAGGCCGGCGTACAGCACGGCGCCGAAGCCGCTGAACGCGACCAGCACCAGCAGGCCCATCCGGACCCACAGCACCGGCAGGCCCAGGTGCTGGGCCAGGCCCGAGGCGACACCACCGATCCAGCGGTCGTCGGTGGACCGGTGGGCGCGACGGGGCGCCGCCGCAGGGAACGGCGGACGGCCCGCGACTGGCGCGGTCGGAACCGGGGTGTGCTTCATGACCCGCACATCGTGTCACCGCGAGCCCCGAGGACACATCAGGTCATGTCCCTGACTCTCCGGGTCACAGAATCAGGGACGTCCCCGATACCGCGCCGGCTCCACCACGGACACGATGGACGACATGAACGAGCAGAGTGCGCCCCAGGCGGGCAGTCCCCCAGGCAACGAGACCGGAAGCCACGGTGGGCCGCGGGTCGCCGGCGACCAGATGCGCGACGTCGACCGGCTGCGCCGCAGCAGCACCGACCGCTACATCGCCGGCGTCGCAGGCGGCCTGGGACGTCACTTCGACATCGACCCCACGATCATCCGCGTCCTGCTCGTCGTGCTCACGCTCTTCGGCGGCGCCGGCGTGCTGGTGTACGGCGCGGTGTGGCTCTTCGTGCCCGAGGACGGCCAGCCCCACGCTCCGATCGAGGTCAGTGCCGACGTCCGCCGGGTCATCCTGATCGCCGCCGGGGTGATCGCCCTCTCCATCGTCTTCGGCACACCGTTCTTCGGCAACAGCTGGGGGAACGGCTTCCCGCTGCTCGTGATCGGCGTCGTCGCCATCGCGCTCATCGCCACCCGTGGCCAGCGCCGCCAGTCGCGCCTCCAGAACCAGCCCCCTCCGCCGTGGGGCACCGCCCCCTACGCGGCGGCCCCGTCCTCATCGGGCCCGTCCTCATCGGGCCCGTCCTCAGCACCGGAAGGAACCCCCATGACCGCCACCGACCCCCGCGTCGACCCCGACCAGCAGCCGCCGGCCTGGATGCCCCCGACCGCTTCGACGTACGTCCTGCCGCCACGCCCCCGCCGCACCGGGCTGGTGCTCTTCTGGCCCACGGTCGCGCTGATCGCGATAGCCCTCGGCACGCTCGGCATCCTCGACACCTCGACCTCGGTCCCGGTCTCGGCATACGCCGCCCTGGCGGTCGCGATCACCGGCGTGATGCTCGTCGTGGGGGCCTTCGTCGGCCGTCCCGGGGGCCTGATCGCCCTGGGCCTGGTCTCGAGCCTGGCCCTCGCCGTGACCAGCATCGTCGGGGCCGTCGATGACGGCAGCGGCTTCGACAGCAAGGACCTGCGCGACGTCCCGGCGAGCGCCGCGGCCCTCGACCCGAGCTACCACACACCCACCGGCAGCATCGAGATCGACCTGACCAGGATCAGGGACCTCGCCGCCCTGAACGGGCGCACCGTCGACATCGGTACCAACGCCGGCGAGATCACCGTGATCGTGCCGGACGGGCTCAACGTCCACGTCGCGGCCGACATCCGTTATGCCGGCCAGATCAACGTCGGCGACGAGATGCGCGACGGCCTGGGCCAGTCCCTCGACTCGACGCTCACCACGTCGACCACCCCGGGCACGCCGGTCCTCGACCTCGACGTCGAGGTCCGCTTCGGCCAGATCACCGTCCGGCAGCCGTAGCCCCCCACACCCCGACCACACAGCCCCAGGAGCCACTCCCATGTCAGAGCACATCACCCAGACACCGCCGCCCGAGGACCGCAGCGTCAAGGTCCCCCACCTCGTCTTCGGCCTGCTCTTCCTCGGCATCGCCGGGACCTGGGCCCTCGCCGTCACTCACGTGCTCACCGGCGACCGGCTCGCGATCCTCGCGCCCGCCGTCCTCGTCGCCGCCGGCGTGATCGGCCTGGCCGCCAGCCTCGCCAGCACGCGCAGCCGTCAGGGCACGCCGACCGCGGAGCAGGGCCCGTACGACAACGATCCCGTCACCTACCCGCCCGGGCCCGAGCCCGACGACCACACCCAGGAGATCCGATGAGCGAGCAGCCCGCCCCCCAGGGCCCCGACGAGCAGTCAGACCGGCAGTCCCCCACGACCAGCCCCACCCCGCAGCCGCCATACCAGGCGCCGCCGCCCCCCGGCCAGCCGCACTACCGTCGGCTGACGCGCACGTCCTGGGACGCACCCATCAGCGGCGTCTGTGGGGGCATCGCGCGCTACCTCGGCGTCGACCCGACCGTGGTGCGCGTGATCGCCGTGATCGCAGCCGTCGTGACCTTCCCTGCAGGTCTGATCGCGTACCTCGTCATGTGGGCTGTGATCCCCCAGGAGTGAGGGGGCGCTCAGTCGCGGGCGGTCTCCGATAGCGACCGGGTGATCACCTGGTTCGCCGCCCGCTGGAAGCCGGCAACGACCGCGTCCAGCGTCAGCTGTCGCAACCGCGGCAACGTCTGCTCGAACGCCGCCTTGTCGGCTTCGCTGTGCTCCTGGTGCCGGAACGGGATCAGCACCTTGGTGCGCAGGATGCGCGTCAGGTCATCGGCCAGGGCATCCATGTGCCGGGTGATCGCCTCGGCGGCCTCCTCCACCGAGTCGACCGGGATGTCGAGCTCCATCAGCTTCAGCGCCGCCTCGAAGGAGGGCAGGGGCTCGAACCGGTCACCGTCGACGCGCACCGCGTAGATGCCGATCAGCCGGTCCAGGTCCTCGTCACTGAGCGGCCGTCCGGCGCGGCTCTCCAGCTGGCGCCGCGTCACCGACTCCCGCGGCCCCGCCCCCCACGAGGTCAGCAGCGCCCGCTGAAGCGCGAGGTCCTCCACCGAAGCGTCGTCGGGGACACGGGCGAGGTACTTCTCGATGGCGGACAGGGTGAAGCCGTGATCCTGCAGTGCGCGGATCAGCTCGAGTCTGGCACGGTGGGCCGGCGTGTAGAAGGCCATCCGCCCCCGGCGGCCGGGCGGCGGAAGCAGTCCGAGACCGGCGTAGTAGCGCGTCGTGCGGACCGTCATGCCGGTCGTCGCGGCGAGCTCGTCGACGGTGTAGAGCTCCTCGCCCGGGTCCGAGTCACCCTGTGCGCTCACGTGGTCCACCGCCTCTTCGCTGAAGGCACGACCGTAACAGTCCGACTGGCACATCATCACTGCGATCCCGCGGTCGAGCACGGGCACCTTGAATCGTGACAGTTATGCTGTAACAGTTGCCCCGTCATCCTCCACTCCCCGCGAAGGGACCTCCATGCCGGACGTCTACACCTCCGAGCACGACGACTTCCGCAAGACTGCCCGGACCTTCTACGAGCGCGAGGTCGTGCCCTTCCACGACCAGTGGGAGAAGGACGGGATCGTCCCCCGCGACGTGTGGCGCAAGGCCGGCGAGGCCGGTCTGCTCTGCTTCGACGTCCCAGAGGAGTACGACGGTCCGGGGGTCACCGACTTCCGCTACAACGTGATCGTCTCGGAGGAGCAGACCCGCGCCGGGGTCAGCGGGCCCGGCTTCTCGGTCCACACCGACATCATCGTTCCCTACATCACCAGCCTGGGGACCGACGAGCAGAAGCGGCGCTGGCTGCCGGGAACCGTGACAGGCGAGATCATCACCGCGATCGCGATGACCGAGCCCGGCGCTGGCAGCGACCTCCAGGGGGTGCGGACCACCGCCGTCGACAAGGGTGACCACTACCTGCTCAACGGCTCCAAGACCTTCATCAGCAACGGCATCAACGCCGACCTGGTGATCGTGGTGGCCAAGACCGACCCGGACGCCGGCCACAAGGGCATCAGCCTGCTGGTCCTCGAGCGCGGTATGAAGGGCTTCGAGCGCGGTCGCAACCTCGACAAGATCGGCCTGCACGCCCAGGACACCGCCGAGCTCTCCTTCACCGACGTGGTCGTGCCCAAGGAGAACCTCCTCGGCGAGGAGGGCGAGGGCTTCATCTACCTGATGATGAACCTGCCCCAGGAGCGCCTGATCATCGCCGCGCAGGCGGTCGCCGCCGCCGAGACGATCGTGGAGATGTGCATCGAGTACGCCAAGACGCGGGAGGCGTTCGGCAAGCCGATCGGCAAGTTCCAGCACAACCGGTTCCTGATCGCCGAGATGGCCACCGAGGCCCGCATCGCCCAGGTCTTCGTGGACGACTGCCTGCGCAAGCACCTGGACGGCAAGCGGGACAGCGTGGACGCCTCGATGGCGAAGTACTGGACCACCGAGCTGCAGAACAAGCTCGTGAACCAGGGCGTGCAGCTGCACGGCGGCTACGGCTACATGCTGGAGTACCCGATCGCCCGGGCCTACCTGGACAGCCGGATCTCGACGATCTACGGCGGCACCACCGAGATCCAGAAGGAAATCTTCGGCCGCTCACTCGGCCTCTGAGGAAATGAGCGCCTGATGGACTTCAACCTGCCCGAATCCGCGCTCGCCGTCCGTGAGGGCGTGGCGGCCGTGGCCGCCAAGTACGACCATGCCTACTGGTCACGTTGCGAGGAGGAGCACCGCTTCCCCGACGAGGTGTTCAAGGACCTCGGCGACGGCGGCTGGCTCGGCCTCTGCATCCCCGAGGAGTACGGCG
>NZ_JAOPXP010000120.1 GCF_025965085.1 Marmoricola sp.
AGCACCGGCAGGTTCAACGACGCGATCGTGGTCGAGTAGGCGTAGTAGGTCCTACCCCACTTCAGCACGGCCGGGTCGGGGAAGTCGCCGCGGTAGTAGCCAGCACCCGTGTCGAACTTGTCGCTGCCGATCGGGTTGCCACGACTGCCCTGCGCCGAGGCGGTGTCCACCGGCCCCAGGGCCAGGAGCAGCAGCACCGTGCCCAGCACGCCGCCGACCAGTGCGCGCTTACGTGGTGCGGACAAGGCAGAACTCCCGGGAAAGGCTCGGAGGCGTCGCGAGACTATCTCCCGCCCTGCCTCAGGGCGCACCCGGAACGACGAAACGTCTCAGGAGATCCAGTCGGGCCGCAGGGGGAAGTGGCTCTCACCGTCGTCGGACGTCCGGGTGGCCAGCACCTGGTGCAGCTGGATCTCGTTGCGCTCGAAGCCCATCCTCGAACCCGCCATGTAGAGGCCCCAGACCCGGGCGGTCCCCTCGCCGACCTCGGCGACGCTGGCATCCCAGTTGGCCTCGAGGTTCGCACCCCAGCCGGCCAGCGTCCTGGCGTAGTGGACGCGAAGGTTCTCCTCGTGCTGGACCTCCAGCCCTGCGTCCTGCATCTCCGTGATGATCTTCCCGGACCCGGTGAGCTCGCCGTCGGGGAACACGTAGCGGTCGATGAACGCCCCGGTCTGCGTCGGCTTGTTGTCGGGCCGGGTGATGCAGTGGTTCAGCAGCCGCCCACCCGTCACGAGCTTGTCGCGCAGGAACCCGAAGTAGGCGGGGTACTGCTCGATGCCGATGTGCTCGGTGAGTCCGATGGAGCTGACGGCGTCGAAGCCCGTCTCCTGGACGGCGCGGTAGTCGAGGTGCCGCACCTCCACGAGGTGGTCGAGCCCCTCTTCCTTGTTCTTCTGCGTGGCCCAGTCGGCCTGCTCACGGGACAGCGTCACGCCGAGCGCGCGGACGCCGTACTCCCTCGCCGCGTGACGCACCATGCCGCCCCAGCCGCAGCCGACGTCGAGCAGTCGTTGCCCCTGCTGCAGGTTGAGCTTGCGCGCCACGAGGTCGTACTTCGCGTGCTGGGCCTCCTCGAGGCTCTCCGAACCCGTCGCGAAGAGCGCACACGTGTACGTCATCGACGGGCCGAGCACCAGCTCGTAGAACCGGTTCGACACGTCGTAGTGGTGCTGGATGACCTTGCCGTCACGCCCCGGCGAGTGGCGGAAGCCCTCGACCAGGCGCCGCCAGCGCGGCAGGTGCTCCTGCGGTGGGGGTGACGGCGGGAGCAGCTGGCTGAGGCCGACCGAGCGCATCAGGTTGAGCGCCTCGGTCGGTGACGGCCGGCGGAACCGCATCGCGCGGAGCAGCAGGACCATGCCCTCGTAGGGGTCACCGGGGTGAACGCCCACGACGTCCAGGTCCCCGGAGACGTAGGCGCGGGCCATCCCGAGGTCGCCGGGGGCGGTGACCAAGTAGGCCAGGCCGCGCTCGTTCTTGAGGTTCAGGCCGACGGGGGCGTCCTCGGGGCCGTAGCTGCTGCCGTCGTAGGCCGTGAAGCGGATCGGCGCCGGTCCGGCCAGCAGGGTCTCGAAGACCTGCGCCAGGGTGAGCTTGCCGCTCGTGATCGTGGAGGTGATGTCTCGTATCTGGCTCATCGTTGTCGCACCGCCTTGTCGTAGAGGCTGGTCAGCCGGTCGTCGGGGTCGTAGCGCTTCTTGACGGCGGCGAGGTTGGCGCCGTCGTAGAGCCGGTCGAAGGTCGCGGGGTCATAGAAGGACTCGGAGTAGAGGGACTTGTGGCCGTCGAGCTCGGCCACCTTGTCCTCGATCGCGCGGTTCAGCGGGCTCCTGGGTGCGTCCTCGCCCACGGGGACGGCACCCCAGAAACCCACGTTGACGTAGGTGTGTCCCGGGCGCAGCGGGTAGGTGGGCCAGGTGGCGTCGTCGCGCAGCCGCAGGGGGCACAGCCAGACCGGACGCATCCCGACGGCCTCGTCGAACCAGTCGAGGAACTCCCCGAGCCGCTCGACGGGCACCTCGACGTCCTGCACCACGCGCTCGCGCTGCGGGCGTCCGGCACGACGGTCGAGACGGGCCATGATCTTGAAGCGCCGGTCGAGGCCCACCAGTCGATGGTAGGTGTCCGAGCGCCGCAGCCGGCGCGGCCACATCCGGCGGATCGTCGGGTTCTGGGCGCCGAAGGCCTGCGAGCACCAGAACCAGTCGGTGTCCCAGCGCCACAGGTAGTCATAGGTGGTCAACACGTCGGTGTCGCGCTGCTGGATGGACCGCCAGTAGATCTGCTGTCCGGCGTAGTCCGACGCCGTGCCCTCCGGGGCGCCGGTCCACCGGGCCAGCGTGAGGACGTACCGCCCCGGCTCGAAGGCCGTCCCGTCCATGCCGTCCACCCGGACCCCGTCCCACTCGCCCCTGTCGGTGACGGTGGCGATCGCGTCCTGGAGCGCGGCCGCGTCACCGAAGCGGACGTGGCGCAGGGCCACGTGGGACTCGACGGGCTCGAGCTCGATGCGCAGTCGGGTGGCGTAGCCGAGCGAGCCGTAGGAGTTGGGGAAGGTGGTGAAGAGGTCGGCGTGCTCGTTGGTGGCCGTGGCTGTCACGACCTCGCCGGCACCGGTGAAGATGTCCATCTCGAGGACGGACTCGTGCGGCAGCCCGCAGCGGAAGGAGGTCGACTCGATGCCCAGGCCGGTCACAGCGCCCCCCAGGGTGATCGTGCGCAGCTGCGGCACCACCAGCGGGATGAGGCCGAGTGGCAGGGTGGCGTCGACCAGGTCCTCGTAGGTGCACATCCCCTGGACGTCGGCGGTCCTGGCCTCGGTGTCGATGCTGATGACGCCGCCGAGTCCGGAGACGTCGAGCCCCGTGGTGGCCGGTGCGTCACGTGGCCGGAACAGGTTCGAGGTCTTCTTCGCGAGCCGGACAACCGATCCGGGCGCGAGAGCGTCGTACGACGCCTGAAGGCGCCGTACGGCTTCATGGTGCTGGTGCGTCCCGATCACTCGGTCTACCTCCGGTCTGGTTGCCCGCCACAACCATCATTCCAGACAGTCTCTTCCGATCCTGCCAGAGACCAGCCGTTCGGCTCACGTCAGGCGCGTGTCCTCGACCAGTCCGGAAGGCGTCCCGCGGTGGACGGGCACCCCGCTCCCGGCGAAGTCACGCACGGCGTCGAGGTCCTCCCCTGCCACCTCGCCGCCTGTGAGAACCACCACGGCCTCCGCGCCTCTGGCGCCGCTGGCGACGGCCATCGAGACGGCCACGCCGACGGCCGAGACCTGCAGCGACGGGAGATCCACGGTCGCCGCGGCATAGGTGCGCCCGTCCAGGTCGCGCAGCGCTGCGCCCTCGGCGGCTCCGGTCCGGGCACGGGTCGCCCTGGCGAGCACGACGAGCTTGTTGTCCTCCGGGGTCAGTGAGCTCACGCCGGGAGTCTAGACAGGCCTAGTGCAGGGATCGCTGGCCACGTGCGTGGCCGTTGCGATCGGGCTCTGCGGCCCCGGGGTCGGGCCACGCCTGCGGCGGCACCACCGGCGTGATCAGCACCGTGCCGACACGGTTCCGGCGCCCCTTGGCCTCCTCGGCCGTGAACCGCAGACCGGCGACCTCGACGGTGGAACCGGGAATGGGGACCTTGCCGAGGTACTTGGCCATCAGCCCGCCGACGGAGTCGACCTCGTCGTCCTCGATCGAGACACCGAGGATCTCGTCGAGGTCATCGACCGGGAAGCGCGAGGGCACTCGCCGCGAGCCGTCCACGAGCTCCTCGACGGACTCCTGCTCGGCGTCGAACTCGTCGGTGATCTCCCCGACGATCTCCTCGAGGATATCCTCGATGGTCACGATGCCGGCGGTACCGCCGTACTCGTCGACGACGACTGCGATGTGCCGGCGCTCGGCCTGCATCGCGCGCAGCAGGTCGTCGACGGGCTTGGAGTCGGGCACGTGGAAGACCGGGCGCATCATCGACTCCACGGTCTCGGTGGTCTCGGCTGCCTGACGGTCGAACACACGCTTGCTGATGTCCTTGATGTAGGCGAAGCCCACGATGTCGTCGAGGTCCTCCCCCACCACCGGGACGCGCGAGAAACCGCTGCGCAGGAACAACGACATCGCCTGGCGCAGGGTCTTGGTGCGCTCGATGTAGACCACGTCCGTCCGCGGCACCATCACCTCGCGCACCAAGGTGTCGCCGAGCTCGAAGACCGAGTGGATCATCTTGCTCTCGCCCGACTCGATGAGACTGGACGCCTCGGCCAGGTCGACCATCTCGCGCAGCTCGGCCTCGGAGGAGAACGGTCCCTCGGAGAACCCCTTGCCGGGGGTCAGGGCGTTGCCGATCCTGATCAGTAGCCGCGGCAACGGGCCGAGCACCCGTCCCAGCCCGATCACCGCACCGGCGGTCGCCAGCGAGATGTCCTCGCTGCGCTGCCGCCCGATGGTCCTCGGCCCGACGCCCACGACCACGAACAGCACGACGAACATCAGTCCGATCGCCACGAGCGCCGAGGTCCACCGGTGGCCGAGCAGGTCGAGCACCATGGCGGTGGCCAGCACCACGGCAGACGTCTCGGCCAGCAGCCGCAGGGCCAGCAGGGCGTTGAGATGGTGGGCGGGGTCGTCGAGGAGACGCAGGAGGCGGACCGCACCTGGCCGCTTCTCGTGGACGAGCTCCAGCGCGCGTGCGCGGGAGAACGACGAGAGGGCTGCCTCCACGCTCGTCAGGGCAGCCGCGGACACGACGAGGACCACCACCAGCACGATGAGGCCCGGACTGTCACCACTCATCTCGGCGTCACGCCCGGTCGTCGGGATCCGGGTCGCTGAGACCCGGGTCGTCCAGGCTTGCGTCGGCCTCGTGGTGGCGCCACTCCCCGAGCAGCCTCGCCTGGAGCCCGAACATCTCCTGGTGCTCCTCGGGCTCCGCGTGGTCGTAGCCGAGGAGGTGCAGGATGCCGTGGACCGTCAGCAGCTCGAGCTCGTCGGTCGTCGAGTGGCCGGCGGTCCTCGCCTGCTGCTCGGCGACCGAGGGACACAGGATGAGGTCGCCGAGGATGCCCTCCTCGGGCTCCTCGTTGACCATGCCGGGGCGGAGCTCGTCCATCGGGAAGGCGAGCACGTCGGTCGGGCCCTCCTTCTCCATCCACCTGGCGTTGAGCTCGGCGATGGTGGCCTCGTCCACGGCGGTCACGCACAGCTCGGCGAGCGGATGGACCCGCATGCGGTCCAGCACGAACCGCGCGAGGCGCTGGGTCCGGAGCTCGTCGATCTCGACGCCGGACTCGTTCTGGATCTCGATGCTCATCGCGGCATCACCGGTGGTCGCGGTCGCGGGCCGCGTCGCGGCGCCGGTCACCGTTGCGCTCGTCGTCGTGCGCCTCATAGGCGGCGACGATCTCGCCCACGAGACGGTGGCGCACGACGTCGTGGGCGGTGAGCCGGTTGAACGCGACGTCGTCGATGCCGCCGAGGATGGCCTCGACCACCCGCAGGCCGCTCCTGATGCCGGACGGCAGGTCGACCTGGGTCACGTCACCGGTGACCACGATCTTGGAGCCGAAGCCCAGCCGGGTCAGGAACATCTTCATCTGCTCGGGTGAGGTGTTCTGCGCCTCGTCGAGGATGATGAACGCGTCATTGAGCGTGCGCCCGCGCATGTAGGCCAGCGGTGCGACCTCGATGGTGCCCGCAGCCATCAGCTTGGGAATCGACTCCGGATCGAGCATGTCGTGCAGGGCGTCGTACAGCGGGCGCAGGTAGGGGTCGATCTTCTCGAACAGCGTGCCGGGCAGGAAGCCGAGCCGCTCCCCCGCCTCGACCGCCGGCCGGGTCAGGATGATGCGGTTGACCTGCTTGGCCTGCAGAGCCTGCACGGCCTTGGCCATCGCCAGGTAGGTCTTGCCGGTGCCGGCGGGGCCGATGCCGAAGACGACCGTGTGGGCGTCGATGGCCTCCACGTAGCGCTTCTGGTTGACCGTCTTGGGCCGGATCGTGCGACCGCGGTTGGACAGGATGTTCAGCGTCAGGACGTCGGCCGGGCGGTCGGTCGTGTTGCCGGTCTGGAGCATGGCCAGGCTGCGCTCGACGGCGTCGCCGGACAGCGGCTGACCCTTGGCGAGCAGCTCGAGCAGCTGCTCGAACAGGCTCTCCGCCAGCGCGTTGTCGGCCGGCGCCCCGGTGATCGTGATCTCGTTGCCCCGGACGTGGACATCACTGGCGACCAGCTGCTCCACGAGCCGGAGGAGCTCGTCGCTGCTCCCCAGCAGGCTGACCATGGAGTGCTCCGGCGGGACCACGATGCGGGTGGTCACCGGACGGGGCGACCCCCCGGCGGAGGGG
>NZ_JAOPXP010000122.1 GCF_025965085.1 Marmoricola sp.
CTCATGCGTGACGGCCTGGCGCAGGGCAAGAAGCTGCCCAAGGAGAACCCGGTCCAGCGCTACAAGGGGCTCGGTGAGATGAACGCCGACGAGCTGTGGGAGACCACGATGAACCCCGAGCAGCGCCTGATGCTGCAGGTGACCCTGGACGACGCGGCGCAGGCCGACGAGGTCTTCTCCGTGCTGATGGGCGAGGACGTCGTACAGCGTCGTGGCTTCATCCAGCGCAATGCCAAGGACGTTCGCTTCCTCGACATCTAGGCGCCTTCCCAGGCCCTGATGCGAGCAGTACCGACAAGAGAGACGAACAGTGACCCAGACCCCCACAGAAGGTGGCGGCCCCGGACCCGGCGGCCGCATCGAGCCCATCGAGCTGCAGACCTCCATGCAGCGCGCCTACATCGACTACGCGATGGCGGTCATCGTCGGCCGCGCGCTGCCCGACGTGCGTGACGGCCTCAAGCCGGTGCACCGCCGGGTGCTCTACGCGATGTACGACGGCGGCTACCGTCCCGACCGCGGTTTCTCCAAGTGCTCGCGCGTGGTCGGCGACGTCATGGGCCAGTACCACCCGCACGGCGACTCGGCGATCTACGACACCTTGGTGCGCCTCGCGCAGCCGTGGGTGATGCGCGCGCCGCTGATCCAGGGCCAGGGCAACTTCGGCTCGCCGGGCAACGACGCCGCGGCCGCGATGCGGTACACCGAGTGCCGGATGGCGCCGCTCGCGCTGGAGATGGTCCGCGACATCGAGCAGGACACCGTCGACTTCCAGCCCAACTACGACGGGCGCTCGCAGGAGCCGACGGTGCTGCCGTCCCGCTACCCGAACCTGCTGGTCAACGGCTCGGCCGGTATCGCGGTCGGCATGGCCACCAACATCCCGCCGCACAACCTCAAGGAGGTGGCCGAGGGCGCGCAGTGGGCGCTGGAGCACCCGGACGCCACCCGGGAGGAGCTGCAGGACGCCCTCGTCGAGCGGATCAAGGGCCCCGACTTCCCCAACGGTGCACTGATCGTCGGTCGTGAGGGGATCGAGCAGGCCTACCGCACCGGGCGTGGCTCGATCACCCAGCGTGCGGTCATCGAGATCGACGAGGACAGCAAGGGCCGCACCTGCCTGGCCATCACCGAGCTGCCCTACATGGTCAACCCGGACAACCTCGCCGAGAAGATCGCGGACCTGGTCCGCGGCGGCAAGGTGCAGGGCATCGCCGACGTCCGCGACGACTCCTCGGGCCGCACCGGCCAGCGCCTGGTCGTGGTGCTGCGCCGCGACGCCGTCGCCCGGGTCGTGCTGAACAACCTGCTCAAGCACACCGAGCTGCAGACCAACTTCAGCGCCAACATGCTGGCGCTGGTCGACGGCGTGCCGCGCACCCTCACGATCGACCAGTTCATCAAGAGCTGGGTCGCCCACCAGATCGAGGTCATCCAGAGGCGCACACGCTTCCGTCTCGCCGAGGCCGAGCGTCGGGCGCACGTCCTGCGTGGCCTGGTCAAGGCCCTGGACATGCTCGACGAGGTCATCGCGCTCATCCGCCGGTCCCCGGAGGTCGACGACGCGCGCGTCGGCCTGATCGAGCTGCTGGAGATCGACGAGATCCAGGCCAACGCGATCCTCGACATGCAGCTGCGCCGCCTCGCGGCCCTGGAGCGCCAGAAGATCATCGACCAGCTGGCCGAGATCGAGCTGGAGATCGCCGACCTCGAGGACATCCTCGCCCGCGAGGAGCGCCAGCGCCAGATCGTCTCCGACGAGCTGGCCTCCATCGTCGAGAAGTACGGCGACGACCGCCGTACCCAGATCATCGCGGCGGACGGCGACCTCTCGATGGAGGACCTGATCCCCGACGAGGAGCTCGTCGTGACGATCACGCGCGGCGGCTACGCCAAGCGCACCCTGGCCAGCCAGTACCGCACCCAGAAGCGTGGCGGCAAGGGTGTCCGCGGCGCAGCGCTGCGCGGTGACGACGTCGTCGAGCACTTCATGGCGACCACCAACCACCACTGGCTGCTGTTCTTCACCACCGCCGGGCGGGTGTACCGCACCAAGGCCTACAACCTTCCCGAGGCATCGCGTGACGCCAAGGGTGGCCACGTGGCGGGGCTGCTGTCGTTCCAGCCCGACGAGCAGATCGCCCAGGTGCTCGCGATCCGGGACTACCAGCAGGCGCCGTACCTCGTGCTCGCCACCCGCGCCGGACTGGTCAAGAAGACCCGCCTCGGTGACTACGACAGCCCTCGCCAGGCCGGCGTCATCGCGATCAACTTCCGTGAGGACGACGACGAGCTGATCGGCGCCGAGCTGGTCAACGCCGACGACGACATCCTGCTGGTCTCGCGCAAGGGGCAGGCGATCCGGTTCCAGGCCGACGACGGCCAGCTGCGCCCGATGGGGCGTGCCACCAGCGGCGTACAGGGCATGAAGTTCCGAGACGGCGACTCGGTGTTGTCCATGTCGGTGATCCGAGCCGAGCAGGTCGCGGCCGAGGAGGCAGTGGAGGGCGAGGCGGCCGACTCCGAGGACGTCGCGGAACAGTACGTGTTCACGATGACGGACGGTGGCTTCGCCAAGCGCACCCGCATCTCCGAGTACCGCACGCAGTCGCGTGGTGGTCTCGGCATCAAGGCGATGTCGCTGGCCAACGAGGAGCGCGGCGGCCTGGTCGGCGCCTTCATCGTCGTCGAGGGGGACGAGATCCTCTCGATCACCTCGGGGGGCCAGGTCGTGCGCAGCCCGATCAACGACCAGTTCCGTCCGACCGGTCGCTCCACCATGGGCGTGAAGTTCGTGACGCCCAAGAACGGCGACTCGGTCGCGGTCGTGGCCCGCAGCGTCGAGAAGGACGCCACCGTGGAGCAGGTCGTCGACGAGGCGGTCGAGGCCGAGGAGGCGACCGATGCTCCGGTGGCCGCGGACGCCGATGAGGCGACCGGTCACGGGGACAGTGCAACAATCGACGCCAGCGCCGAGAGCGACGCAGGCACCGACACCGACGACGAGCCAGGAGACGATGGCTGATGGCTGAGGGCCACGACGACGGGTCCATCGCGCCCCGACGGAGCCTGAGCGGCCCCATCCTGCCGCCCCCGCCTCCCGAGCTGACCGCGGACGCTCGTCAGCCCGAGGGCAAGGCCAAGGGCCAGCGCGCCCGGTCCGACCGACCCGCTCGCGAGGCGGGGCGCAGGCCCGGGAGCCAGGGCCCGCGGCAGCAGGAGGCCGCGACGGAGCGGGACGCCGGCAGCCAGGCGACCGACGCCCCCGCCTCCCCGGCTGCTGCGACCGGACCCGGGCTGGTGCGCGACCGGGGACGGGCGCTTCGCTCGCTCTGGACAGCGAAGGGACCCGGCAGGCCGAAGCAGGGGGCGACGAAGAGTGCGCCGAAGCAGGGTGCGGCCCGACCGGCGGCCCCCCGGCGCAACCGCCGCGCGCAGCTGCGCCTGGTCCAGGTCGACGCCTGGTCGGTGATGAAGACCTCGTTCCTGCTCTCCATCGCCCTCGGCATCGTGCTGGTGGTCGCCGTGGCGATCATCTGGTCGGTGCTCGGCGCGGCCGGCGTGTGGGACTCGATCAACTCGATCGTGCAGCAGGCGGTGGGCAGCGACAACGGCAGGCCGTTCAACATCCAGGACTACGTGGGTACCTCGCGCATCCTCGGTTTCGCGATGATCGTGGCCGTGCTCGACGTCATCTTGATCACCGCGATCGCGACGCTCGGAGCGTTCCTCTACAACCTCTCGGCGGCGCTCCTCGGAGGCATCGAGGTCACTCTCGCCGAGGACAGCTGACGCCCTTCGACAGCCTCGGCACCCGCGTTTTGTGGGGGCTCCCGGCCATGGGGTAACCTTCCCTCTCGGTCCACCCGGAGGATCGCCCCCGGTTGCACCACCCGGGCCTATAGCTCAGACGGTTAGAGCGCTTCCCTGATAAGGAAGAGGTCAGAGGTTCAAGTCCTCTTAGGCCCACGATCACCCATCTTGAGGAGAAGGCCATGAAGAAGATCCTGCTCGTAGCCGTTGCCGCCGCAGGCGCCGCCTTCGCCAAGAAGAAGATGGACCAGGGCAAGCACGAACAGGCCCTGTGGCAGCAGGCCACCGACAACGTCGACAAGGCCTGACGCCTTCCCGGTCGTCGAGGAGCCGACTTCTCGACACCTCTGGGGCCTTGGCGCAATTGGTAGCGCACCTGCTTTGCAAGCAGGGGGTTAGGGGTTCGAGTCCCCTAGGCTCCACCACGTGAAACCGCACGCCAGGCAGCGGTTTCCTCGCACGTTCGGCCTATCCCGCTGCTGCCTCGTGGTGCGCCATGGGGGCTGGTGGGGGAATGTTCAGGGTTGGCCGACGCTGACAGGATCAGCTGGCGTCGAGGAACGCCTGGAACCGCTCCTCAGGTGTTGGGCCGTCCGTTCTCCCACGGGCCGACTGAGGCCACCGAGGTCGAGGCTGCCGGGCTGACCGGGAGCTACCGGGAGACCGACAACGAGGTCAACGAGCGTGCCTTGCTTGTGAGCAGAGCGGCGACCGGCTCGGATATGTCCCGGATCCACTGCT
>NZ_JAOPXP010000126.1 GCF_025965085.1 Marmoricola sp.
ACGTCGACCACCCTGGGCAGACCTGTGGTGGCGTCGATCTCCACCCGGTGGTCGACGACGTTGCGCCCCGAGGAGCCGCTCGGCGGCTGGAGGTTGCCGTGGAAGTCGTTGAAGGACAGCAGCTGGACGGGGATCAGCGGGCTGCGCCGCAACGTGTGGTGTGCCTTCCCGTGCGCTGCCTTGTGCATGCCGGCGTCCG
Source organism: Marmoricola sp. (assembly GCF_025965085.1). GTDB lineage: Bacteria > Actinomycetota > Actinomycetes > Propionibacteriales > Nocardioidaceae > Marmoricola. The sequence continues at coordinate 200 of NZ_JAOPXP010000126.1, forward strand.
CACGCCTGGAGCTACCGGTGGTGGCCGTCGCCGCTGTGGCGCTGACCATGACAAGAGCGCAGACCGGGGCCGCGAGGACGCCGGTGAGGCGTCGCATGTTCGAGTGCATGTGTGCTCCAGATGCTCCGAGTCGGACCTGCGAGGCTAGTACGACGCCGAGACCCGCGACACATCCGAGATGTCACGTGTGCGTGACAGGCAGGTGGCCAGTCGGGGCGGTCAGCGCTCGTGGGCCGGGAGGCCGAGCTCCGCCCACACCGCGCGCCACACCTTCTTCGGTGGCTCCCCGGCTTCGAGGGCCTCCACCACGGTGCGCTCACCCAAGTCGCCGAGCACGTGCTGCTCAGCCCAGGACCGGGCGTACGCCGTTCCGAGCGCCTGCTCCATGCGGGCCCAGAACTCGGTGTGCCTCATGCGTCCGGCACGGCCGGGGAAGGGGTGATGTCCACGTCCCACAGGTGGTGGACGACGTCGTGCAGGTGGTAGCGACCGATGCTCGCCACCGTGAACTCCGACCCGTTGCTGCGACGGCCGGCGCGCTCCCACTGGTCATCCTCGACAGAGGCGTAGACGGCCACCGCCTCGGCGGCCCGCTCGACGAGCTCGGTGCCGACGGTGGCGGGATCCTGCTCGCCGTAGACCTCCTCGACGGCGGTCGCGTCCTGGTCCCAGTTGTCGAAGACCGGGTCGTCCTCCTGGAGCATCAGCCGCACACGCTGGGCGAACATCCGGTGGACGTCACGCACGTGGCAGGCGTACTCGAGCCGTGACCACACGTGCGGGGCGGGGCGTACGGCGTAGTCCGCGTCGGCCAGCTTGCCGTACCAGCCGCGGGTGTTCTCGCGCAGCAGGTCGGCCAGCTGGCCGGGCTGGACCGTGTGGGGGTCGAACCCGCAGTCGCGACACGGACGCTCGACGACCCACGTCCAGTTCTTGGTGTCCGGCTCGATGCTCACGCAGAAGATTGTGCCCGCACGCCGCCGACGCGCGCGAGCCGGGCCGCGTGGCCCACCCTGTGAACGCCGGGACGCCCCGACCGGGGGATCCTGTAGACCGTAGGCACGCCGGCCACCTGACCGGCGGCGCATCGGAGGGAGGAACGACATGTCGGTGGCGGGCCTCGTGGTCGTGCTCCTCGCGGTGGCCCTGCTCGGCACCGCAGTCCTGCTGCTCCGCTCCTCCAGCCGACTTCCGTGGCCGGCCATCGTCGTCGCTGCCCTCACCTCCGCGGTGTGCTTCACCGTCGGCGGCGACTCCGGGCGGAACGACTCGGGGCCGAGCATCGCCACCGTGATGGGCTCGGCGGCGGGCTTCCTGAGCGTGGTCGCGGCCGTGCTGGCCCTGGTTCCGAAGCAGTCCCACGAGGGCCCGGCCGCGCGCACCCCACTGCTTCTCTCCGTCGGCGGCATCGTCCTGGGCGCGATCGGGCTGCTGCTCAACCTGCTGACGGGGTGAGTGGCTTCTCCTTGCCGGGGCGCACCATCCGCGCGAGCGGACCGGCCACCAGGGTGCCGACCACCACCGCGACCGCGAACACGACCCAGCCCAGGACGTAGTCGCGGTCGAGGATCGTGGGGTTGTCGGGCTTCTCACCGAACCTGCCCAGCACCGGTACCGCAGTCACGGTGACGGTCGCCAGGACGACGAGGCCGACGGTGACCCGCACCCGCGCCCTCGGAGGAACCACCCGCGTGGCCAGCACCGTCAGCCCGATCGTCAGTGGAGCGATGACCGCGTCGTGGAGGAGGACGCCACCCGCGAGCCACAGCAGCGCGTCGATGACGTCGGGGAGGTCGAGCTGCAGCAGGCGCAGGGCACCGAAGGCACCCATCGCGACGCCCACCGCCCCGATCAGCAGCCGGGTCCTCACGCAACCACCTCGATCCGGCTGACCCACTTGGTCTGGAAGACCCCTGGGCGGTTGGGCGCGATCAGCCGGCAGGGAGAGCCGTGGTCGATCGTCAGGTCCTCGCCGTTCAACCTCAGCGCCAGCAGGGTGAGCGGGTCACGAGCGAACGAGGCCGGGATCCGGGTGACGCCGAACGCGCCCCTCTGCTGCAACGAGCGGATCCGGAGGTCCGCGTCCGCTGGGGCGTCGACGAGGTCGAGCAGCTCGGAGAAGCGGACGCCGGTCCAGCTCCCCGACGCGCTCCACCCCTCCACGCAGGCGATGGGCAGCTCGTGGGTGCGCTGTGTCATGGAGGCGAGCTGGTCGCGGCTCAGGGTGACCTCGCGGTCGCCGTGGGCGAGCGTGAGCCGGAACTCCGGGCCGACCACCGAGGCAAGGACGCCCGCGGCCTGGGCCGACCGGTTGACCGGCACGCCCTGCGGCCCCTCACCGGTGCGTGCGGCGAACACCGACACCTTGCGCAGGAACGGCACGGTGTTGCCGGCTGCCGCCACGACAGCCACCCCCGAGGCGAGGAGCGCGGTCCGCAGGAGGGTGCGACGGCTGGGTCCGTGATCCGACCGGGTCGACGCGTTCCCGGACACCGGCGCCAGCAGGGGGTTGTCCTCGGGCTCGGGCAGCGGAGCGGCGTACGCCTCACGGATGATCGGGAGCTTCACGGCGATGTGCACCACCAGGGCGCCGATCGCGATCCAGGCGACGGCGTAGTGCGTCGAGCGGAAGGAGAACGACCACGGGTACCACTGCGACTGGTTGGCCAGGCCGGTGGCGAGCTGGAAGATCGAGGCCGCGACGAGCACCGCGATGGACGCCTTCTCCGCCAGGTTGACCAGCAGCGGCCGCAGCCGGCCGACGGGCACCTCGCCGAACAGCTTGGGGTAGACGCTCCACAGCTTGACCAGAAGCAGGGGGATCGCCGCGATGCCCGAGAGGACGTGCACGCCCTGGGTCACGCGGTAGCCCCAGATCGGGCGCACCGGCGGGAAGAACGGGGCGTCGGAGAGGTAGTACCAGTGGCTGACCAGCCCGGTGGCGAAGCAGAGCCCGAAGGCGATCCCCAGCCAGGTGCCGATGCGCGCGGTCAGTCGCGGGTCCCTCAGCGGCGAGGTGAAGGCTGCCTCGGTGGGGATCGGCGGGCGCTTCATCGGGTCAGCACCGCGAACCATCGACCATGTCGCTCAGCGACGCGTTCCACCTCGAGACCTGCACCGGCGGCCAGCGGCTCGATCGCGTCGGCACCGACCTCGGCCCAGGGGAACGTCGCCGTACGGCGACGGTGGGTGACCAGCCGGGCCGCGTGGACCCGCAACCCGACACCGGGACCGGCGAGGTCACACACCACCCTCCCGGAGGCGTCGAGGAGCTCGACCGCACGGCGCAGCAGCCCGGACGGCGCGCCACCGATGCCGATGTTGCCGTCGGCCAGCAGCACGGTGTCCCAGCGACCCTCCCCCGGCAGGGGGTCGAAGATGTTGCGCCGCAGCGCGGGGACGCCACGCCGGCGGGACTGCTCGACCGCCTCCTGCACGATGTCGACGCCCAGCACGTAGTGCCCGCGAAGGGCCAGGTGAGCGCTCATCCGGCCCGGACCGCAGCCGATGTCGAGGGTCGCGCCGCGGCAGTGGTCCAGCAGCATCCGGTCGGCCCGGCTCGCGGGGCGGATCCAGTCGTGCACCGGGACGGCCTGGTGCTCCGGGGTGATCCCGTGGACCGAGCACGGGATCCCGCGGAGGGCGTCGCTGAAGACGTCGCTGAAGGAGTCGTGGCGGCCCTCGAGGCCGAGTGACATCGCGTCCAGCA
>NZ_JAOPXP010000243.1 GCF_025965085.1 Marmoricola sp.
ACGCCTCAGCGCGCTGAGGGACCGACTCAGCGACTTCGAGGGGACCACCCTCCGTGAGGAGACGACCCAGGCCCTCGAGGATCGCGGGGTTGCTGGAGAGGACCTCCCCGACGCGCTCAGTCCGTTCCTGAGGCGAGAGTTCAGCGAGGCTGCGTTGCCGTGCGAGTGTCGTCGCGTCGCCATCTTCGATGTGCGCGTTCGCAATGGCCTCCCAGAGTGCCTGCTAGGCGTCCTCGCGACCAAGCCACGTCTTGAAGAGCTCCTGAAACTGCTCGCTGGTCACGATGATCGCCAGCTCGGCGGGGACAGTGGCCAATTGTTGCGACGTCGCCTCGTCCTGCTCGGCGGGTTCGGACGCGTTGGCTCGCAACGCCTTCGTGGCCTTGCGGTCTTGGCGCTTCTACCGGAACTCGTCGCGCTTGGCCTTCACCGCAGGAACGACACGAGTCCTGAACCAATGGGCGACGACAGGCCTCAAGGCTTCGTACAGGTCCTCGAAAACCCGGCTCAAGAAGTCAGCAGCGGCCTGTTCGGAAGCGGTGAGCTCCCGTCGAGGGGGCTCCATGTACTCAGCGACGTAGACGACATCCGGCTCCCGATCCAGCTGCGCGTCGGTCTCGTCCTTCAATCGGATCTCGACGTGCACTGGCCCCTTGTCGGTGGAGACTTGGGCGTGAAGCCAGTCACGGTGTCCGATGGATTGGAGACCGGTAGAGAGGCACACCCCGGACAGCGGGTGGGCAGCCGCGAAGAGAGCCCTCCGCCGGGCATGTGGACCGAGTCTGGCCAGACACCGAGCCTGCAGAGAAGTCTCTAGTAGCCGCGATCCGGATGCACAGCCCGATCGTCGCTCGGCGCTTCAAACGGCCCGACTTCACGGCGACGCCCCTATTTGCATCGATCAGGCACACGGATGGCACGAACCCATCGATTGGCGTCTCCGCCGTCGACCTGGGGCAGGTCTGACACCTGCCCCAACAGCACAGCGCCTCGCGTGCGAGAAAAGGTGGGTCGAACGTTCGCGACTCAGCGATCTCTCGCATCGGAGGTCTGGTCGGATACACCGAGGAGACCACCAGCAGCAGTACCTAGCGATTCGTCCTGATGGTTACCGGGCCACAGCGCGGCGGCATGAAGATTTCCTCGTAAGGTACGAGCCAATGAGCGTCGCCACGACTGCGGTCGCGGAGTGCACGCCTGGATTCGCGCATGACCGTAGTGAGGCGCGGATACCGGACTACGTCGACCCCAGGATGCTGACGTAGTTGGCGATCAAAGAGCAACCTGACCCCGGTCCGTTCGCACCGGTCCCCCGTGGGACGGCATGATGTCGAAATCGAAGATATCTGTGGGTACGTAGAGGGTGCAACAGGCGTTAGGGATATCCACGATGGCACTGATCCGGGCCTCGACTGGAGCGGCGGCAAGCAGCAGGTAAACCTGTTCAGCAGTGTAACCAAACTTGCCTAGGTACTCAATCGCGTTCAGGCAAGCGTTCTGAAAAGCGAGCGTGGCATCCATATACGAGTGCTTGCCATTGATGGCGTCATAGGAAACTCCAACGAAGCTCATGAATCGGGAGTAGGCCGGCTCGAGTGCCCCCGGCATGAAGGCGGGCCCATTGGCGATCCCGTAGGTGTCCATTCCCCCCTTGATCACATCGACTCGAAGGTCGATGTATCCGCCCATTTCGATGCCACCACAGAAGGCGATCTCGCCATCGCCTTGGCTGAAATGGAGGTCGCCGACCGAGAACATTGCGTCGTCGACGAACACGGGATAGAACAGCCGAGCTCCGCGAGTGTAGTTCTTGATATCGACGTTTCCGCCGTTCTCCCGTGGCGGCGGTGTCCGAGCACCTTCCTCACCGATGGCGCGCAGGGTTTCCGGGTCGCATGACCCGCCGACAGCATTGTCCGGCGACGGGAGCACCGCGAGAGGTGGAACACGTGATGGATCAGTGGCTACAAGCTGGGCTTCACGTTGGTTCCACGCCCTCAGCATGTTGTGCGAAGGTGCCGTACCAACGATCCCTGGGTGAGGCACACCAAAAAACGACACTCCTGGAATATGCCGGGATGTAGCGGTGCGACCGTTGATATCCCATATTGCTTTACACGCGTCCGGGAACTGATCAACCAAGAAACTCCCCCCGTTGGTTCGCGGGAACGCAGCTGTGTAACCCCACCCCTGGCCGGCAGATGGGCCAGGCGGACCGGGGACTGCGCCGACGTCGAGGATGTCGAGCACAAGAAGATCACCGGGCTTGGCGCCCTCGACCGCGAACGGACCACTTAGTGCGTGAGCACGTGTCACGTCGATGGCGCGAATGTCGTCGGTGGAGTTGTCGTTTCTGACTTGCCCATCTGAGAAGTCGAGGCATTCAATGCGGACTTCGCTGTAGGGCTTGACTGCCGCTGCCGCCGGGATGTCCGGATGCCATCGATTGTGTCCAGGCAGGCGCTGGTCCTTTTGCGCCAGCGCCTGGTCGACCGAAAAGATCAGTTCTGCCACAGTTCTCACTCCTGCTCTGTTTTCTGCCTCGATGAAGTCCTACATGTGCAAACGGGCAGATTCGACTCTTGACCCTGCCAGTCTGACCCTGCCCGGCTCCGCTGCAGGCCGGTGTCAAACTCCGATGTACTTGTCGATCACTCCGTCAATCTCCAACCGATCGAATGCGCCGTCGGCCACTACGGCACCGCCTTCGACGACCACACACCGTGTCGTAACCTCACGCATCATCGGTACGTTCTGCTCGACGATGAGTATCGAAAGGCCTTCGTTCCGATTGATGTCGACGATGTTTCGTGAAATCTGCTGGACAAGAAGCGGACTGATGCCGTCGGATGGCTCGTCGAGAACCAGGAGACGCGGCTGGCCCATCAGCGCTCTGGCAATCGCCAGCATCTGCTGCTCGCCACCGCTCATCGTGCCGGCCCGTTGATCCATTCTTTCGCCCAATCGCGGGAAGTAGTCGAAGATCTCGTCAACCGGCCGCGGGGTGCCCGTAGCAGCCATCTGCCCCAGTTGAATGTTCTGTCTAACAGTCAGTTCGGGGAAGACGCCGCGACCTTGGGGCACGACCGCAATTCCGCGGCGTGAACGCCTATGCGGAGGTAGGTTTGAGATAACGTGCCCGTCGAAAGTCACCTGCCCGCTTCGGATAGGCAGTAGGCCGGCAATGACTCGGGTGAGGGTCGTCTTACCCATGCCGTTCCTGCCGACAACCCCGAGGACCTCGCCCTCGTCCATCGCGATGTCAATGCCGTCAAGAACAGTCCCGCGTCCGTAGCCGGCATCAACATTCTCGACGCAAATGATCTTCTTCAAGTCATTCTCCCAAGTACACGAGTCGGGTCTGAGCGTCCTGCTCGACGTCACTCATGGAGCCGGTGGCGATCACTTGACCAAGGTGGAGAACCGTGACCTGCGAGTCGAGCGACCTCACGAAGTCGATGTCGTGCTCCACAACGACGACTGCCATTTCGAGGTCGTGCACCAGTTGGTGGATCAGCGTCGCGGTGTCGGCAGTCTCTTGACGTGTCATACCTGCGGTGGGCTCGTCGAGGAGCATCACCCTGGCTCGACAAGCGAGCAAGAGTCCAATCTCGAGCCATTGCGTGCGGCCGTGCGGGAGGCTGCCGGCCGTCACATATCGCGCGTCATCGAGCTGAACGATGTCGGCGACTTCTCTGGCGCGGGCACGCATCGCCCGGCCTCCCCGGATGCCTGCGGCGACAACACCGATCTCAAGGTTCTCCACTACCGATAGCCCGGGGAAATAGGCAGGTCGCTGAAACTTCCTCACTACCCCAGCTGAAGCTCGTCGGTGGGCGGGCCACTTGGTGACGTCGCGTCCCTCGTAGAAGACGTTCCCGCTGTCCGGAATGGAGTGCCCGGAGAGCATCGCCATCAGCGTTGACTTGCCCGCACCGTTAGGGCCGATCACGGAGGTGATAGACCCTGCGTCGACGGACAGGTGCACGTCGGTCGCAGCTTGAACGCCGCCGAAGTGCTTCGACAACGCCCTTACGTCGAGTAGCGGCCCGCTCATCGTCGATCTCCCACACGGTCGATTGCCAGAATTGCGCTGCCGACGATTCCGCGTCGAAAGCCGATGACGACCGCGAGGAACAGGACGCCAAGTAGCAGTTGCCAGTACTCCGGGATTGCGGAGTTGAGTTTTTCTGAAACCAGTGAGATCGCGAGCGCTCCGACCAAGCCACCGAGGAAGAAGTCCCGCCCACCGATCGCTACCCACAAGACGATGCTCGTCGAAAAGACGACGTCTGCCAGACTGGGACTCACGAATCCCGCTTCGGTCCCATAGATGGCGCCGGCCATCGCCGCGATCGCAGCGGACAATGAGAACGCCAACGTCTTGCGAAGCGCTACGTCGTAACCGAGCGCTTCAGCTCGCTCTTCGTTTTCCCTGATCCCGACCAGGACACGTCCGAAGGCGGAGCGACTCAACCAGCGCAGCATCACGTAGACCCCGATCGTGAGTGCCAGGACGAAGTAGTAGCTGGTGCTGTCGCTCGCGAGGTCTACTCCCCATCCGGAAACGGTCAACTGAACGCGGCTGATGAACATCCCGTTGAATCCACCGGTGAGATCGGAAGCCGACGTAGCGATGACGCCGCCGATCGTGGAGATCGCAAGTGTGACCAGGACGAAGTATGAGCCCCGGACTCGGGCCCGGAATAGGAAGTAGGCAAGCGCCCCAGCAACCGCGGCGGACAGAGCGATCCCGACAGCAATACCCAACCACACCCCAAGAGAGCCAGATACGCGTGTCGACAGAATGCCTAGTGCGTAAGCGCCAATGAGGAAGAAGGCACCTTGGCCAAAGCTTAGGATTCCGCCGAGTCCCCACACCAAGCACAAACTCATGGCAAGAACTCCAAAGAGCATGTACTGAGGCAGGATGAAGACTTGGTAGCTGTCACCAACCGACGGAACTGCGAAGAGGACCGCGAAGAGGACCGTCGCCAAAAGGTCTTCGGTGTTCCCCCGCCGGGGCCGTCTCGCCCGCACCACCTTCCGACTCGCCGTCTCGTGCGAGACTTCGACCTTGAAGCTCATCGTGCAGGAACCTTTCTGAGCAACCCCTCGGGTCGGACTCTCAAGATGAGAATCGCGAGCGCGAAAACAACTGTCTGTGCGAACACTTGGCTGGTGAAGAGCGAGAAGACGTCCGTCCCCCCGGAGATCACGGCGCTTCCAAGCAAGGTCCCGCCGACGAGGGCACCCAGGCCGCCCGCAATGACGACGAAGAAGCTTCGCACCAGCCAGAGGGATCCCATGTCCGGAGACGCACTGAATAGGGGCGAGATCAGTGCGCCCGCAAGACCGGCTAGCGCCGCACCAGTCGCGAAGATGGCGCTATAGGTGCGGCTGGCATCGATGCCCAGAAGCGACGCCATCTCGCGGTTCTGAAGCATCGCCCGCAGTCGCGTGCCCACACTGGTCCGGTACATGACCAGCCAGGTAAGGGAAAGCAAAGCGATGCAAACTCCGCAAACGACGATCGTGTAGACGCGGGTGCTCGCGCCAGCGATGGTGACGTTACCTGGCAACGGATTAGGAATATTGTGGACGGCTCTCCCCCACACGATCTGGATCACCTGCGTGGCGATCAAGTAGAACGCGTAGGTGATGAGGAGAGTCTCGAACGGTCTGTCATAGAAGTGACGGACGACCGCCAGTTCGAATAGCAACCCTATGACCCCGACAACTACGGCGGCGATGGGCACGCAGGCAATGAACGGAACGCCGTGCATCTGACACGCCCATGTCACATACGCGCCGAGGGTGAGCATTGCGCCGTGTCCGAGGTTCAGCACACCCCCGAGGCCGAAGATCACTGCAAGGCCCAAGGCAACTAGAGCCAGGATCAGGGTGCCGGTCGCTCCGTCGAGGATGACCTGGGAGAAGGAATCCATGTGTAGCGGACCCTCAGGGCCTGCGCAGGGGCAGCTTGGCGCACGTGCTGTCCGAAGGGACCACTTGGTCGACGGACTGGACGATCTCAAACATGTCATCAACTCCCGTCCAGCCTTCACGGACCTTTGCAAGGAAGGACGGGAGGGCGGCCTGGTGGTCCTCGGCGCGCATTGTCACCTTGCCTTGGGGGGCATCTTCGAAAACCAGATCCTCCAGGCCGGCGCGCATCTTGGCCGTCTCGACAGACCCAGCCTTTTCGATGGCCAGTGCCGCCATGTGGGCAGCGTTGTACATGTCGACGCCGACATTGTTCATGATCGTGCCCGGGAACTTCTTCGTCATTGCTCGTTTGAACTCGACGTTCTTAGGGTTATCAAGCGCCCAGAAGTAGTCGAAGCTCGCGTAGTCTCCCGCCGACGCCGCCGGACCGATGCCGCTCGTGGATGACTCCTCGTTCCCCACGCTCCAGACCGTGAGGCTGTCCTTCAGACCGGAGGACAGCAACTGCTGGCGCATAGCGACGGAGTCGCTCCCGACGACGGACAGGAACAGAACGTCAGTGTCGGCATTGCGGATCTTCTCGATAAGGCCACCGAACTGTGCCGTACCGATGGGCGCGTAAGCCTCGCCGACCACCTCGCCACCGAGTTCGGCGAGTTTCGCCTTCACCAGGCGGTTCGTCTCTCGCGGCCACACGTAGTCCGAGCCTGCCAAGAAGAACCTCTTGCCGTGCTTGTTCAGCATGTATTCGAGGAACGGGTACACCTGGCCCGACGGCTCGGAACCGAACATGAAGATGTTCGGGTTACAGACTCCCGGGTAGAAATCCTGGTTCTGGCCCTCGTAGAAGGTCGGGTAGAGAAGCAACTTGTCGGCGGCCGTGACAACGGGTGCCGCCGCGTTCCGCTCGGCGCTGGTAAACGTGCCCGCGAAGAAGTCGACATTCTCCTGCTTTGCCAGCCGATTGGCCTGCTGGGTTACAACTGTGCTGTCGGTCTTGCTGTCAGCGACGACCAACTCCCACTTCCGTCCCAGTGTTCCGCCCTTGGCATTGATCTGGTCGGTCGCCAACTGGAAGCCCGCGAGGTGCGCCTTGCCAAAGATAGTCCAAGGGCCACTGAGCGGCGTGAGGACGCCAATTCGGATCGGGCCGGACCCAGAGCCTCCGCCGGACGCCCCGCAAGCGCTGAGCAAGGGTAGAGGCGCAGCGGCGACGACGCCGGCGAGTGCCGCGGTCTTCAGGAAAGAACGGCGGCTCGGGCCGGCCGGGTCAAGACTTGTCATGCGAACTCCTGGGAGATGAAAGTCGATTTGCGGCACGAGCCGACCCGCGTCGGACGGCCAGTCAAAAGTGTCGAACTTGGTTGACAACTGATCCGAGAACTCGCTTCGAACCGCGAAGTTACCCACCTCATACGCTCGTGTCAACGACTTCCAGGGTATAGACTTGTGTCGAAAACTGTCGACACAAGTGCAATACGGAACTCAATGTGGAGAACAGAATGTGGGAAGAACTGGTGCGTGCGGGGCTGGACCCGAAGGAAGCGAAGTTCTACATAGCGGTCCTCGAGATGGCGCGGCCGACAGTTTCTGACGTGGCCGCCCAAGCCGGCATTAGTAGGACGAACGCCTACGATGTCGCGAGACGACTTGCGAGGAGGGGATTGTTGAGCATCACGGAGACTGGCGGATCCACAAGTGCCCAAGCACGGGGCAAGACTGTCCTCGCCGCGTGCGACCCGGGCCACCTATTGGACGAGTTGCAGGAACGCAAGGATCTGCTGGAGGGACTCGTGCCGCAGCTTCGGGCGGTGCTTGTCAAGACTGGCGCTAAGCCCCGGGTCCGATACCTCGAGGGTGCCGCCGGCATTCGAACCGCATTGTTCGAGACCCTCGAATGGGCATCGCCGCTGCGCGGCATCCTGTCCATGCGGGACGTGCTGTCAGTTCCTGGCGACAGTGCAATGCGCGACTACATCGCCGGCCGGCGCGAGCGAGGTCTAAAACTCCGGGTCGTCCGTTCGGAGGAACACGACTCGGACGCAGGTTGGCCAAGCAGCGAGGAGGACCTCAGAGAAACAAGGTTCGCACCAGCCGAGTACCCCTTCACGATGACTTCAATTATCGGGACCGACGCGGTTGTCCTGATCTCGTCACGCAAGGAGGGCTTCGCACTCATCATCGAGAGTTATGAGTACACGCAGGCCCAGTCCAATCTCTTCGAAGTCCTCTGGTCGGTCAGTACTCCGGGATGACCAGTAGTCGCGGACACTAGGCGCATGCCCGACAATTCCACGCACGAAGATCTGCGGCCTGTCAGTCGTGGGCGTCTTTACGAGCAGGTAGTTGCACGCCTTCGTGAACATGCCGCCAGCGCCGGCCTCAGTGCGGGATCGAAGCTCCCGACAGAACGTGACCTGGCACAGCGCCTGGGGGTCAGCCGGGCCTCCGTGGCGCAGGCCGTCGTTGCTCTTGAAGTACAAGGATTGGTTGAGACCCGGCAGGGAGGCGGCGTGTACCTCGTTCGGGACTCACTGGACGCTGAGTCGATCCCCGACCTTCTGGCACGTCGCGACCGACTGCCGGACGTGCTCGACGCACGGGATGCCTTGGAGACCAAGATCGCTGAGCTGGCAGCTGCCCGCCGCACGCTGGAGAACTTGGCCGAAATCGAGACCGCATTGGAGAGCATGCGCGAAGAAGTAGCTTCGGGCCAAATGCCGACTGAGGGCGACCGTCGCTTTCATGCAGCTGTCGTTGCTGCGGCAGACAGCAAGCTGTTGGCCTCGTTCTACGAAACCATGCGCGATGGCATCGCCGAGAGCCGCAAGGAGTCCCTACGACAGCCGGGCCGCGCAGAGGACTCGCTGCGCGACCACGAACGAATCGCCAGGGCGATTCGAGCTCAAGACGCAGCCGGCGCGCGCGAGGCGATGCACACCCACCTTGAGCGCGTCCGCACAGTCAGGCTGCTGAACTGGGATCCGAACTAGGGCTGCGCCGCACCGTGCGACGAACTGCGTCAAGCACCGGGGTGCTGAGGTCCTCGAAGGGGCTGCATTCGAGCACTACGTCGACCACACCGTCTTCTAACAGCTCGGGTGCATGGACTCGCTGACGACGGCCCGCTTCCGTGGCCCGGTTTGGGGTACCAAACAATAAGACGCTGGCGCCTTCCAGTGGCAGCGGCGAGAGCCAGGAGCCGTGCATCGCGATCCTCATCCGCCCACCGAGGAGCGCCAAAGCTGCGCCTCCACACCCACGGTCTAGGAGCACCGAAATGGTCGGAACTGGTAACGCCGCCATTTCGCGCAAACAACGGGCTATCTCCCGTGCCATGCCCGAGGTCTCGGCATGAACTGATAGTTCCGCGCCGGGCGTATCCACGAGGGCCAGGTATGGCAGGCGGAGCTCTTTGGCGAGCCTCATCCCGCGGCGTGCTACGCGCAGGTCGCCGACGCTGGTGTCGGGGTCGTCGAGACTTGTTCCGAGAGCGAAGCAGACGACAGCGAGGTCGTTCCAGCGTGCCAACACAAGTTGGGCACCGGTGTTTAGACTCCCGCTCTCATCGCCGCTCAAAAAGACCCTTTCGTCGAACGCGTCGAGGATGGCACCTGCTGGACGGAGACCGTCTTGGCTGACATCCGGCGCTAGGGCTCGATGTCCCTCCGAGTCATCCGCAAAGGTCGGGGGTCGCGACGCAACGTCTTCCCCCCGAGCGAGCCGAAGTGAGCGTGAGAGTGCGCCGCAACTGGAGCGCAGTTGGTCCACGGTGACGATGGCGTCAACCAACCCGTGAGCAGCCAGATGGCTGCTGTGCTGGATGCCGCCAGGGAACGGCGCTCCGCGAAGCTCCGCAAAGACCTTGGGCCCGAGGAACCCAAGGAGCGCGTCCGGTTCGGCGAAAGTGATGCTCGACAAGGAGCCCCACGTGGCGAGAACACCGCCGGTAGTCGGGTGGCGGAGGTAGGAAACAGATAGCAGACCTGCTTCTCGGTGCCGGTCCAGCGCACCGGCGATCTCAATCATCCTCGCGAACGCGGCTGCACCTTCCTGCATTCGGGTGCCCCCCGAGCACGGCGCCATGAGCAAGGGCAGGTGTCTCTCCAATGCTGTCTCGATCGCACGAAGGACGAGATCCACGGCTGCCTGGCCGACCGAACCGCCAAGGAACCCGAACTCGCTAACCACCAGTACGAATGGTTCGCCATCGACCGATCCCGTCCCGGTCACGACTGACTCGGACTCCCCTGCACGAATGGCAGCCCGCTTGAGCTGTGCCCCGTAGTCTGGATCCACGTGTCGCGGGCTCAGGGTCGGAAGCTCAATCCAGGTACCGAGATCGGTGATCTCGTTGATGAGTTGCCTCGCAGTCATGAACGCACCCACTCGCGAATCGCAGCGCCATTCTGGTCGAGCGTGGGCGGTGCGAGGTATGCCCGGCGCGGGCGCTCTCGCTCCTCCGCGTTGAAGAACCGCAAAGGGCTCGCAGGTAGCCTCAAGTTCCCGAGCGTCTCATGCTTGACCTCGGTCATCAGATGCTGACTCTTGGTTTGGTCCCATTCGCACACCTCGTCAACACGGCGGATCGAACCGGCTGGGACGCCGAGCTCCTCCAGTTTCTTCAGGAGATCTTGGCTCGTCCAGCGCGCGAACTCTCTCTGGATCAGGGCCTTCGTCGCCTCTAGATTGCGTACACGTTCGGGGTTGGTTGCCATTCCTTCAGCGTCCGCTAGGAGGCCGAAACCCGCACAGAAGGTATGCCAGAGCCGTTCACTACCCACGGCAATCTGGACCTGACCGTCGGCGCAGTCGAATACTCCATACGGAGCGATCGACGCATGGTGATTGCCTTGGGCATTACCCACTTGGCCCGCGACGGTCCACGCCGTGGCGTGTTGGGCCAGGATGCCAACGGTCGAGGCGAGGAGTGACGTCCGCACGATCTGCCCTCGCCCGGTCACCGCACGCTCGGTTAACGCTGCAAGCAGCCCAATAGTCCCTGTCAGACCACCCAGAAGGTCGGAGATCGGCGTGCCGACTCGCTGGAGATCTGAAGGGGACGAGCCGGTAAGAGACATCAAGCCACCCTCCCCCTGCGCGATCTGGTCGTAGCCCGCACGGCCACCTTCAGGGCCGTCGTGACCGAAGCCTGTGATCGATAGCGCGACCAGCCTCGGATTGAGCTGGAGAAGGAAGCCCAAGCCGAGCCCAAGACGTTCGAGCACACCAGTCCGGAAGTTCTCTATGAGAACATCGGCCCGCTCGACAAGCTCTAGTAGTACGTCCCGGTCTACTTCAGCCTTGAGGTCCAGGACAATCGACTCCTTGTTCCTGTTTGCTGCCAAAAAATAGGTCGATTCCGGTGTGACGCCGGCCTGCGGTTCGCCGGTACTCCCGGTCGGAGTAGGCCAACGGAACGGTGGGCCCCACCCTCGCGTGTCGTCGCCGGACACTGCCTCGACCTTGATTACACGAGCACCCAGATCGCCCAAAGTCATCGCGGCATGCGGACCCGCGAGGGCCCGCGATAGGTCAAGGACCAACAGTCCGGCGAGCGGGCCATCAGAGAAAGAGTCTTCGTTCACATCGTTTGAAATCGTATCGATTGGCATAGTGGCTCAGCCAATATGACCTTGAATCATTTAGCAACGAGAGGTGACATGTGCCTCACACACCGCAGCACAGGTAGCGCTACGGCGGGCCGGACTCGTTAACCTCGCCAGGAGCACTGACCTGCCAGAGCACGCTGAAGAAATTTTGTTGCAGTTCGGCGTACTCACGGCTTTCAACGACCATCGCGAAGCTCTCGCGAGCGGACGACAGGGTGACGACTTGCTCAGTCCCGATCAAGGTGGTCATCGTGAACTCGTATTCCGAAGGCGCGTGACGCACGACTCGCCAGTCCCGCGAGCTAGTGGGCCAACCTTGGGGCCAGTCGTGGCCCCGAGTCCGAACCACGTGGAGAACGAGTTTCCTGCTGCGGCGCTCGTTGATGTACTCGCTCATCGCTGCCTGGCCTGGGGCCGCCATGAGGTCTCGCATCGACAAGATCCCCCTGATCGGCGACGTCCACCCCAGGGTCTCGAACAGGGCAGTTCGGATCCCTGCAGGCCCCTCGAGGTAGCGAACCATTGGCCGTGAGCGACTCGCGGAGAACAGCGCACGGAGTTGGGGCACCAGATCGTCCAAGACTCGGCGACGCTCTCCCCACTCCTCGAGAAGTTGAGACGGGTCGTTCGCGACTAGGTGGCTCTGGCTCCGCCTGTCGCCATCATCGCCCGCCGCAGTCTCTACCCGGCTGATCAGGCCCCGCGCCACCAGGCGATTTGCGATGTCGTAGCCGTTTGTTCGGCTGACGTGCGCCTCCCGCGCTGCCGAAGCGATCGTCGTTCGGCCCCGGTTGAGGACCGCCATGTAAAAGTGAGCGTCCTTCGGGTCGAGGCCAGCCTCGATCAACCGTTGCCACATCGCCAAATCTCCTCAATGTTGTCGAGAACAGTCGACAGAATCTCTCTTGCGCGCCATGGGATGCGCTCTTTAGCCTCACACTCAACCACTTACAACTCGCATTGTGTCGAACTTGTTCGACACATGATGACATGGAAGGCAACACCGATGAGCACCAGCAACAAGCTGCCGGTCGTCCGGGTAGCCGCTGTTCAAGCAGCTCCGGTCTTCCTAGATCGCGAAGCGACCATGGACAAGCTGGAGTCTTTGGTGGCTCAGGCGGCGGACGAAGGAGCTGAACTCGTCGTTTTCGGCGAGACGTTCGTGTCCGGTTTCCCGTTCTGGGGCTCGGTGCTGCCGCCTGTCGATCAGCACAGCCTCCACTTGCGTCTGTTCGAGTCCGCGATCACAGTCCCCGGGCCCCACGTCGAGCAACTCGGCCGCATCGCGGCCCAACATGGCGTGGTGCTTTCGGTAGGAGTCAATGAGCGTGCCACGCACAGTCTTGGCCAGCTATTCAACGCGAACTTGATTTTCGATCGAAACGGCAATCTCGTAAACCATCGTCGCAAGTTGGTCGGGACGTGGCACGAGCGACTCACTTGGTCGCACGGGGATGCTCATGACCTAGGACCTGTCGAACTCGACGGATGGTTCCTCGGTGCACTGATATGCGGCGAAAACACCAACACGCTGGCCCGCTATACCTTGCTAGCGCAAGGCGAGCGGTTGCACATTGCGACCTATCCCCCTGCTTGGCCGTTCGACCGACGCGAGGACGAGCCCGAGTACAACCTCGCAGAGAGCATCCGCCTTCGAAGTGCTGCTCACAGTTTTGAGGGCAAGGTATTCACGGTTGTCGCAGCCTCGGTGCTTGATCAGAACGCCATTGATGCGGTCGCCGCGGGGGACGAACGCATCGAGAACCAACTGCGGTCGACTCCGACCGTTTCGATGGTCGTCGGTCCGCGCGGCGAAATCATCAGTGGGCCGCTCGACACTCCGGAGGGCATCGTTCACGCGACAGTCAACCTGCACGACGAGATCATTCTCAAGCGCGCGCACGACATCACGGGAACATATAATCGTTTCGACATCTTCGACCTACGTGTCGACAAGCGTCGCAGGCCACCGATCACCGTCACGGGCACGGCCATGGCCACGGGCACGGGAGAACCTGCGTGGATCGCACGGGACGCGCCAAGCTTCGGTTCGCGTCGCGACGCCCAAAGGGCTAGTGACGACTTCGAGCACGACGGCGCCTAGGTGTACCCGGCCACTCAGGTTGGTGGCAGGCGGCTGATGGGTGGTAGTCCTCCGAGCGCGCTGTGGCGTCGTTGAGTGTTGTAGTGCTCGAGCCAGGGCGCAAGGGCGGCTGCGCGCTCGGCGTTGCTGGCGAAGAGCTGCCGATAGGCCCATTCGGTCTGCAGGGTGCGGTTGAATCGCTCGGCCTTCCCGTTTTGCCAGGGGCAGTGGGGCTTGATGAAGACCTGCCGGGCCCCGAGCTCGGTGCACACCCCACGCAGCGACCACTGGTAGGCCCAGGCGTTGTCGGTCATGACGCGCTCGATGTGGGTGATCCCGAAGCTTGCGAAGTAGGCCGCGGCCCGGGCCAGGAACCCGGCGCAGGTCGGGCCCTTCTCGTCGGGCAGGACCTCGGAGTAGGCCAGCCGGGTGTAGTCGTCGACGAGTGAGTGAACGTAGTCGTAGCCGACCCGGGTCTTGTCGGGTCCGCGACTGGTGGTTGGCCGCGGTCTGGCCCCGGCCACGCCATCCGCCACCCTCGGGGATCTTGCCGAGCTTCTTGACGTCCATGTGGACCAGCTCGCCGGGGCGGGACTTCTCATAGCGCACCGCGGTGGTCTTGGAGGACCGGATCACCTCGCCGGTCATCGGGTCGCGCTCGGCGAGCCGTAACCCACGAATGTTGTGAGTGAGGCCCCGGCCGCAACCAGCTCAGGACGAGCCGGTCACGTCATACCGTCTAGCCCTCATCGCCGACCGCTACGTCCGCGTCATCGACGCCGAGACCGGCGAACTCCTCCGCGAGCTCACCCTCGACCCCCACCGCGACTACCAGCCCCTCGGCCGACCACCCGGCCCCCGCCCCCAGCACACCGCGCCGCCCGCAGACGGGGTCAAGGCTGGCCGCAGGCCACCCACCGGGCCCCGGCCTTGACCCCGACGAGGACGGCGCCAAACTCGCGAACCCGGGGCCGGAAAGCAACAATGTCCCGAGACACCTGTCAACGGTGTCTCGGGACATCGCACTGGTGGAGCTGAGGGGATTCGAACCCCTGACCCCTTGCATGCCATGCAAGTGCGCTACCAACTGCGCCACAGCCCCAGAGTGCTGCATCTGGGCAACGCCGGGAATCTTAGCCAACCCCCGACGCGGACGCTAATCGGGGGGCAGGGTCGGCCCGGTCTGGTTGTACGACGAGAGCCGCAACCTGCCCGGTCCGGTCTCGGCAAGCACCGCCCAGGCGCAGTTGCGCATGGCCTCGAGCCCCCCGGCTGCCTCCACCGGCCACCCGAGGATGCCGGCGATGGCCACCCGCAGGGAGGCTCCGTGCGTGACGACGACGGCCGTCTCCCCCTCCCCCAGTCCCTCGAGGACCTCTCCGAAGGCCGGGAGCACCCGTCTGGCGAGCTCCTCCGGCGTCTCGGCGCCGGGCACGACGACATGGGCGTGAACGTCCCACCAGCCGTCGAACTCGACGCCCACACGCGCGCCGAACTCGGCCAGGGTGAGGCCGGTGCGCTCACCGAGGTCGTACTCCCGCCAGCGGGGGTCCTCCGCGGCGCTCAAGCCCGTCTCCTTCTCCAGGAAGGCGGCCGTCTCCCGCGCGCGGGCCAGGTCGCTGGAGACGAGCAGGGTGGGGTCGTAGGCGGCGACCACGGGAGCCATCGCCTCCGCCTGGGCACGGCCTGTCTCGTCGAGGGCGATGTCGGTGTGGCCCTGGGCGCGTCCCTCGGCGTTCCAGGCGGTCTGGCCGTGGCGGACCAGGACGACCCGGCGGCCCCGGCCCGTTCGCTCCGCCAGCTGCTGGAGCCCGGCGCCGGGAGTCAGGTCAGCGGCCACGGCCGGAGGTCACGTCTGCCGGCAGCTTGATCACCGGGCAGTCGCGCCAGAGCCGCTCCAGGGCGTAGAACTCGCGCTCCTCGGTGTGCTGCACGTGTACGACGATCTCGGCGTAGTCGATCAGCACCCAGCGGCCGTCACGCTCGCCCTCGCGGCGTACGGGCTTGGCGCCGATCTCGCGCAGCTTGTCCTCGACCTCGTCCACGATGGACTTCACCTGGCGCTCGTTGCTGGCCGAGGCCAGCAGGAACGCGTCGGTGATCACGAGCTGCTCGCTCACGTCGAAGGCGAGGATGTTCTCAGCCAGCTTGTCCGAGGCGGCGCGTGCTGCGGCGTGGACGAGCTCGATGGCGTGCTCGGTTGCGGTCATGCGGTCTACACCTTCGTCGAGTAGAGGTCGTGCTTGGCGATGTACTGCACCACGCCGTCGGGGACGAGGTACCAGACGGGCTCGCCCTTCGCCCGGCGCTCGCGGCACTCGGTGGACGAGATCGCCAGGGCGGGGATCTCGAGCATGGTCACGCGGTCCTCGGGGATGCCGTCCAGCGTGCCGGGAGTGGTTTCGTAGCCCGGGCGCGTACAGCCCACGAACCGGGCGAGTCGGAAGAGCTCCTCCGCATCACGCCAGGTGAAGATCTCGGCCAGTGCGTCGGCGCCGGTGATGAAATAGAGGTCGGCGTCGGGAAGCTTCTCGGACAGGTCGCGCAGCGTGTCGATGGTGTACGTCGGACCCGGCCGGTCGATGTCGACCCGGGAGACGGTGAACCGTGGGTTGGAGGCGGTCGCGACCACCGTCATCAGGTACCGGTGCTCCGCCGGCGAGACCGACCGGTGGGACTTCTGCCAGGGCTGACCGGTCGGCACGAAGACGACCTCGTCGAGGTCGAACCACGACTGGACCTCGCTCGCCGCCACGAGGTGGCCGTGGTGGATCGGGTCGAACGTGCCACCCATCACCCCGACACGACGAAGGGAGGACACCGTGGCGAGCTGCTCCACGTCCCCGCGACCTGCTTCAGGGGTGTCTCGGGGGTTGTCTCCGGCGGTGCCGGCAGGTGTCGTGCTCAGGAGTGCTCGCGTCCCTTGCCGAAGGCCAGCAGAGCGAACATCGAGGCCAGCAGGAGCAGCAGGGCACCGCCGCCGACGAGGTAGGGCCCGGCACCGGCACTCTCTTCGGCGGCCAGCGGCAGCAGCATGAGACTCAGCATGCCGCACAGCCTAACCGTATCGGCGGGCGCCGACGCCCCCCGGTGGTCGCGCGGCGGACAGGGGTGCGCGTACTCCCCGTAGCGGCTGCGTCAGCTGAAGATGAGGCCCACGCCGAGCAGCCACGCCCAGAAGAAGAGTGTGCGACCGACCAGCCCGGCGACGAAGAAGACCACGACGTTCATCCGCAGCGTGCCGGCGACCATCGCCATCGCGAAGAACGGCGGGAACCCGAGGGCCGCGGAGACGAACGTGAGCAACCCGCTCATCACGGGCCTGCCGTGCACGTAGCTGCGCCAGCGCTCGAAGCTGGCCTGGCGCTTGGGGGTGTCCATCCGCCTCTTGAGCCACGGGATGTCGAGGGCGCCGAGCGAGAGGTAGTACCAGACCAGCTTGCCGATGTTCTGTCCCAGCGAGCCGACGAACGCCAGGCTCAGGGCTGAGTGGTGCTGGGTGCTGGCGAACAGCACCGAGATGTAGGCCTCCATGTTGAAGATCGGGATGATCGCCGAGACCGCGCCGAACGCGAAGGTCAGCCAGAACAGCTTCACCTGGTGTGGCCCGCCCCCGTGACGACGTACTTCGTCGACGTCATCTCCGGCAGGCCCATCGGCCCGCGAGCGTGCAGCTTCTGGGTGGAGATGCCGATCTCGGCGCCGAAGCCGAACTCCCCGCCGTCGGTGAAGCGGGTGGACGCGTTCACCAGTACGGCCGCCGAGTCCACCGCGGCGACGAAGCGCTGGGCGTGGGACTGGGAGTCGGTGACGATCGCGTCCGAGTGTGCGGAGGAGTGCTGCCGGATGTGCGCGATGGCAGCGTCGAGGGAGGGTACGACGGCCGCCGAGATCTCCAGCCCGAGGTACTCCGTGCCCCAGTCCTCCTCGGTGGCTGGCACCACCCCGTCGCAGGCAGCGAAGGACGCGTCTCCGTGGACCAGGACCCGGGCCTCCTGCAGCGCCCGAACGATGCGCGGCACGAACTCCGCTGCGACGTCCTCGTGCACGAGCAGCGACTCGGCGGCGTTGCAGACCGAGGTGCGATGGGTCTTGGCGTTCAGCACGATCCGCTCGGCCATGTCGAGATCGGCCGCGGAGTCCACGTAGACGTGGCAGTTGCCCACGCCGGTCTCGATGACCGGCACGGTCGACTCCTCGACCACCGAGGCGATGAGCCCGGCGCCGCCGCGGGGGATCAGCACGTCGACGAGGCCGCGGGCGCGCATCAGCTCCTTGACCGACTCGTGGCCCTCCCCCGGGACGAGCTGGACCACGTCCTCGGGCAAGCCCGACCCACCGGCCGCACGCCGCAGTGTCGCGACGATCGCGGTGTTGGACTGCAGGGCGCTCGAGGAGCCACGCAGGAGTACGGCGTTCCCGCTCTTCAGGCAGATCCCCGCCGCGTCGGCCGTGACGTTGGGACGCGCCTCGTAGATGATCCCGACGACCCCGAACGGCACGCGCACCTGGCGCAACTGGAGACCGTTGGCGAGGGTCGAGCCGCGCAGGACCTCGCCGACCGGGTCGGGCAGCGCGGCCACGTCGCGGAGTCCCTGGGCCATCGCAGCCAGCCGGGACTCGTCCAGGCGGAGCCGGTCGATGAGGTGGTCGGGGGTGCCGGACGCCGCGGCGGCGTCCACGTCAGCGACGTTGGCGGCCAGGATCGGGCCGACATCGGCGAGCAGCGCGTCGGCCATGGCCTCGAGCGTCGCGTCCTTGGTGGCACGCGTGGCCAGTGCGAGCTCCGTGGAGGCCGCGCGGGCGCGCACCGCCACCGCGGTGAAGGCGGAGTGGGGCATGATCCCAGCCTATCCAGCCGGTGTCGGCGATCCTCAGGCGCGTCGGCCGAGCGCACCCCGGTGGTCGCGGAGGTTCTTCTCGACGATCTCCAGGCCGACGACCTCCCAGTAGGGGAGCTTCGCGGACTCGCGGTGCTCGTTCCACAGGCGCATGGCCAGCGACGCGACGTCGAGCATGTTCTCGCCCTCGTCCCAGAACTGGATCTCCACGGAGCTGCCGGTCGAGACGACCGAGTCGAGGAACGGCCGTTCGTCGTTGAGCCGCTGCATGGCCCCGCGGACGATCAGGGGTTCCGCAGCCTCGCCACAGAGGGTGAGCGTCACGTGCCAGTGCCGTACAGCGTTGTCCACTCAGCTCCCCCTCGACGCACGGGACGCGTCGCCCGACTGAGTCAAGTGTCCACGAAGTGGACGTCCCTGCGAAGGGAAACCCGACAATTACTGGGGCCGGCCGGTCACAGGACGATGAGGTCGTCGCGGTGCACGACCTCACGTTCGTACGCCGCACCGAGCTCGCGGGCCAGCTCACGGGTGGACCGACCCAGCAGGCCGGGCAGCTCCTGCGCGTCGTAGTTGGTCAGGCCCCGGGCCACTACGCGTCCGCGCTGGTCGACCAGGTCCACCGGGTCGCCGGCGACGAAGCCTCCGGCCACCTCGGTGATGCCGGCCGGCAGCAGCGACGCGCGACGCTCGGCGACCGCTCGCACCGCCCCTTCGTCCAGCACGATGCGGCCCTTCGCCTCCGTGGCGTGCGCGAGCCAGAGCAGCCTGCTGGGACGCCGGCGCCCCGTGGGGTGGAACAGCGTGCCGGTCGGCTCGCCCGCCAGCGCGTCACGGGCGTGAGCCATGTCGGTCAGCACGACCGGGATACCGGCACCGGTGGCGATCCGGGCGGCCTCGAGCTTGGTCTGCATGCCACCGGTCCCCACCCCGGAGGCCCCGGCCCTGCCGATGCGGATCCCCTCGAGGTCGCTCCCGTCGACCACGTCGGTGATCAGCGTGCTCGTGTCCAGGTCCGGCGGCGCGTCGTAGAGCCCCTCGACGTCTGAGAGCAGCACCAGCAGGTCGGCGTGCACGAGGTGGGCGACGAGGGCCGCCAGGCGGTCGTTGTCCCCGAACCTGATCTCGGTGGTCGCCACCGTGTCGTTCTCGTTGACGATCGGCACCACCCCGAGCTCCAGGAGCTTCTCGAAGGTGCGTTGCGCGTTGCGGTAGTGACTGCGCCGGGTGACGTCGTCGAGGGTGAGGAGCACCTGCCCGGTCACCTGGCCGTGCCGGGCGAACTCCTCGGTGTAGCGGTGGACGAGCAGCCCCTGCCCGACCGACGCGGCGGCCTGCTGCCGGGCCAGGTCACGTGGCCGGCGCTTGAACGCGAGGGGCGAGAGCCCCGCCGCGATGGCGCCGGAGGACACGAGCACCAGGTCGGCGCCGCGCGCGCGGACACCGATCAGACTGTCCACCAGATGGCGTACGAGCTCCGGGTCGATCCCCCCGGCAGCGGTCGTCAGCGACGAGGAACCGACCTTGACCACGACACGCGTGGCGCTGGTCAGGACGTCGCGCGTCATTCGTCGTCCTCGTCCTCGCTGTCGACGGTGGATGCCTGGTCGAGGCGACGGGCGACGTCGGCCCTGGTCTCGGTCTCGCCGCGCTCGGGCATGAGCTCCTCGATGGCCCGCCTCCGGCCGGCAGCCGGCCGGTCCTCGTTGAAGCGCTGGTCCTCGCCGCGGCGGCCGAGCATCTGCGCCCCCGCGTCGACGCCGGGCTTGAAGTCGAAGACGACGGCGTTGGCGGGATCGCCGATGAGCACGGGGTCGCCCTCCACGGCGCCGAGCTCGACGAGCTTCTGCTCCACCCCGATCCGGTTGAGCCGGTCGGCGAGGAAGCCCACCGCCTCCTCGTTGCCGAAGTCGGTCTGGCGGATCCAGCGCTCGGGCTTCTCGCCGCGCACGCGCCAGCCCTCGCCGGTCTCCTTGACGGTGAACTCGGCGCCGCCGCTGAGCGACTGGGGTCGGATCACGATGCGGGTCGACTCCTTGACCGGCTCCTCGGCCCGTCGGGCGGCGACGATGCCCGCCATCGCGAACATCAGCTCGCGCAGGCCCTCGTGGCTGGACGCGCTCACCGGGAACACCTTCCACCCCTTGACGGCGATGTCCTCGGTCACCAGGTCGGCCATGTCGCGCCCGTCGGGCACGTCGACCTTGTTCAGGGCGACGAGACGCGGCCGGTCCTCGAGGCCGCCGTACCGCTGCAGCTCCTGCTCGATCACCTCGAGGTCGCCCAGCGGGTTGCGCCCGGGCTCCATCGTGGCGAGGTCGACGACGTGCACGATGGCGGCGCAGCGCTCGATGTGGCGCAGGAAGTCGTGACCGAGCCCGCGACCCTCGCTCGCCCCTTCGATGAGACCGGGGACGTCGGCGACGGTGAACGTGGTGTCACCGGCCTTCACCACGCCCAGGTTGGGCACCAGCGTGGTGAACGGGTAGTCCGCGATCTTGGGGCGGGCGCGCGAGAGCGCGGCGATCAGGCTGGACTTGCCCGCGCTGGGGAAGCCCACCAGGCCGATGTCGGCCACCACCTTGAGCTCGAAGTTGACCACGAGGTCGTCCCCCGGCTCGCCGAGCAGGGCGAAGCCCGGAGCCTTGCGCCTGGCCGAGGCCAGGGCAGCGTTGCCCAGCCCACCACGACCGCCTTGGGCGATCACCATCTCGGTGCCGGCGCCGACCAGGTCGGCCAGCACGGCACCCGTCGCGTCGGTGACGACGGTCCCGTCGGGCACGGGAAGGACGAGGTCCTCGCCGTGCGAACCGTTGCGGTGGCCACCCGCGCCGTGGCCGCCGTGCTGGGCGGTGCGCTGGGCGCTGTGGTGGTAGTCGATGAGCGTGGTCACGTCGGGGTCGACGCGGAGGATGACCGAGCCACCCGGGCCGCCGTTGCCACCGTCGGGTCCGCCGAGCGGCTTGAACTTCTCGCGATGCACCGAGGCGACCCCGTTGCCTCCGCGGCCGGCGACGATGTGCAGCGTCACGCGGTCGACGAACGTCGGCACTGCCATCGTCAGCTCCTTCCAGGAGTGTTGCGGTGTCGAGGCGATCGCTTGCGCTGGCGGCTCGACGACCGTCATGGGTGAGAAGACGCGAAGGGCGTCCCCGATGATCTCAGGAACGCCCTCGCTGGTGGATCAGAATCCGCGGGCTCGCGTTGAGGAGGCGCGCCGGCGCCGTCTCGAAACGAGCGTCATTCCCCCGACGTCTGGCCGGCAGGCTGGATGTTGACGACTCGACGCCCGCGCTTGGTGCCGAACTCCACGTTGCCCGCGATGAGGGCGAACAGGGTGTCGTCACCGCCGCGGCCGACGCCGCTGCCCGGGTGGAAGTGGGTGCCACGCTGGCGAACGATGATCTCGCCGGCGTTGACCAGCTGGCCGCCGTAACGCTTCACGCCGAGGCGCTGGGAGTTGGAGTCGCGACCGTTCTTGGTCGACGCTGCACCCTTTTTGTGAGCCATGTAAGTGTCCTTCTAGGTGATTGCTGAGCCGGGCGTCAGACGCTGATGTCGGTGACCTTGACCTGGGTGTACTTCTGGCGGTGACCCTGGCGCTTCTTGTAGCCGGTCTTGTTCTTGTACTTCTGGATGACGATCTTGGGACCCTTGGTCCGGCCGAGGACCTCGACGGTCACGCCCGCCTTGTCCAGACCCGTCGCGGTGACCTGGTCGCCGTCGACGACCATGACGACGGGAAGGGTCAGCGACTCACCTACACCGGTCTCGATCTTGTCGATCTCGATGACATCGCCCACAGCAACCTTCTGCTGCTTGCTGCCAGCGCGCACAACTGCGTACACGGCGGACTCACTCTCCTCGGGTCTGCTTCGTCTGAAAGTTCAGGTCTGCGTCAGCACACTCGCCACCGGCGTCGTACGACGGGGGCGCGTTCCGCGCAGATGGTTGGGTGTGCGTGAGCACACCGAGGGTCAACTTTACGGGCACGGTGGTCGCAGGGTCAAAACGACCCCTGTGACCGGGTCTGCGGCCGCCCCGCAACCGCGTCCGCAACCGGGATGCCGACGCTCATCGCTTGCGGGATCCCTTGCGCTTGACCGGCACGTGCACCAGCGAGAACCCGATGCCCGCCTCGTCGTCCCCGTCCACGGCGTCGTCTTCGGCGCCATCCTCCGCGCTGTCCTCCGTGTCCCCCTCGTCGTCCTCATCTGACTCGTCGGTGGGCCACGTCGGGTCCGCACTGGCCCCGGCACCCGCCTCGTCGTCGACCCGTGGGTCGGGCTCGGCGACCGGCTCAGGGGTCGACGTCGGGTCGGTGACCTGCGTGGCCTCGTCGCTGCGCCCTTCGTCCCGGCTCTCGGGCGCGTGTCCGTCGGAGGGGGAGTCGACCGGGATGTCGGCCGCCTCGGCCGACGGGAGCGACTGCTTCCCGGTGGCCGTGTCCTGGGCCGTGTCCTGGGCCGCGTCGTTCGGTGCCGTGGGCGGACCTGCCGGGCGCCTGGCCGTGCGCCGGCGGGTGGTCCGCACGACTCGCGGCGCCCCGGCCGGGGCCGGGGGCTCCTCCGTGGACGTCCCAGTGGTCGTCTGGACGGCCTCGGGGACCGTCGCCTCCGCGCGGGGCGCCCCGGGGACCGAGGCGGACTCGGACGGGACGTCCTGTGGCTCCGGGCTGATGCCGGCCGGCTTGCCGATGACGGCCTGCTCGACCTGGGCGTCTGCCGGTGCCTCGAGGGGCACGACCTCCGTGGCAGGTGCGTCCTGCGAGACCTCGTGCTCGCCGTGCTGCTGGCCGTGCTGGTCGTCGTGGTCGTCGTCGTCGTGCTTCTCCGCGGGGCGGATCTTGGCGAGGTCGGCCGGCGAAGGCTTCACCACTGCTCCCCCACCGTTCCCGCCACCCTGGTTGCCACCGCTGTCGTT
>NZ_JAOPXP010000036.1 GCF_025965085.1 Marmoricola sp.
CACCGAGCACCACGACCTCGAGGTCGCGCTGCGCACCAGCGAGGAGCGGCTGCGACTCCTCGTCGGCCAGGTCGTCGACTACGCCATCGTGGCTCTGGACCCCCAGGGGACCATCCAGACCTGGAACCTCGGCGCCGAGCGCGTGAAGGGCTACACCGCCGACCAGGCCATCGGTCGCAGCTTCGCGATGTTCTACACCGACGAGGACCGGCGCGCAGGACTGCCGATGAGCTTGCTGCGCGAGGCCCGCGACAAGGGCAGGGTCGAGCACACGGGCTGGCGGTTACGCCGGGACGGGAGCCGTTTCTGGGCCGACGTCGTCATCACCGCCATGCACGACGACCAGGGGAACATCACCGGCTACGCGAAGGTCACCCGTGACCGGTCGGACCTCAAGGCGCTCGAGGACGCCCAGGACGCGTTCTACTCCACGTTCACCCACGACTTCCGGACGCCGATCACGGCACTGAAGGGATTCGTCGACGCAATTCGCGACGCCGACGAGAGCCGCCGCGGAGAGCTCATCGACCGGGTGGAGGCCAACGCCGACCGACTGATGGGGATGGTTGAGAATCTGGTCCAGTTCGCCAGCCAGCGGAGCGCCAAGGCGCCGCTGCCGCTCGCCGACATCGACCTCGCCCAGGTGGCGCGGACCGCGGTGCAGGACCTGGCGCCGGTGCTGGAGCCCTCCCGGGTGCGCGTCCCGACCGACGTGGTCGCCCCCGCCCGAGCCAACAGCGTCGCCGTGCACCGCATCGTGACCAACCTGCTCGTGAACGCCCTGAAGTACTCCCCGCCCGGGTCACCTGTCGTGATCGGCTTCGGCCGGCCGCGAGCCGGTCAGGTCAGTCTCGTCGTCAGCGACCAGGGACGCGGCATCGATCGCGGCGACCTCGACTCGATCTTCAGCGAGCTCGTCCGCGGCCGGCTCGCCGAGAACGACGGCGGCACCGGTCTGGGCCTCGCCAGCGTGCGCCACCTCGTGGAGCAGCACGGCGGCGGCGTCTCCATCGACAGTGAGGTGGGGGTCGGGACCACGGTCACGGTCCTGCTTCCCTCGCAGCAGGCGCCCACGCCCGTCGCGCCGAGTCAGAGGTCGACGTGGTCGACGTCGATGGCCGTGCCCCCCGGGCCCGAGGCCGAGCGTCGGGCCGATCCCGCGCCGACCGGCCAGCCGCGGGGATAGTCCTCCGCGGCCGCCTCCATCTGCTTGCGCAGCTTCTTGCGTGCGCGGTCGTTGAGCCGGTCCCCGAAGACGGTCCCCTGGGTGTGGTCGGTCTCGTGCTGCAGACAGCGAGCGAGCAGGCCGTCGCCCTCGTAGACGACGTCCTCGCCGTCGAGCCCCTGGCCCCGCACCCGGGCCCAGTCGGGACGGGCACACTCCACGAACGCGCCGGGGTAGGACAGGCAGCCCTCGTCGCTGTCGTCGAGCCGGCGTGCACGTCCCTCCGGGAGCTCGACCACCGGGTTGCACACGATGCCGCGGTGCAGCGTTCCAGACTCGTCCGGGCAGTCGTAGACGAACACGGCGCGGTCGACCCCGATCTGGCACGCGGCGAGCCCCACCCCGTCGGCGGCGTACATCGTGGCGAACATGTCGGCGACGAGCGTGCGCAGCTCCTCGTCGTACGCCGTGACCGGGCGTGCCGGACGATGCATCACGTCGGTGCCCCAGCGGACGACCGCGTGCACGGTCCCGCCCTGGGGGAGCTCCACGGACGCGGGAGAGACGGGCGCAGTGCGCTCCTCGGGTTCGGTGCCGGCCATGGCGCAAATCCTATGCGTGACCCGCGACACGTACCGAGGGTGTGGCGCGGAGTGTAACTCGCAGTTACATTTCAGGCATGTCTTCGAATTCCGTCAACGAGCCGCTGAAGCTGCCCTGGAGCCTGCTGAGGGCCGGAGGCCGTCACGGGCTCTCCGATGCCGAGAAGCGCGACCCGATCGGGCTTGCTGTCGCCGCCCTGAACAGGATCGCCTCCAGCGACCTCCTGGACTCGCTGGGTCTGCGCAAGGCGAGCGAGAGGAGCGTCTACCGGGTGACGAGCGCCGGGTTCCGCACCGCCGGCAACGTCGGGCGCACGTTCGCGCGGGCCGGTAGGGCCACCCAGGGCAACCGGGTCCCCGCCACCAGGAACACCGGTCTGTTCGACCTCACCCCCAGCGAGGACGAGCAGATGCTCGCCGACGTCGTGGGGGAGTTCGCCCAGGAGGTGGTGCGGCCCGCCGCCAGTGACGCCAACGAGGCGTGCGCCGCACCCCAGGAGATGCTCAAGGCCTCTCTGGAGATCGGGCTGCCCATCCTCGGCGTGCCCGAGGAGCTCGGCGGCATCGCCACCGAGCGCTCCGCCATGGCGGGCACGCTCGTCCACGAGGCGCTCGCCACGGGTGACATGGGCCTGGCCGTCGCGGCGCTCTCCCCGGGCGCCGTTGCCACCGCGCTGTCGTTGTGGGGCACCGACGAGCAGCAGTCCACCTACCTGCCCGCCTTCACCGGCGACGAGGTACCCGCTGCCGCCCTCGCCCTCAGCGAGCCCACCGCCCTCTTCGACCCGACCACCCCCGCCACGGTGGCCCTCGCGCAGGGCAACGGGTACGTCCTCAACGGAGTGAAGTCCGGCGTCGTGCGAGGCGCCGACGCCGAGCTCTTCGTCGTCGGCGCCGAGCTGGACGGCAAGCCGCGGCTGTTCATCGTGGAGTCCTCCGCCGACGGCATCACCATCGAGTCGGACCCCTCGATGGGCCTGCGGGCAGCGAGCCTGTCGCGTCTGGTCCTCAAGGACGTCGCGGTCGAGAGGATCGCGCTGCTGGGCGACGCCTCCGACTACCTCGAGTGCGTGCGCTTCTCCCGCCTCGCCTGGTGCGCCCTGGCGGTCGGCACCGGACAGGCCGTCCTGGACTACGTGACCCCCTACGTCAAGGAGCGCCACGCGTTCGGTGAGCCGATCGCCCACCGTCAGTCGGTCGCCTTCATGGTCGCCAACATCGCGATCGAGCTGCAGGGCATGCGCCTGGTCACCTACAAGGCGGCCAGCCGGGTCGCCCAGGGCCTCCCGGCGGAGCGCGAGATCGCGCTGGCCCGGCGGCTGTGCGCCGAGCGCGGCATGCAGATCGGCCTGGACGGCGTCCAGCTCCTCGGCGGGCACGGCTTCGTCAAGGAGCACCCGGTCGAGCGGTGGTACCGCGACCTCCGGGCCATCGGAGTCATGGAAGGAGCGGTCCTGGTCTAGGTGGTTGTCGAGACGCCTCGTTCCCCGGCTCCTCAACCACCTTCCCAGGAGGACATCATGATCAACCTCGAGACCCCCAAGAAGATCCGGCCCCTGGTCGACCAGGCCCACCAGGTCGCGATGAACATGCTGCGGCCCATCTCGCGCAAGTACGACGAAGCCGAGCACTCCTACCCCAAGGAGCTCGACATGCTGGCCGCCATGATCGACGGCATCAGCGAGTCGGGTGCCACCGGTGGCGCAGGTGCGGCCGGCGTACGCCGCGACGAGAAGCCCGAGGAGAAGAAGGGCAACAAGAACGGCGCCAACCTCGCCTCGGTCCTCTCCATCATGGAGATGTGCTGGGGTGACGTCGGCCTGCTGCTCTCTATGCCGCGCCAGGGCCTCGGCAACTCCGCCATCGCCTCGGTCGCCAACGACGAGCAGCAGGAGCGGTTCGCCGGAACCTGGGCCGCGATGGCCATCACCGAGCCCGGCACTGGCTCGGACTCCGCCAACATCCAGACCACCGCCCGCAAGGACGGTGACGAGTACGTCCTCAACGGGGAGAAGATCTACGTCACCTCGGGCGACCGCGCCGACAGCGTGGTCGTGTGGGCAACCCTCGACAAGAGCCTGGGCCGCTCGGCGATCAAGTCCTTCGTCGTCAAGAAGGACAACCCCGGCATGCGCGTGGAGCGGCTCGAGCACAAGCTCGGCATCCGCGCCTCCGACACCGCCGTCATCATGTTCACCGACTGCCGCGTGCCGGCCGAGGACCTCCTCGGTTCGCCGGAGATCGACACCAAGCAGGGCTTCGCCGGCGCCATGGCGACCTTCGACAACACCCGTCCGCTCGTGGCCGCGATGGCCGTCGGCTGCGCCCGGGCCTCGCTCGACCTGACACGCGAGATCCTGACCGAGGCGGGCGTGGTGATCGACTACGACAAGCCGGCCTTCAGCCAGTCGGCCGCGGCGGCGACGTTCCTCCAGCTCGAGGCGGACTGGGAGGCGGCGTACCTGCTCACCCTGCAGTCGGCGTGGATGGCCGACAACCGCAAGCCCAACTCGATGCAGGCATCCATGGCCAAGGCCAAGGCGGGCCGGATGGGCTCCGACGTCACGCTGCGCTGCGTGGAGCTCGCGGGAACCTTCGGGTACTCCGAGGTGGAGCTCCTGGAGAAGTGGGGACGCGACTCCAAGATCCTGGACATCTTCGAGGGCACCCAGCAGATCCAGCAGCTGATCGTGGCTCGCCGCGTGCTGGGGCTGAGCTCGGCCGAGCTCAAGTAGGGGAGTGCAGGTCAGCCGAGCCCGAGCCGCTCGGGATCGGCCAGCTGCTCGGGGCACGACCACGGCGTGACGAGCGCTCGACCCCGTCGAGGGACGCCCGGGTCCCTGTGGGCGTGGGTCCGAACCTCAGCCCGGCCAGGGCTGCGCCGAGGTGGTACTCGACGCATACGGCCATGGCCCCCAGGCGGCACCGCCACCTGGACGGCCCACGGTTCCGACCTTCGCGATCCGGGCACTGTGCCCCCATGAGGGCCCCCGTGAAGCTGTACGCCGACACCTCCGTCCGCCGCACCAAGCAGGTCCTCGGGGACCTCGCCGTCGTGCTCTGGGGGTGGCTGTGTATCCAGTTCGCGCACAAGGTGCACGAGGCGACGCTTGAGCTCGCGACCCCCGGTCGCACGATCGACTCCTCCGCCAGCGACCTCGCCGGCCGACTGCGGGACGCGGGGCGGACCGTGGCCGGCGTGCCCCTGGTGGGGGACTCAGCCCGCGCTCCCTTCGACGGCGCCGGCAAGGCAGCCACCCGACTCTCAGAGGCAGGGCAGCAGCAGGTCGCGGCCGTCGAGAGCCTCGCGCACTGGCTCGGCCTGGCGGTCGCACTGATCCCGATCCTGGCGCTGGCGTGGTTCTACGTGCCGCAGCGCCTCGCCTTCGTACGCCGGGCCACGGCGGGTCAGAGGTTCCTGGACGCCGGAGCCGACCTCGACCTCTTCGCCCTGCGCGCAATGGCCCACCAGCCGCTCCACGTGCTCGCGCGCATCGACCCCGACCCGGCCGGGGCCTGGCGGCGAGGCGAGCCGCGAGTTATCGACCGGCTGGCCCTTCTGGAGCTGCGCTCCATCGGCCAGCGCCCGCCGCCTGCGACCTCTTCGCGCTCCAGCGACGACCTGGTGGGCCCCTGAGCCGGGCGGCCGTGGCCTCGCGAGACCTACCCGAGGCGCGCCCCCGGCCCAGGGGCGGCGACGAAGAAGTCCGGCTCTCGCCAGCCGTGGTCGCCGAAGGCGGCGGCGACCGCCTCCTGCACCGCGGAGACCCGCTCGACGGGAACCAGGGCGATGGCTGAACCGCCGAACCCGCCGCCCGTCATCCGTGAGCCGAGCGCACCGGCACGGCGGGCGGTCTC
>NZ_JAOPXP010000205.1 GCF_025965085.1 Marmoricola sp.
GAATCC
The DNA here is from genome assembly GCF_025965085.1 of Marmoricola sp. Taxonomy (GTDB): domain Bacteria; phylum Actinomycetota; class Actinomycetes; order Propionibacteriales; family Nocardioidaceae; genus Marmoricola. Next base: position 7 of record NZ_JAOPXP010000205.1, read on the forward strand.
GGCACAGCCCTCGGCAGGGGCTGAGACACACGTAACAGCGATGGGTGGCGCCGTCCGGGAATCCGGGCGGCGTCACCGCGTTGGATCATCGTGACCCTGCAGAGCGAAGAGATGACCGACGCCGAAGGGGCCGTCCTGACCGGGCGTGCCCGCAGGCTCGAGTCGGCCCGCCGCGGGTCGTCCGTCCAGATCGGGTTCGCGCTCCTCGCGCTGGCCATGGGCGGGTTCGCCATCGGCACCACCGAGTTCGTCTCGATGGGCCTGCTGCCGGAGCTTGCGTCGGGGGTGGCCGTCTCCATCCCCACAGCAGGGCACGTGATCTCGGCGTACGCCCTCGGGGTGGTCGTGGGCGCCCCGCTGATCGCGGTCTTCGGGACCCGGCTGCCCCGCCGCGAGCTGCTGGTCGGGTTGATGCTCGTCTTCCTGGTGGGCAACGCCGCCAGCGCGCTGGCCGTCGACTACCCGACGCTGATGCTCGCCCGCTTCCTGGCCGGGCTGCCCCACGGTGCGTACTTCGGCGTGGCCGCCCTCGTGGCCGCCGACCTGGTGCCGCCCGACCGCCGGGGACGCGCCGTGAGCCGCGTGCTGCTGGGCCTCGCGATCTCCAACGTCGTCGGTGTGCCCGCGGCCACCTGGCTGGGTCAGAGCTTCGGCTGGCGGTCGGCGTACTGGCTGGTGGCCGGCCTGGCCATGCTGACGGTCACGCTCGTGCTCTGGCTGGTGCCGCACGTCGCAGCCAACAGCGAGGCAACCGGCCGCAGGGAGCTTCGCGCCTTCAAGAACCCGCAGGTCCTGCTGACGCTGCTGGCCGGCGCGATCGGCTTCGGCGGCATGTTCGCGATGTACACCTACATCGCGCCCACCGTCACCGACGTCGCCGGGCTCTCCGAGGGCCGGGTGCCGCTGTACCTGCTCGCGTTCGGTGCCGGCATGGTCGTGGGTACGCCGCTCGCCGGTCGGCTCACGGACTGGTCGGTTCTGCGCACCACGCTGATCGGCTCGGCGTGCATGGGCGTGCTGCTGGTGGTGTTCACCATGACGTCGCAGTGGTTCATCCCCGGGCTGCTGACCGCCTTCGTGTTCGCCGTGATCACCTCGCTGCTGACGATCGGCCTGCAGATGCGGCTGATGCAGGTGGCCGGCGACGCGCAGACCATCGGCGCGGCGATGAACCACGCATCCTTGAACCTCGCGAACGCGCTCGGTGCGTGGCTCGGCGGGGTCGTCGTGGCGGCGGGGTACGGCTACACCGCGACGAGCTGGGTCGGTGCCGGTCTGTCCGTCGCCGGGTTGGTCGTGCTGCTGCTCTCGGTCGTCCTGCAGCGTCGTACCAACCTGGCGACCGGCACTTCGTGATCAACCCGTCCTGACAAACCCGCCGAGGCGTCGCAGTTTGCGGTGACAAACCCGCCGAGGCGTCGCAGTTTGCCGCAATCTGCGACGCCTCGCTTTGTTTCGGAGCGCAATCTGCGACGCCTCGGCGACCATGGTCAGCGGGTGAGGTCGTCGCGCAGCAGGTCGTAGTGGATCGAGTCGACCCAGGTGCCGTCGGGCAGGAGGGTGCTGCTGCGCTCGGTGCCGATGCGCACGAAGCCGATCCGCTGGAGCAGCCGGTGGGAGGCCTCGTTGCCGGCGGCGGCGTTGGCGGTGAGCCGGCACAGGCCGAGCCCGCCGTCCTCGGCCTCGATGAAGCAGTGGCGGACCAGCAGGCGGGCCGCCTCGAGCGTCGTGCCGCGTCCCCGCGCCGCGGGGTGCGCCCAGTAGGCCAGCTCCGCCTCGCGCGCGGGATGTACGCCGAACAGCGACACCTGACCCAGGTAGGCGTCCGAGCCGACGTCGGCGATCGCCCAGTGCACCGCCTCGGCGGCCGCCGCCTGCTCCAGCGCGGCATCGAGGAAGCGGGCGTGGCTCGCCAGCGTGTGCGGTGCCTCGTCCCGCGCATGCTGCAACCAGCGCTGCGTGACTGCGTCGCTGCGCGTCTCGACGATGCCCGGCAGGTCCGACTCCCGCATCCGGCGGAGTACGACGCGCTCACCGGTGATCGTCGGCGACTCGAGCCAGGGGGTGCGCGGCCCCATCTCCTCACCGCGCAGCAGTGTGCCCACCCACGCGTCGACCAGGGCGCCACGCTGCACCAGCCAGCTCTGCAGGGAGCCCGAGACGGTGAAGCCCAGCCGCCAGGCGAGCCGCCGGGAGGCCCAGTTGCCCCGGTGCGCCAGCCAGATCACGGTCCGGAGATCCCGCTCGGCGAAGCCCCACTCCAGCAGCAGCCGCAGGGCGCGCTCCATGACGCCGCGACCACGGACGCGCGGGTGCGCGCCGAACGCGATCTCGGCGCGCCCGTCACCCCCGTTGCGCAGCGAGATCGTCCCCCCGAACTGCGGCGTGCCGGTCTCGCCGGTGGCCTCGACCACGAAGCCCCACTCGCGCTCGGTGGCCCAGCCCTCCGGGATGACATGCCGCAGGTAGGTGCGTGCGTCGTCGCGGGTGTAGGGGACCGGGACGTTGGTCCACCGCCGGGTCAGCGGGTCCTGGCACTGCTCGACCGAAGCGCCGACGTCATCCTCCCTCGGAGCCCGCAGCGTCACGACACCGTCGGTCAGGGTGGGGATGCGGGCCATGGATGCACCCTGCCAACCAGCCGCACCGCGGGCAACCGGGATGTCAGCGGTCCCGTGTCGAGGCCACCCGCACGGACTGGAACAATGGCGCGCATGTCCGAGCCCACCCCGGCTGAGAAGCCCGTCCGCCCGCGTGTCCTCTCCGGCATCCAGCCGACCAGTGACTCCTTCCACTTCGGCAACTACCTGGGTGCGCTGCGACAGTGGGTCGAGCTCCAGGAGACACACGAGCCGTTCTTCTTCATCGCCAACATGCACGCACTCACGCTCGAGCAGGAGCCGAAGAAGCTGCGCGAGCGTACCTTCGTCGCGGCCGCCCAGCTGATGGCGATGGGGATCGACCCCCAGCGTTCGGCGATCTTCGTGCAGTCGCACATGCCCGAGCACGCCGAGCTGGCCTGGGTGCTGCAGTGCCTCACCGGTTTCGGCGAGGCGCGGCGGATGACGCAGTTCAAGGACAAGTCCGCCAAGGCCGGCGAGGGGTCGTCGTCGGTCGGGCTGTTCACCTACCCGATCCTCCAGGCGGCCGACATTCTGCTCTACCGCCCGGCGTACGTCCCGGTGGGGGAGGACCAGCGCCAGCACCTCGAGCTGACCCGCGACCTCGCGCAGCGGTTCAACCACCGCTACAAGAGGGCGTTCCGCCTCCCCGAGCCGTACATCCTCAAGGAGACGGCGAAGATCCTCGACCTGCAGAACCCGGCCATCAAGATGTCGAAGTCCAACTCGAGTCCCGGCGGCATCGTGGAGATGCTCGACGACCCCAAGGTGTCGGCCAAGAAGGTGCGCTCCGCGGTCACCGACTCAGGGTCCGAGATCCGCTTCGACCCCGAGACCAAGCCTGGCATCTCCAACCTGCTGACGATCTACTCCGCGCTCAGCGGACGGTCGATCGAGGACCTCGTCACGTCCTACGAGGGCCAGGGGTACGGCGCGCTCAAGGGCGACCTGGCCGACGTCGTCGTCGACTTCGTCACCCCGTTCCGCAACCGGACGCTGGAGCTGCTCGACGACCGTGCGGAGCTCGAACGGGTGCTGCGTGCCGGCGCCGAGACCGCGGGCGCGGTGGCCCGAGCCACGCTGGCAGATGTCTACGACCGCGTCGGTTTCGTGGGTCGCTAGGCTCGACTGGTGCCCACCATCGGAGTCTCCGTGGCCGTTCCCGAGCCGTGGGGGAACGAGCTGCAGCAGTACCGCATCGACGTGGGCGACGAGGCAGCACGGCACATCCCGACCCACATCACCCTGCTCCCTCCCCACGAGGTCGCCGATGCCGACCTCGACGACGTGGTGGCGCACCTGGCGAAGGTGGCCGAGGGGACAGAGCCCTTCCGCGTGCACCTGCGGGGGACCGGCACCTTCCGCCCGGTCTCACCGGTGGTGTTCATCGGTGTGGTCGAGGGCATCAGCCAGTGCGAGCAGCTGGCGGCCGGCGTACGTCGCGGACCGCTCGCCATCGAGCGCGCTTTCCCCTACCACCCGCACGTCACGGTGGCGCAGCACCTCCCCGAGGGCCGGCTCGAGCGCGCGTTCACCGAGCTGGAGGGCTTCGACGCCGCCTTCGCGGTGGAGGAGATGTGGATGTACCTCCACGACGACATCTCGGGCTGGCACCCTTCCAAGGCGTTCCCCCTCGGCCGGTAGCCGGCGACCGGGCCGTCAGGACCCGGGCACAGGTCCCGACTCGGCCCGACGGACGTGCCGGGTGCTCGTCCGGCTCGCGGGTCAGTGGCCGTGCTTGATGGCGGTGAGCATGTCCCGGTTCAGCTGGGAGATCACGTCGAGCGGGATGCCCTTCGGGCAGGCCGCAGTGCACTCGCCGATGTTCGTGCAACCGCCGAAGCCCTCGTGGTCGTGCTGGGCCACCATGTTCACCACGCGGCTGTCGCGCTCGGCCTGTCCCTGGGGGAGCTCACCGAGGTGGGTGATCTTGGCGCCGACGAACAACGAGGCCGACCCGTTGGGGCAGGACGCGACGCAGGCGCCGCAACCGATGCAGGTCGCAGCGTCGAAGGCGCGGTCGGCGTTGTCCTTCGGCACGGGGGTGGCGTGTGCGTCGGGAGCCGCACCGGTGTTGACCGAGATGTAGCCACCCTGCTGGATGATCCGGTCGAAGGCCCCGCGGTCGACGACGAGGTCCTTCAGCACGGGGAACGCGTCTGCGCGCCACGGCTCGACGGTGATGGTCTCGCCGTCGTGGAACGAGCGCATGTGCAGCTGGCACGTGGTGGTGACCTGCGGGCCATGGGCCTCACCATTGATCATCAGGCCACACATGCCGCAGATGCCCTCGCGGCAGTCGGAGTCGAACGCGATCGGCTCCTCGCCCTCGCTGTTCAACTGTTCGTTGAGCACGTCGAGCATCTCGAGGAACGACATGTCCTCCGAGATCTCGTCGACCTCGTAGGTGTGGATCGCTCCGGCGGTCGCCGCGTCGGGCTGGCGCCAGATCTTCAGGGTGAGTCTCATCGGGGTCCCCTCGAAAGCGGGCTCATCATGAGCGAAGCGAGTCTCGTGCGTGGTTTCGTGGGGTGGTTCACTTGTAGCTCCGCTGCTTCATCTCGACGAACTCATAGGTCAGGTTCTCCTTGTGCAGGATCGGTTTCCCGTCCTGCCCGCCCCACTCCCAGGCCGCGACGTAGGCGAACTGGTCGTCGTGTCGCAGAGCCTCGCCCTCCTCGGTCTGGGACTCGGCACGGAAGTGTCCACCGCAGGACTCGCGACGGTTGAGCGCATCGATGCACATCAGCTCACCGAGCTCGAAGAAGTCGGCGACACGGCCGGCCCGCTCCAGCGACTGGTTCAGGCCGTCGGGGCTGCCGAGCACCTTCACGTTGCGCCAGAAGTCGTCGCTCAGGCTGCGGATCAGGTCGATCGCCTTCTTCAGGCCCTCCTCGGTCCGCTCCATGCCGCAGTACTCCCACATGATGTTGCCGAGCTCGCGGTGGTAGGAGTCGACACTGCGGGTGCCCTTGTTGGTCATGAAGTGGTCGATGCGCGCCTGCACCGCCTGCTGGGCCTCGACCACGGCGGGGTCGTTCTCCGCGACCTTCTCGAACGGTCCGTCCGCGAGGTAGTCGCGGATGGTGTTCGACAGCACGAAGTAGCCGTCAGCCAGGCCCTGCATCAGCGCCGAGGCGCCGAGCCGGTTGGCGCCATGGTCGGAGAAGTTGGCCTCACCGGTCACGAACAGGCCCGGGATCGAGGACTGGAGGTCGTAGTCGACCCACAGGCCACCCATCACGTAGTGCACGGCGGGGTAGATCCGCATCGGCACCTCGTAGGGGTCCTCGCCCGTGATCTGGGCGTACATGTCGAAGAGGTTGCCGTACTTGTCCTCGATCGCCTTGCGACCCAGACGTCCGATCGCCTCGGCGAAGTCGAGGTAGACACCGCGACGTACGCCGTCGACCTCCGGGCCGACGCCACGACCCTCGTCGCACATGTTCTTGGCTTGCCGCGACGCGATGTCACGGGGGACCAGGTTGCCGAAGGAGGGATAGATCCGCTCGAGGTAGTAGTCGCGGTCCTCCTCGGGAATGTCGTTGGGGTTCTTGTCCGCGTCCTTCGCGTCCTTGGGCACCCAGATGCGGCCGTCGTTGCGCAGCGACTCGCTCATCAGGGTCAGCTTGGACTGGTGCGGGCCCGAGACGGGGATGCACGTCGGGTGGATCTGGGTGTAGCAGGGGTTCGCCATGAAGGCGCCCTTGCGGTGAGCGCGCCAGGTGGCGGTGACGTTGCAGCCCATCGCGTTGGTGGAGAGGAAGAAGACGTTGCCGTAGCCACCGCTCGCGAGGACCACCACGTCGGCGAAGTAGGTCTCGAGCTCGCCGGTGACCATGTCGCGCACGATGATGCCGCGGGCACGGCCGTCGACGACGATCAGCTCGACCATCTCGTGGCGGGTGTAGGTCTTCACGGTGCCGGCGGCGACCTGGCGCTCGAGAGCCTGGTAGGCGCCGATCAGCAGCTGCTGGCCGGTCTGGCCCCGGGCGTAGAAGGTGCGCGAGACCTGGACGCCGCCGAAGGAGCGGTTGTCGAGCAGGCCGCCGTACTCACGGGCGAACGGGACCCCCTGGGCGACGCACTGGTCGATGATGTTCACGCTGACCTGCGCCAGGCGGTAGACGTTGGACTCCCGCGAGCGGTAGTCACCGCCCTTGATGGTGTCGTAGAAGAGGCGGTAGACCGAGTCGCCGTCGCCCTTGTAGTTCTTCGCGGCGTTGATGCCGCCCTGGGCGGCGATGGAGTGGGCGCGACGCGGGGAGTCCTGGTAGCAGAAGGACTTCACCACGTAGCCCGCCTCACCGAGGGTGGCCGCGGCCGAGGCTCCGGCCAGGCCGGTGCCCACCACGATGACCGAGAGCCGGCGGCGGTTGGCGGGGTTGGCGATCCGTGCCTCGAACTGGCGGGTGTTCCACCGCTCGTCGATCGGGCCGCCGGGAGCCTTGGTGTCCTGGATCGGGTCCCCGGGCATGTAGTAGCCGGCGGCGTCGTCGGACTCCTGCTCGCTGCTGCTGTCCCGCGAGGGCTGGGGCGTGGCGAAGATGTCGTTCATGTCAGTCATGTGTGGGCTGAACCCCTTACTTGGTGATGACGCCGGCCAGGACGAAGATCGGAACGAGGGAGAACCCTCCGGCGATGATGACTGCCAGCACGAAGCCCGTGGTCTTGGCGCGGGCACGTGAGCGCTCGTTGTTGGTGAGCCCGAGGGTCTGCATCGAGCTCCAGATGCCGTGGTGCAGGTGGGCGCCGAGCATCGCCATCGCGAACAGGTAGATGAGCGTCAGCCACCAGGTGTCGAACGAGTCGACCAGCAGGTTGTAGGGATCGTTGGTCGAGCCGCCCTGGACGTTGATCTTGCCGATGGTGAAGTTCAGCAGGTGCCAGATGATGAACAGCAGCAGGGTCAGGCCGCCCCAGCGCATCAGGTGGGAGGCCCACGTCGAGTGGTTGTTCTTCTTCACGACGTACTTGACCGTGCGTGCGCGGCGCGCGCGCCGCCACAGTACGACCGCGGCGGAGACGTGCACGACGAGCGAGACGAGCAGGACCACGCGGAGCACCCAGAGGAAACCCGTGTGGGGCAGCATCGGCTCGCCGAACTCGCGCAGGTGCTCGGCGTAGGTGTTGTAGGCGTCGTGGCCGGCGAAGGCCTTGAGGTTGCCGTACATGTGCGCCAGCACGAATCCGATGAAGACGATGCCGCTGACGGCCATGAGGATCTTCAGCGCGATGGTCGAACGAGTCGACCTGCTGTTCTTGACGAGAGTCGCAGTGGCCACAAAGGGCACCGTATCTCTCCGCGCCCCTGCCCGGACCGTCGGGGGATGTGACATATACCGCCTCCGGAGTGCGCGCGTTCCGGGACCACCAGTGGTCATCCGGACGGCCATGCCGCGCTCGAACGGATCGATCAGGGCGCGCCCCTTCCCCTTTGTCGGTCGATGCGGCAAGAGTGGTCCCCGTCACACACACGGATAACCGGCTGGCGGAGGTGGCGGTGGCGTCGACCGAGACAGGCGTGCCCCATGGGGTCACGGGACCCACCCGGGCGCGCATCGAGGACAGGACCCTGCGGACCGACCGGTGGTGGCTCTACCCGTTGACCACGTTCCTGGTCTTCACCGCGTTCGTCGTCTACGCGACCATCCGGGCCTTCCAAGGCAGCCACTACTACGCCGCTCCCTACCTGTCGCCCTTCTACTCGCCCTGCCTGGGTGACTGCGTGGAGGGCAGCTCGGACTTCGGTCAGCCGTTCGGGTCGTGGCCGCTGTCGGCCGCTCTGCTCATCCTCATCTTCCCGCTGGGCTTCCGGATGACCTGTTACTACTACCGCAAGGCCTACTACCGGGCGTTCTGGCTCAGTCCGCCCGCGTGTGCGGTGGCCGAGCCGCACCACGCCTACTCGGGCGAGACGCGGCTGCCGCTGATCCTGAACAACCTGCACCGCTGGTTCTGGTACGCCGCCGTGGTGGTCGCGGCCATCCTCACCTACGACACCGTCCTGACCTTCCGCGACGCTTCGGGGGAGTGGGGTCACATGGGCCTCGGCACCCTGGTCTTCCTGGCGAACATCGTGCTGATCTGGATGTACACGCTCTCGTGCCACTCGTGCCGGCACGCGGTCGGTGGGCGACTGCGGCACTTCAGCAAGCACCCGGTGCGCTACCGGATGTGGACCTGGGTCTCGAGGCACAACGCGCACCACGCCCGCTACGCGTGGCTATCGCTGTTCTCCGTGGCGATCGCGGACCTCTACGTCCTGCTCCTGTCCACGGACGCCTTCTCCGACCCGAGGCTCTTCTGATGAGCAGCGGGAGTCGTCACCCGATGACCGGCAACGAGATGTCGGGCAGCGAGGCGGGTGGCTTGGAGCGGCACTCCTACGACGTGGTCGTGATCGGTGCCGGTGGCGCGGGTCTGCGAGCGGCGATCGCCGCCCACGACTCCGGCGCACGGACCGCGATCGTCTGCAAGTCCCTCCTCGGCAAGGCCCACACCGTCATGGCCGAGGGCGGCATCGCCGCCTCGATGGGCAACGTCTACCCGGAGGACAACTGGGAGGTGCACTTCCGCGACACGATGCGCGGCGGGAAGATGCTCAACAACTGGCGGATGGCCCAGCTGCACGCCCAGGAGGCACCCGAGCGGGTGCAGGAGCTCGAGGACTGGGGCGCCCTGTTCGACCGCACCCCGGACGGCCTCATCTCCCAGCGCGACTTCGGCGGCCACCGGTACGCCCGGCTCGCCCACGTCGGCGACCGCACCGGCCTCGAGATGATCCGCACCCTGCAGCAACGGGCCGTGGCGCTGGGCATCGACGTCTTCATGGAGTGCACGATCACCGAGCTCCTCAAGGACCCTTCGACAGGCTCAGGGCAGGCAAGCATCGCCGGGGCCTTCGGCTACTGGCGCGAGACCGGGCGCTTCGTGGTCTTCGACGCTCCGTCGGTGATCCTCGCGACCGGCGGCATCGGCAAGTCGTTCAAGGTCACCTCGAACTCCTGGGAGTACACCGGCGACGGCCACGCGCTGGCCCTGCGAGCCGGAGCCTCGCTGATCAACATGGAGTTCGTGCAGTTCCACCCCACGGGCATGGTCTGGCCGCCGTCGGTGAAAGGGCTGCTGGTCACCGAGTCGGTGCGTGGCGACGGAGGCGTCCTGAAGAACTCCGAGGGCAAGCGGTTCATGTTCGACTACATCCCGGAGTACTTCAAGAGCGAGACCGCCGACAGTGAGGGCGAGGCGGACCGCTGGTACGACGACAAGAAGAACAACCGCCGCCCACCCGAGCTGCTGCCGCGCGACGAGGTGGCACGCGCCATCAACTCCGAGATCAAGGCAGGCCGCGGAACACCGCACGGCGGCGTCTACCTCGACATTGCCTCACGTCGTGACCCGGAGTTCATCCGACGCCGGCTGCCCTCGATGTACCACCAGTTCAAGGAGCTCGCGGACGTCGACATCACCCGGGAGCCGATGGAGATCGGGCCGACCTGTCACTACGTGATGGGCGGCGTCGAGGTCGACGCCGACACCGAGCTCAGCGGGGTCACCGGCCTGTACGCCGTGGGCGAGTGCTCCGGCGGCATGCACGGCTCCAACCGTCTGGGCGGGAACTCCCTCTCCGACCTGCTGGTCTTCGGCCGGCGGGCGGGCGAGTCCGCCGCGTCGTACGCCGCCGGGCTCGGGGGCGCGCGTCCCTCGGTCGACGAGGGCCATGTGAAGGCCGCGCAGACCGCAGCGCTGGCTCCGTTCGGAGGTGGTGCGTCCGGACACACCGAGAACCCCTACACGATCCAGCAGGACCTGCAGCAGTCGATGAACGACCTCGTCGGCATCATCCGCACGGCCGACGAGCTCACCCGGTCGCTCGCCGAGATCGAGAGGCTCAAGGAGCGCGCCCAGCACCTGCTGGTCGAGGGAAACCGGCAGTACAACCCCGGCTGGCACCTCGCGCTGGACCTGCGCAACATGCTGATCGTCTCGGAGAGCATCGCCAGGTCGGCACTCGAGCGGGAGGAGTCGCGCGGCGGCCACACCCGTGACGACTTCCCCGGTCCCGACGACAAGTGGGGCTCGAAGAACCTCGTGGCGCGGCTGGACTCGTCCGGCGCCGGCATCGTGCTCACCGAGCAGCCGCTGCCCGTCATGCCCGACGAGCTGCAGACCTTCTTCGAAGCCACCTGAGACCCGAGACGTTGAGAGGCTGAGCATGGGCTACGACCTGAAGATGCGCATCTGGCGCGGCGACCGGCAAGGCGGCGAGCTCGGCGACTACACCGTCGAGGTCTCTGAGGGCGAGGTCGTCCTCGACGCCATCCACCGGGTGCAGGCCACCCAGGCCGGGGACCTCGCGGTCCGCTGGAACTGCAAGGCGGGCAAGTGCGGGTCCTGCTCCGCGGAGGTCAACGGCAGGCCGCGCCTGATGTGCATGACCCGGATGTCGTCGCTGCCCGCCGGCGAGGAGGTCGTCGTGACCCCGCTGCGCACGTTCCCGGTGATCCGCGACCTGGTGACCGACGTGTCGTACAACTACGAGAAGGCCAAGGAGCTGCCCTACTTCGAGCCGCCGCCTCGCGACAGTGACGGCAAACGTCGGATGG
>NZ_JAOPXP010000223.1 GCF_025965085.1 Marmoricola sp.
TGGTGGAGCTGAGGGGATTCGAACCCCTGACCTTCTCATTGCGAACGAGACGCGCTACCAACTGCGCCACAGCCCCATGCGCCCGCGAGCGCGAGGGAAAAGTTACCACCGAGACGAGCCCAGACCCGAATCGGCCCGGTCACAGGTGGGGAGATCAGGCTCCGGCGACCTTGCGCGGGGTGGCTTCGGCGTCCCCTGCGGGGCGGGCCGACTCCTGGGCGGACTCCTCAGCCTCGCGGGCCAGGGCGGTATCGGCCTCGTCGTGGCCCGAGCTGTTGATGCCGGTGAGCTCGATGGTGCGGACCGTACGACGGGCGCGGGCCTTGTTGACGTACGTCGGAAGAGTCATCGGCAGCGGGTCCCACAGTGAACCGTCGTCGGCGAGAGCGGCCTCGAGCTCCTGGCGCTGCAGAGCCGCGGTGTCCTCGGCGAGCAGGTCGACGAGGTCCTGCGACGCGGCAGCAGTGGTGGGCACCGTCGCAGGTACCGGAGGTCCGTCGACACGGGCTTCACGAGGCTGGTCGACGACCGACGTGCGTCGAGCCTGCACCCTGCGGACCGACTGCCGCGCGACGACGATAAACAGCACCACCAGCGCACCGGGGATCGCCGGCGCCCACCGGGGCACGACGGCGAAGCCGGCGAGACCGGCGACGACAAGGGTCATCACGACGAGCGCGGAGAGGACGCGACGTCGACGCTGGGCAGCCTTGCGGGCAGCAGCGCGGGTCACCGGCAGCTGAGCCGGGCGGCGCGGCGCCGTCACGACCTTCTCCACCGTGTCGACGTGCTCCACCTCGACCTCGACGACCTCGGGCTCATCGCCCTTGCCCGTGCGGGAGAGGATGCGCACCTTGTCCGAGTGGCCCTCGACCAACCGGTCGCTCGCCAGCTCGTCGTGGTGCTTGAGCGCCTTGGGGATCAGGTAGACGGCCCACGCAACGGCGAGCACCACGAAGATGACAGCTGACAGGTCCACAGCGTTGACGATACGAGCGGTTTGCGGCCCCGGCCCGCAGGCGTGGCGGTGTGTCGGGAGATCACTCCTGTGACAGGTGTTTCTTCTGAGCCGAAGGCCGTCCAGAAGGCGGTTGGCTCGGGCGGGGATCCTTGCGTGTCTCGACATCCCGAAGGCGTCCGACCAACCCCATCGGGACCTCCTCGCGGGTGATCGCGAAGATGCGGTGGTCGCGCCAGTCGCCGTCGATGTGGAGGAACCGTGGGGCGTAGCCCACCTCGTTCATCCCGAGCTTCTCCACCACCCGCAGGGAGGAGGTGTTCTCCGGGCGGATCGCCACCTCGATGCGGTGCAGACCGACGGGCCCGAAGCAGTGGTCGATGACGAGGGCCACGGCCAGGGGCGTGATGCCGCGCCCGGCGTAGGTCTCATCGACCCAGTAGCCGATCGAGGCGAACTGCGCCGATCCACGCACGATGTTGCTCACCGTCACCTGGCCCACGAAGCGGCCGTCGTACTCCATGACGAACGGGAGCTGTCGTCCCGCCCGGGCCTCGGTCCGCATCTGGCGCACCATCGCGGAGTAGCTGCGGGGCTGCGAGTGCGAACGCGAGGGTGCGGTGGCATCCCAGCGACCGAGCCAGGCCGCGTTGGCCTGACGCGTACGACGCCAGACGTCACGGTCCTTGTGGCTGATCGGCCGCAGCCGCAGCCGCCCTGACTCGAGGACGACCGGCCAGCCCGCGCTCAATGGTCGCTCCCCGCGATCTGCTCCACGGCGTGCCGCAGCAGGGGTACGACGACCAGGAGTCCGTCCTTGACCCCTCCGCGCGAGCCCGGCAGGTTCACGACCAGCGCCTGTCCGACCGTGCCGGCCACACCCCGCGACAGCGCGGCGGTGGGAACGCCCTTCCCCACCCCGTGCGCGCGGATCGCCTCGGCGATCCCGGGCACCTCACGATCGAGGAGCCCACGCGTGACCTCGGGCGTCAGGTCGGTCGGGGTCAGACCGGTGCCACCGGTCGTCAGCACCGCTCGCGCGCCGGCACGCACGGCGGCGGTGATGGCCTCCCCCACCGGCTCCCCATCGGGTACGACGGCGGGGTCGCCGACCTCCCACCCGTCGGCGCGCAACGCCTCCACGATGAGCGGCCCGGTCGTGTCCTCGTAGACACCGGCCGCGGCGCGGTTGGACGCGACGACGACCGCCGCTCGCAGGGTGCTCACGGGGACGTTTCCCGGGACGTTTCTCGGGCACCTCGCTGGTAGGTGCCGGACTTGCCGCCGGTCTTCTCCTCCACCCGCACGTCGGTGATCACGGCGTCCTTGTCGATGGCCTTGACCATGTCGATCACCGTCAGCGCCGCCACGGAGACAGCGGTGAGCGCCTCCATCTCCACTCCGGTGCGGTCCGTCGTCTTGACGGTGGCCGTGATCGCGACGCCGGCGTCGTGCACCTCGAGGTCCAGCGTGACGCCGGAGATCGAGAGCGGATGGCACAGCGGCACCAGGTCGGGGGTCCGCTTCGCGGCCATGATCCCCGCCACGCGGGCGACCCCGAGCGCGTCCCCCTTCGGCACGCCGTCGCCGCGCAGCGCCTCGACGACAGCGGGTGAGACCAGCACGCGTCCGGTGGCGGTGGCGGACCGTGCCGTGACGTCCTTGCCGGACACGTCGACCATGCGAGCCGCGCCGGACTCGTCGAGGTGGGTGAAGCGCTCCATGTGACTCCCCCGTCCCTCAGCCGACCGGCCGATCGAGCAGCAGCACGGGCACCAGGTCGCCCTGGTCCACCCGCGTCACCCCCTCGGCCAGCACGATCAGGGCATCGGCCTGCGCCAGCCCGGCGACCAGGTGTGAGCCCGCGCCACCGACGGGCGTCACGCGGACACCCTCGGCATCGAGCTCGACGCGCGCCCGGACCAGCTGCTGCTTCCCGCGCATGGACCGCAGTGGGGTCGTGACGGTCGCCGTGGTCAGCGACCGGCCGACAGGCTCCCGGCCGATGAGCTTGTGCAGGGCGGGGACGACGAACATCTCGAAGGAGACGTAGGCCGAGACCGGGTTCCCCGGCAGCGTGAAGATGGGCGTCTGGTCCTCGCCGACCAGGCCGAACCCCTGCGGCTTCCCCGGCTGCATCGCCACCTCGAGGAAGTCCACGGTGCCCAGCTCGCTGAGCACCTCCTTGACCACGTCGTGGGTGCCCTTGCTGACGCCGCCGCTGGTCACCACGAGGTCGGCGCGCACCAGCTGGTCGCTGAGCGCCTCGGAGAACGCCGAGGGGTCGTCGGAGGTCGCCACCACCCGGTAGGCGATCCCGCCATGGGCACGCACCGCCGCCGCGAGAAGGTAGCTGTTGGCGTCGTAGATGCTGTCGCGTCCCAGCGGCTTCCCGGGCTCGACCAGCTCGGACCCGGTCGACATCACCACCACGCGGGGACGCGGCGAGGTCGGCACCCGGCCGAGGCCGAGAGCTGCGAGGAGACCGACCTGCCGGGTGCCGATCACCTCGCCGCGGCGCATCAGGAGGTCGCCCTTCTGCACCTCCTCACCGGCGAAGCGGATGTGCTGGCCCTCGTCGGGGCCTCGGCGCACGAGGACCTCGCGGCCGACCTCCTCGGCCCATTCGAACGGCACCACCGCCGTGCATCCCTCCGGCACCGGCGCACCGGTCATGATGCGGACGGCGGTGCCCGGGGTGAGCGTGAAGATCGTGGTCTGGCCCGCCGCGATCTCGCCCACGACCGGGAGGTGCACGGGGCGTTCCTCGGTGGCCTCGGCAACGTCCCGGAACGCGACGGCGTACCCGTCCATGCCGGAGTTGTCGAAGACCGGAAGCGAGACGGGCGCGAGCACGTCCTCGGCGACCGGCAGCCCGATGGCGTCCATCAGCGGGTGCTCGAAGGGCTGCATCGGCTCGATGCGGTCCAGGATCCGGTCGAGGTAGTCCTCGACCGGGAGGAGTGGCGGTGCGGCTTCGGCGGGCATGCCCCCGAATCTAGTCATCTGAGTCGGAGTTGGGGTCCTCCCCGAGGACGGCGCCCGCCTCGACCCGGCCACGATCGCCCTCGAGGACCGCAGAGCCGTGGACCCGGACGCCCTTGCCGAAGGTCCAGTCACCCGAGACGACCAGTGACTCGGCGTTCCGCAGCGAGGGAACTCCGGTCGGGAATCGCTTGTCGAAGTCCTCGACCACCTTGTAGTGCTCGTCGAGGTCGATGAACGGGATCGTCGCCGAGACCCGGTCCAGCACGAAGTCGGAGCCGAGGTCGTAGGCGTCCGAACGCAGCACCAGCAGGTCGTTGGTGGTCTTGACGGGGACGAATCGGTCGCGTCCGACCTCGATCGTGCGGGAGTCGGGGAAGATCTCGATGGCCGCGCCCATCGCGGTCTCGATCTGGATCACCTCGGGGCTCGAGGAGTCACTGGGCTCGACGTGCTTCTGGTTGCGGATCAGTGGCAGCCCGAGGATGCCCTGACGACGCCTGATCTCGTCGCGCATCCGCTCGAGGTCGAACCAGAGGTTGTTGGTCGAGGAGAACTTGTGCCGGTCGAGGTCGCCGAGGGCCTCGAGGTCGCGCTTGGCCGTCTGCGCCGTCTCGCGCAGCACGATCCTGCCGTCGGCCTTGCGGCGCGCGAAGTGCCCGCCCTTGCGGTCGGCCTTGGTCCGGCGTACGGCCTCGATCGCGAACGGCGCGCCCGACTCGGCGAACCAACCGGCGACGCGAGCGTCGGCCGTGGCACCGAGGTTGTCGGAGTTCGAGACGAACGCGTAGCGGTAGCCGGCGTCGATCATCTTGTCGAGCAGCCCGGTGCCCATCAGCGCGGTGTAGATGTCGCCGTGGCCGGGAGGACACCACTCGAGCGACGGGTCACTCGGCCAGCTCACCGGCCTGAGGTCGTCGACCCGCAGCTTGGGCTCCTTGTTCTGAAGGAACTCCAGGGGCAGCCCGTCGACGGCGAGGTCCTCGTAGCGCGCCAGCGCGGCCAGGGTGTCGGCCGAGGTCCGGAAGCTGTTCATGAAGATCAGCGGCAGGGTCGCGCCGTACTCCCGGCGCTGGTGCAGGACCTGGCGGGCGATCACGTCGAGGAAGGACAGTCCGCGGCGGACGCAGAGCAGCGACTTCGCGCGGGCCATGCCCATCGAGGTCCCCAGACCACCGTTGAGCTTGATCACGACCGTGGCGCCGATGGCGTCGGAGGCGGCCTCGTCGCTGACGTCGAGATGGTCCAGCGACTCCATGTCAAGCGGCTCGATGGTGTCCTCGGCGATCATGCCCGTCTCGCCGTGCTCGATCTGCCGGTAGTAGTGGGCGAAGACCTGGACGGCCAGGTCATCCACGCCCGCAGCCTGCATCTTCTCGATGGCCTGCCGCAGTCCCTTCGATGTCATGAGTCCGATCGTAGGCTGGCCGGGTGCAGGAGTTCATAGGTACCACCAAGCTCGCCCTGCGTGATCAGCTCCTGGCGGCGCGGCGGCACCTGCCCCTGGGCGTCCTGGGCGAGCGTGCGCGCGCGCTCGCGGACCTCCTGATGGACACCCCCGAGGTGCGCCGCGCGGCCACCGTGGCGGCCTACGTCTCGGTCTCCAGCGAACCCGGCACCGGTCCGCTGCTCGAGCAGCTCCGGCTCTCCGGCAAACGTGTGATCCTGCCCCTGCTGCAGCCCGACAACGACCTCGACTGGGCGGCGTACGCCGGCCCCGAGGACCTGCACACGGCCCGGCGCGGGCTCCTCGAGCCGGCCGGTCCCCCGCTGGGGCGCGGCGCGCTCGCGACAGCCGACGTCGTCCTGGTCCCCGGCCTCGCGGTGGGACGCGACGGGTTCCGCCTGGGCCGGGGCGGAGGCTCCTACGACCGGGCCCTCGCCCGGGTCCCGGTCGGGACGTTCGTGTGCGTGCTGCTCAACTCCGAGGAGGTGCTCGCCACCGTTCCGCGCGACAGCCACGACCGGCCGGTGTCCGCTGTCGCCACCGAGCTCGAGGTCATCCACCTTCGCGGTGTCTAGGCGCTACGGCTCCAGGACGAGCCGATCCTCGCCGGCCTTGCGCACCGCGTCGCGGCCGAAGGTCCAGGGCAGCGTGTCTCCCTTCACCCACAGGGGGGTCTGGTCCCGGTAGTGCCCCGAGGCGGCATGACCTGACGCACCCGTCAGGTTGATCCAGCGGGACCGGTCGAGGTCGTCGAGGTCGACGACCATCCGCATCGAGGGGGCGGACGTGACGGCGTACCCCTGCGTGGCGTCCCAGTTGGTCGCGTCGACGGCGGCACTGCCCCCACCCACCTCGAACGGCCCGCGGTTGAAGATCGCCTCGACGATGCCGATGCCGCTCTTGCCCAGGGACTGGTTCTCCAGCTCGAGCCGGTGCAGCCGGCCCCACTGCCACCGCTCCGGGCTCAGCGCCACCGTGCGGGTGAGATCGTCACGGGCGTCGATCATGGCCTGGGACAGGATCATGTCGCGATCCTCGACCACGCCCTCGGTGCTCGCGTCGTCCCACCACTGGCTGTTCGGCTGACGCAGCAGGTTGCTCACCACCGCCATCCAGCGGTCGTCCCCGTCGGGCCACAGGCTCTGGGGCAGCTGGTCGTGGAAGGTCAGGCGCAGCACGTTGCTCCACACCACGTTGAAGTAGGCGGCCGCTGCGGAGTCGGCGGACTGCGTGAAGTCCCAGTCAAGCAGCAACCGCTGGCCGTCGGAGTAGTACGACGAGGTCAGCAGCTGTCGCATGAGGTACGGCACGAGCACCGGACCCATCGGGCTGCGGCTGTCGAGCTGGAGCCTCGTCATGTCCTCGACGTCGACCCGCGAGCCGTCCTTGAATCTGCTCTCGAGCACCGTGCGGATCCGCTGGCTTCGGTAGCCGTGGTCGGGTGAGTCGCTGAGGTGGTAGCGGTACCCGGGACCGGTGACCGCCTGGTTGGCCGTGACGATGAAGCCCGCGGGAGGGTTGAGCACGTTGGGCAGCTGGTCGAACGGCACGTAGCGGCCGCTCCAGTCGTTCTTCGAGAGCCACCCCTCCGCCGGGTAGTCGCCGCTTCGGTTGCCCTTGCGGATCGGGATCGCGCCGGGGGCCTGGTAGCCGATGTTGCCCGCGGTGTCGGCGTACACGAGGTTCTGGCTGGGTACGGCGAACTTGCTGGCCGCCGCGCGGAACTCGGTCCAGTTCGAGGCCGCGTCGAGCATGAAGATGGCGTCCGCCGTCGGCCGCGGGGCCAGGGCCGTCCAGCACAGGGCCACGGCGTACCCGTTGTCGCGCTTCGGCGCACCCGCGCCGACCTCGGCGTTCGCACCGACGCTGGAGAGCTCGGCAGACACGTCCGAGAGCAGCGGGCCGTGCCGTGTGGAGCGCACCGTGATCAACCGCGAGGACTGCCCTGCGATGCGGATCACCTCATCACGCTCGGCGAGCGGAACCTGCCGCCCGTCGTAGAGGTAGGTCTTGCCGGTGACCTTCTCCAGGTAGAGGTCGGTCACGTCGGGGTCGAGGTTCGTCATGCCCCAGGCGATGTCGCGGTTGTGACCGACCACCACACCGGGCATGCCCGCGAAGGTGAACCCGCTGACGTCGAACGGGCACGCCTTGTCGACGGTCCGGCAGTGCAGGCCCATCTGATACCAGATGCCGGGGATCGACGTGCTCAGGTGCGGGTCGTTGGCGAGGAGCGGCTTGCCCGAGACGGTGTGCTCACCGGAGACGACCCAGCTGTTGGAGCCGATGCCCCCGCCTTGCCCCATCAGGTCCGGGATGGCCTCGACGCCGCGTTGCACGGCGTCGAGCGCGCTGAGGGCCGCCGGCCCCGGCGCCGGGCGCGGGCTCGCTCCGGGCCCGTCCCCCGCGGACGTGGTGACGATCGGGGCGTGCTGGTCGTAGGGGTAGCGGGGGTAGAGCTCATCGACCTGCTCGGGAGTCCTGTTCACCGAGAGCCTCGTGCGGGCGATCTCGTCGGTCATGTTGCCGCGCAGGTCCCAGGCCATCGCCTTGAGCCACGCCAGCGAGTCGACCGGCGTCCACTTCTCGGGCTGGTAGTTCAGGCCCGTCAGGGCGAGGGCGGTGTACTCCAGCGAGAGGTGCGTGGCCGACTTCCCGTTGAGATAGGCGTTCACGCCGTCGCTGTAGGCCTCGAGGTAGGCCTTGGTGTCCGGAGCGAGCAGGTCGTACTCCCGGGTGGCGACGCGTCGCCAGCCCATCGTGCGGATGTACATGTCGGTCTCGACCGTGCTCTCGCCGAGCAGCTCGCTGATGCGCCCGGCGGTCACGTGCCGGCGGAAGTCCATCTCGAAGAACCGGTCCTGCGCCTGCACGAAGCCCTGGGCACGGAACAGGTCGGACGGTGTGTCGGCGTACACCTGCGGGATCCCCTTGGCATCGCGCAGCACCTCGACCTTGGCCGAGAGCCCGTCCAGACGCAGCGTGCCGTCGACCTGGGGCAGAGGCCGACGGGCCACGACCACGCCGGCAGCCAGGGTCGCCACCAGGGCCAGGACGACCACCAGAGCGACGTACACCGACGTGCGGGCCCAGCCGGGCCAGTCACTCAGGGGTCCAGGACTCACGTCAGGCATTGTGCCGTAGCATTGGCAGTCGACGACCACGAGTGCCAATCCCTCGTCCGTGCGACCTTCGGAGGACCAAGCAGTGCCCACCTATCAGTACTCCTGCACCGACTGCGGACACTTCTTCGAGACCCATCAGGGCTTCTCCGAGGACTCCCTGACGGTCTGCCCCGAGTGTGGCGGCCGGCTCCGCAAGGTCTTCAACGCAGTGGGCGTGGTGTTCAAGGGGTCGGGGTTCTACCGCAACGACAGCCGCGGCAAGCAGTCCGGCACGGACGGCGGATCCGCCCCCGGCGGCTCGGACTCCGGCTCGAAGGCCTCCCCGGGCAAGGGCTCCTCGGACGCGAAGCCCGCCACCACCTCCGACAGTTCCTCGAGCAGCTCCAGCCCGGCAGCGGCCAGCCCCACTTCCTGACCGACCGCAGCGACGCCCCCACCGGCTCTGGCCGGGCCCCCCTGTGGATTGCCGACGCACGTGCGCGCAGTTCGGCCTACGTTCTGGCGCCATGACCCCGTTGCGCCACCTGCTCCGTTCACTGCGACGTCTCCACCGTCGGGTGCTCCTGCACCGCCGTCCGCTCGCCGCGCTCACCGCCGCCGGCGCTGTCCTCGCCGCGCTCCAGGCGAGCGCACCGCCCCCGGCCCCGACCATGGCGGTGTGGACCGCCGGCCGGGACCTGCCGAGCGGCACCGTCCTCCAGCCGTCCGACCTCACCGCTGCCCAGTTCGCCCCCGACACGGTGCCGGCCGACGTGGTCCGGGACGCCGCCGAGGTCGTGGGCCGGACGCTTGCGTCCCCGATGTCGCGCGGCGAGGTGCTCACGCCCCTGCGGATGGTGGCCAGCGGACTGCTGCGGGGATACCCCGGCTCGATGGCGGTGCCGCTCCGCGTCACTGATGCGGCGATCGTCGAGCTGCTGCGTGTCGGAGACCGGGTCAGCTTCGTCGTCGCCGACCCCGACGGCCGCGGCACCCCGCAGCTGCTGCTCGACGACGTCCCGGTCGTCGCCATCCCTCGGGTGACGGACAGTGCGCTCGGCAGTGGTACGCCGGGGCGGCTGGTCGTCGCGGCAGTCCCCGCGAGCCGGGCCAGCGCGGTCGCCGCCAGCGCCGCGACGTCGATTCTCATCCCCGTGTGGAACCGATAGCCTCGGCGCCGCCTCGAAACGCTGGACTAGA
>NZ_JAOPXP010000011.1 GCF_025965085.1 Marmoricola sp.
CGGTCTCCACCCCGGTGACCTGGGACGAGCTGGCAGGGCTCACCTCACCCAGCGGGTTCAACCTGTTGACGGTGCCCGAACGTCTCGCCGACGGGGACCCGTGGGCCGGCATCGACGACGTGGCGCAGTCCATCGAGCCCCTCATCACGCTCTACGAGGAGTCAGGTGAGGGCGAGGCGAACTACCCGCCCGACTACCCGAAGATGCCGGGCGAGCCGCCCAGGGTGCAACCGTCGAAGAAGGTCGCCGCGCACTGGAACGCTCAGGGCGCGCGGATAGCGGACTGACCGCCAGCTCAGCCGCGAAGGTGCTCGACGGCCCGCCACCCGGGGTCGTACATGTCGTGCACGCTCGCCCTGCCCTGGTCCCACGACTTGGCGAGCGCCTTCACCCGGGGCAGGACGCCGGCTGTCGAGTCGACGTAGACGTGCAGGGTGCGGGTGCCGGCGTTGCTGAGGTGCGCCACGACCTGCCCGGAGGTGCCGAGCTCGCTCTCGAGTCGGGCCTCGAAGTCGCGAAGCGGCTCCAGGGACCCCTCGTCCGGCAGGCCGTCGTCGGTGCGCTGCGAGAAGGGAAGGGTGACGGAGACGTAGGTGTCGAGGTTGGGTGCCGTCAGGGCGTGCAGTGGCGAGCGCGCCATGGCGACCAGGGGTCCCTGCCTGGTCTCGCCCCGCAGCATCACCCAGCCGGTCTGGCCGTCCTGGTCGACCCGCTGTCGCTTCAGGTCGTGCACGACGGACCGCAGGGCCGTCAGCCCGAAGCCGTCGAGCGGCGGGAACTCGATCGGGGTGACCTCGCCGAGCCACAGCTCGGTGTCGACCTCCCCCAGCGCGGCGTCGAGCGCGAGGAAGGTGACCTGGATGCGGCCGTCCTCGGGCAGGTCGGCGAACGCGGGATGGTGCAGCTGCACGTCGAGGCGACCGGCGTTCATCCGGGCCGTCACCTGCACGCGAGCGAGGTCGACGTCCATCGCCCCGACTGCGCTGAGCACGACGGACTCCGGGTCGAGGACCGGCGGCCGCGAGTCGACGTAGGACCAGGTCGCGTCGGCGTCCGGTGCCGCGAGCACCACGCGTCGTGCGACCGCCCGACCCTCCGGGTCTCCCTCGGCGGTGATCACCAGCACGTGCTCCGAGGTCTCCCCGGCAGCCACCTCCCAGCCGAGCTCGCCGAGGGAGCGGACCCGTCCGGTCATCTCCTCGGCGAGGGTGTCGGAGCTGATGCGGCCGTCGATGCTGCGTTCGGCCAGCGAGCGCCCCTCAGCGGTCCACCACTCCCAGAACGCCACGACGCCCTCGTCGGGACCCTGGCTCGCGGCACGCTTCTTGAACAGCGACACTAGAACCCCGAGATGCCTTCGCCCTCGCCGGCCTGCTCGTCGAAGTTCTCGTGCTCGAGCAGGTGGAGCACCGGGACACCGAGCTTGCGGCGCGCGCGCGAGGTCCAGTCCACGTGGAAGAACTCGCTGACCACATGCGGCCTGGTCAAGATGATGACCTCGCGGGCGTCGACCTCGGCCACCTTGGCGACGAGTGCGCTGATCGGGTCGGTCGTGACCGGCTCGCCGTCGGCACGACCGCCGGCCGCCTCGAGCGCTTTCACCGTGGTCTCGACGCCTGCGCGGCAGGTGTCCAGCAGCTCCTTGTGCAGCCCCTCGAGATCGGTGTTTGCCGTGGCGACCGCCGGAGGGGCGAGTACCTCGCCCGTGGCCAGCGACCCCATCGCGCTCTCCACGCGTCCCGAGGCGTCCTCCACCGGCAGCAGCACGTGGTAGCGGACCGGCTCCTCGATCTCCTCGTGCAGGCTGCGTACGTTGACGGCGTCGGTCTGGGTGAACGGCTGCTCGACGAGCAGGATCACGTCGTACTCGTTCATGACGCACCTCCGGATGGCTTCATACCCAGCACCTTAGTGAGGTCGTAGCTGACCGGCTGCTCGAGTTGGTCATAACCGCAGGACTCCGGGTCGCGGTCCGTTCGCCAGCGCTTGAAATGGGCGGTGTGACGGAATCGCCGGCCTTCCATGGCGTCGTACTTCACCTCGAGCACGCGGACGGGCCTCAGCGGCGTGAACGACAGGTCCTTGCCACCGCTCCACCGGCTCTGCGTGCCCGGGATGCGGTCGGGGTTGGCGATGGCCCACTCCTGCCACTCGCCCCAGGGGTGGTCCTCGATCGAGCACTCCAGGGGCCTGAGCTCCTCGAGCAGAGCGGCCCGACGCTGGGCGGTGAACGAGGCCGAGACCCCCACGTGCTGCAGGTTCCCGTCGTCGTAGAGCCCCAGCAGCATCGAGCCCAGCAACGGGGTCTGCGGCGTCGAGGTCTTGTGCAGCCGGTAGCCGGCCAGCACCACGTCTGCCGTGCGCTCGTGCTTGACCTTGAGCATGGTGCGCGCGTTCTGCTGGTACGGCGCACCCAGCGGCTTGGCCACCACGCCGTCCAGGCCGGCCCCCTCGAACTCCTCGAACCAGCCCTGGGCCTCCTCGGTGTCGGTCGTGGTCCGGGTGAGGTACGCCGGGCCGGTGAGCCCCCCGAGCTCCGCCTCCAGGACGGACCTGCGCTCTGAGAAGGGGCGGTCGACGAGCGAGTCGTCCCCGAGGGCCAGCACGTCGAAGGCGACGAAGGAGGCGGGCGTCTTCTCGGCCAGCGTGCGGATCCGCGAGGCAGCGGGATGGATGCGCTCCTGCAGGGTCTCGAACTCCAGACGCGGGCCGATCGCGACGAACAGCTCGCCGTCGAGCACGCACCGGCGCGGCAGCTGCTCACGAAGGGCCTCGACCACCTCGGGGAAGTAGCGCGTGAGCGGCTTGGTGTTGCGGGAGGTCAGCTCGACCTCGTCACCGTCCTTGAACACGATGCAGCGGAACCCGTCCCACTTCGGTTCGAACGAGAGTCCGCCGTCGAACGTGGCGGGATCCGGTATCCCCTTCACAGACTTGGCCAGCATCGGCTGCACGGGCGGCATCACGGGAAGATCCATGGCCTGACCGTAGCCCGGGCCCCGAGGTCGGCACGTTCCGCGCACCCGTTCTGCGCCATACTCGCCACCATGGCCTACACGGTGACCGACCTGCTCCGGCTGCCCGAGGGGGCGGTCTCGCTCGCTGACCTCGACCCGGGGGACACCTCCGGCTTCGACGGCGGCAAGAAGCAGGCGGAGAAGGACCTCGTCGCACTCGGTGACGAGCTCGCGGACCTCCAGGAGCGGATGTACGCCGACGCCTATGTCGGTGGTTCGCGCAAGGTCCTGATCGTCCTCCAGGGAATGGACACCTCGGGCAAGGGTGGGGTGGTCAAGCACGTGCTCGGGCTGCTGGACCCCAACGGGCTGCAGCTGAAGTCGTTCAAGAAGCCCACCGAGGAGGAGCTCGCGCACGACTTCCTCTGGCGCATCGAGCGTGCCGTGCCGCCCGCCGGCGTGGTCGGTGCCTTCGACCGCTCGCACTACGAGGACGTGCTGGCGGCCCGGGTGCACCAGTACGCGGACGAGGCGGAGATCGAGCGTCGCTACGGCGCCATCAACGACTTCGAGAAGGGTCTCGTCGACTCGAGCACGGTGGTGCTCAAGTGCATGTTGCACATCTCGGCGGAGGAGCAGCGCAAACGGCTCCTGGCCCGTCTCGACAAGCCCGAGAAGCGGTGGAAGTTCAAGCCGGGCGACGTCGACGAGCGCGCGCTCTGGCGGGACTACGAGAAGGCCTACGAGATCGCCCTCGAGCGGTGCAACACCGACGCCGCGCCGTGGTACGTCGTACCCAGCGACCACAAGTGGTACCGCAACTGGGCCATCGGCCAGCTGCTCCTCGAGGCGCTGCGCGGGATGGACCTCGAGTGGCCCCAGCCCGACTACGACGTCGATGAGCAGCGTGCGCGACTGACCCGGGCCGCCGACCAGGCGAGCACGAAGAGTTGAGGCACGTTCTGGCGACGCGCTACGTGACGCCGCTGCGGGAGGGCGGGTCGCTGCCGGGCGTCATCGAGGCAGACGACCTCGGCACCTACGTCTGCAAGTTCCGTGGTGCCGGACAGGGCCTCCGGGTGCTGGTGGCCGAGGTGGTCGTGGCCGGTGTGGCCCGCCTCGTCGACGTGCCGGTGCCGGACCTCGTGACGGTGGACCTGGCGCCGGAGATCGGGCGCTACGAGGCCGACGAGGAGGTCCAGGACCTGCTGAACAAGAGCCTGGGGCTCAACCTGGGGGTCGACCTGCTTCCCGGCGCCTTCGGCTACGACCCCGCCTACGAGCCGGACGGCGGGCTCGCCGGCCGCATCCTGTGGCTGGACGCCCTGTGCGCCAACGTCGACCGCTCCTGGCGCAACCCCAACCTGCTGGTCTGGCGGGGGGCACTGTTCGCCATCGACCACGGCGCCGCCCTCTACTTCCATCACGCGTGGCCGGGCGGCGGCGGCTCGCCGGAGCGCTTCGCGGCCCAGCCGTTCGACGTGAGCGAGCACATCATGCGGCACTACGCCGCGGAGGCCGCTGCGCAGGACGAGGGCCTCGCAGCCAAGGTGACCCCCGACGCGCTGCAGGCGGTGCTGGCCGAGGTCCCCGCCGAGTGGCTCGAGGCCGTGCCGGGGGCGGAGTCACCGGAGGCCCTTCGCCAGCGCTACGTCGACCATCTGCTCGCACGCCTGGCGCGACCACGGGCGTGGCTGCCCGTCGCGGAGGGCAGGAGCGCGTGAACGGCTACCAGTACGTCGCGCTGCGCTGCGTGCCGCGTGTCGACCGGGAGGAGTTCGTCAACGTCGGCGTCGTCCTCTACTGCCAGGCCGTCGACTTCCTCGGCTCGGCCTTCCAGGTCGACGAGCGGAGGCTGCGGTCCCTCGATCCCGACATCGACGTCGAGGCGGTCCGGCATGCGCTGAAGGCCGTCGAGTCGGTCTGCCGCGGAGAGGCGCACATCGACTTCGGAGTCGGCTCGCGCGCGACGGCGTACGGCGTGCGCGCAGGCAGGGACGACCAGAGCACGAGGTTCGGCTTCCTGCGCGCGCCGCGCAGCACCGTGGTCCAGCCCGGGCCGGTGCACGGTGGCCTGACCGACGACCCGGCGGCCGAGCTCCAGCGGCTGCTGGACGCCCTCGTGCGGTAGCACGGCGGTCTACCGAGCCGGCTCGCGAGACCGTCGCTTCCCACGAAGAACATGGTGGGGGAGCGAGAGCTGCACGTCTGACCAGGGAGAGCCTGAGCCCTCAGACCGGCACGAGCTCCACGGCGCCGACGGCATAGCGGGCCAGGATCGTGCGCGCGAGCTCCGGGTCGCACCCGAGCGGCTCGGAGACGGCAACGGCGCCGGCCTCCCTGGCGAGCTCGGCGGCGCGGTCGGGCAGGAATCCGGGCGCTAGGAACAGCGACGCGACGGCGACGTGGCGGCGACCCTCGGCGCGGAACGCGCGAACGGCCTCCCCGGTCGCCGGGGGAGCCGACGATGCGAACGCCGCGGTCACGGGGAGCCGGTGGCGGCCGGCCCACACCCGGGCGAGCCGGGAGACGGCCTGGTTCGCGAGCGGGTCCGACGAGCCGGCCGCCGCGAGGACGAGGGCGTCGAGCTCACGCACGCGTGCCCGGCTGAGGGCCTCGCGCAGACGGCGGTCCAGCACGTCGAGGAAGCCGGGCTCGAGACCGAGGATGTTGCTCATCCGGATCTGCAGGCCGGGGTGGCGGGCGGTGGCCTCCGCGATGGCACGGGGTACGTCGACCTTGGCGTGGTAGGCGTTGCTGAGCAGCAGCGGAACCACCACGATCTCCTCGAAGCCGCCCTTGACCAGGCGGTCGACGACCTTGCCGAAGTCAGGCTTGGCGAGCTCGAGGAAGGCAGGCTCGATGCGCAGGTCGGGCCGCATCCGGCGCGTCTCGGCGACGAGTGCCTTGATGGTGGCGGACGAGCGCGGGTCGCGGCTGCCGTGGGCGAGGGTGATCAGTGCTGGAGCGGTCATGACGATCTGACTCCCTTCGTGCTGGTGCCGCGAACGTCGTTGTCGTTGGCGAGGTAGGTGGTGGGGCTCATCGGGGGACGGTGCTCACTGGTGGATGCCGCACTCGGTCTTGTTGGTCCCGGACCAACGGCCGGCGCGTGCGTCCTCGCCGACCTCGACCCGTCGCGTGCAGGGCCAGCAGCCGATCGAGGGGTAGCCGTCGTACTGGAGCGGGTTCACGAGGATCCCGTTCTCGGCGATGTACTTCTCGACGTCCTCGTCGGACCAGCGCGCCAGCGGGGAGACCTTGACCTTCTGCTTCTTCTCGTCCCAGCCGACGACCGGGGCGATCACCCGGTTGTGGGTCTCGGCGCGGCGCAGCCCGGTGGCCCAGGCGTCGTACCCGGCGAGGCCCTCGGCCAACGGCTGCACCTTGCGAAGCTTGCAGCACAGGTCGGGGTCGGTCTTGTACAGGTCCTTGCCGTACGTCGCATCCTGCTCTGCCACCGACTGCACCGGCGTGATGCTGATCAGGTTGACCGGCATCGTGGCCTGGACGGCGTCGCGGGTGCCGATCGTCTCGGCGAAGTGGTAGCCGGTGTCGAGGAAGACGACGTCGACGCCGGGCGCGACCTTCGCAGCGAGGTGCGAGAGGACCGCGTCGCTCATGGAGGACGTCACGCAGAAGCGCTCACCGAACGTGGCCACGGCCCACTCGATGATGTCCTCTGCCGGGGCGAGCTCCAGCTCGGCACCGACGATCGAGACGATCTCCTTGAGCTCCTCGATGCTGCGGCCCTCGGTCGAGGAGCCGCGGAAGGCGCGGGCTGCCAGGGTGTTGGAGACGGTCATCGTGCGCCTCCCCGAGGGTGAGCGGAGGCGGGGGGACGCAGTTGTCCGATCATGTTGACCCTGAACGCCCGGAGGCATGACCTGCATTCCCACGCGCCGTGCGACGACCCCTCGGCGACCTCGTGCGGAAAGAGGTTCTCCTCGCCGCAGTAGGGGCAGTGGAAGGGCACGGCGCGGCCGGTCATGTCGGGGTCCCTGCGGACACGCGGGAGAGGCGAGCGCTTTCGTGGGGTGTTCTCATGCCAGTGTCTTCTCCCCGCGAAGGAGGATCTCGTCGGCCCGGATCGTCCACGCGGCGAAGGTCTCGCCGTCCTCGCGGTCCGTCAGGTAGTTCTCGACCACCGTGGTGATGTAGTCATCGAGCCCGACGCTGCTGACCTTGTGGGCGCGCAGCTTCTTACCGAAGGCGTTCTCCAGCCCGAGCCCGCCGCCGAGGTGCACCTGGAAGCCCTCGACCTGGTTGCCGTCATCGTCGAGCACGAGCATGCCCTTGAGCCCGATGTCGGCCACCTGGGTGCGCGCGCAGGCGTTGGGGCAGCCGTTGACGTTCACGGTGATCGGGGTGTCGAGGGCGGGGAAGCGCTTCTCCAGCTCGCCGACGAGGTCGATGGCGCGCTGCTTGGTGTCGACGATCGCCAGCTTGCAGAACTCGATGCCGGTGCAGGCCATCGTCGAGCGGCGCCAGTTGGACGGTCGCGCCTCGAGGTTGATCGCGGCGAGCTCCTCGATCAGCGGCTCGACGTCGGCCTCGTTCACGCCCAGCACGACCAGCTTCTGGTGGGCGGTGAGGCGAGCGCCGGCCGCGCCGTACTTCTCGACGAGGTCCCCGACCCCGGTCAGCGTGGCGCCGTTGATGCGACCCGCCACGGGCGCGACGCCGATGTAGAACCTGCCGTCCTTCTGGGCGTGCACGCCGATGTGGTCGCCGCCGCCGAGGGTCGCCACGGGGGAGGGGTTGTCGATCAGCTCGCGCTTGAGGTACTCGGTCTCGAGGACCTCGCGGAACTTCTCCACGCCCCAGTCGGCCACGAGGAACTTCAACCGGGCGCGCGCCCGCAGCCTGCGGTAGCCGTAGTCGCGGAAGACCGACACGACACCTTCCCAGGCGTCGGCGACCTCCTCGAGGGGGATCCACACGCCGAGCTTCTGGGCGAGCATCGGGTTCGTCGAGAGGCCGCCGCCGACCCACAGGTCGAACCCGGGGCCGTGCTCGGGGTGCACCGTGCCGACGAACGAGACGTCGTTGACCGACGGGACGCAGTCGAGGCTCGGGTGGCCGCTGGCAGAGGTCTTGAACTTGCGCGGGAGGTTGGAGTACGCCGGGTCGCCGATGAAGCGACGCTTGATCTCCTCCAGAGCGGGCGTGGCGTCGATGATCTCGTCGGCGGAGACACCGGCGACCGGCGAACCGAGGAACGGGCGCGGCGAGTCACCGCAGGCCTCCAGGCTCGTCATGCCGACCGAGTCGAGCCGGTCCCAGATCTCCGGGACGTTCTCGACCTCGATCCAGTGGTACTGGATGTTCTGCCGGTCGGTGATGTCCGCGGTGCCCCGCGCGAAATCGGTGGAGATGCTGCCCAGGGCCCGGAGCTTGGCTGCGTCGAGCAGCTCGCCGTCGCTGCGCACGCGGAGCATGAAGAACTCGTCGTCGAGTTCCTCCTCCTCGAGCATGGCGGTCTTGCCACCGTCGAAGCCCGGGGCCCTCTGCGTGTAGAGGCCCATCCACCGGAAGCGACCGCGCAGGTCCGCGGGGTCGATCGAGGCGAATCCCTTCTTGGAGTAGATGTTGAGGATCCGCGCCCGGACGTTGAGCGGGTTGTCGTCCTTCTTGGACTGCTCGTTCTTGTTCAGCGGCTCGCTGTAGCCCAGCGCCCACTGGCCCTCGCCCTTCTTCGGACGGGCCCTGCCGGAGCGACCGACGCGGCCCTCGGCGGACGCGGGCGTGCTGGTGGGTGTGTCAGAAGTGGTGGTCATGTCTCAAATCCTGGAGATCGAGGGTGCCTGCGGCCGTCTTGCGAGAACGGTGTCGCGACGGGCGGCGCGGCCAGGCGGCGGGAATCCGGAGGGTTCAGGGCCGGCAAGGACACATGCTGCTGCGGGTACGACCGAGGTCCACGTGGCGACGTGCCACGAGCCAGGTCGAGGTCGCAGGGCTGATCATGCGTCGAGTCTCATGTTTCGGACGCTGGTTTCACAAACCGAAATCTCATGCCGTGAGACGGCTGTCCGTAATCTGGACCGCGGTGCGGCGCTCAGACCTGCTCCGGAGGGGGTCACCTAGGCTGGCCCCCATGAGCGAAGAGACGCAGGCCAACCCGGTCGGTTCAGGCGCAGCAAGCACCTCCGAGACCATCGCCAAGACGGCATCGCAGGCCTACAACGCAGCCCTCGAGGTGATCGCGTCGGTCGAGCCGCGTGTGGCAGAAGCCACACGCAAGGAGCTGGCCGACCAGCGGTCCTCCCTGAAGCTCATCGCCTCGGAGAACTACGCATCGCCGGCCGTCCTGCTCACGATGGGCACCTGGTTCAGCGACAAGTACGCCGAGGGCACCGTCGGCCACCGCTTCTACGCCGCCTGCCAGAACGTCGACACCGTCGAGGCGCTGGCCGCCGAGCACGCCCGGGAGCTGTTCGGTGCGCCGTACGCCTACGCGCAGCCGCACTCGGGCATCGACGCCAACCTGGTCGCCTTCTGGTCGATCCTGGCCAACCGCGTGGAGACTCCGACCCTCGCCAAGCTCGGCGCCAAGAACGTGAACGACCTCTCCGAGGCGGACTGGGAGAGCCTGCGCCACGAGTTCGGCAACCAGCGGCTGCTCGGGATGTCGCTCGACGCGGGCGGGCACCTGACCCACGGGTTCCGGCCGAACATCAGCGGCAAGATGTTCCACCAGCAGCAGTACGGCACCGACCCCGAGACGGGCCTTTTGGACTACGACGTCGTCGCAGCCAAGGCGCGTGAGTTCAAGCCACTGGTGCTGGTCGCCGGATACTCCGCCTACCCGCGTCGGGTGAACTTCGCCAAGATGCGCGAGATCGCGGACGAGGTCGGCGCCGTGCTGATGGTCGACATGGCCCACTTCGCGGGTCTGGTCGCCGGCAAGGTATTCACCGGTGACGAGAACCCGGTGCCGTACGCCCACATCACCACCACGACCACGCACAAGTCGCTGCGCGGACCGCGCGGTGGCCTCGTGCTGGCTCAGGAGGAGTTCGCCGCAGACGTCGACCGCGGCTGCCCGATGGTGCTGGGCGGCCCCCTCTCGCACGTGATGGCTGCGAAGGCGGTCGCGCTGGCCGAGGCCAGGCAGCCCTCGTTCCAGTCCTACGCGCAGAACGTCGCGGACAACGCCAAGGCGCTGGCCGAGGGGTTCCTGTCGCGCGGGGCGAAGCTGGTCACGGGCGGAACGGACAACCACATCGTCCTGCTGGACGTCTCGTCGTACGGTCTCACCGGCCGGCAGGCCGAGTCGGCCCTGCTCGACGCCGGGGTGGTCACGAACCGCAACTCGGTGCCCAACGACGGCAACGGCGCCTGGTACACCAGCGGCATCCGCTTCGGGACGCCCGCGCTCACCACGCGGGGGTTCGGCCGCGACGAGTTCGACACCGTGGCCGACCTGGTGCACGAGGTGCTCTCGAACACGACCGCGGGGACGAACAAGGCCGGCGCGCCGTCGAAGGCGACGTACCGGACCGCCGAGGGCGTAGCCGAGCGCGTGCAGGCCAGGGCCGACGAGATGCTCGGCAAGCACCCGCTCTACCCGGGTCTGGAGCTCGCCTGATTTCGGGCGCCCGTGGGCCGCTCGGATGCGCCCCGCGACCTCGAGCCCTATCGTGAACTCGACGACCACCTGGTGACGTCGGTCAGCCCCTCGTCCTGGGCGGGGCTCGGGACCCCGGCACCGAACCTGGAGGATCAATGAGCACGCTCGAGCCAGACCCCGGGACCGATCACGCTGCACCGGCGGCCCGCCGCGACCGGACCCACTTCCTCTACGTCGCGGTGATCGTCGCGGTCGTGCTCGGCATCCTCGTCGGCATCCTCTTTCCGGACTTCGCCACCAGCCTGAAGTGGATCGGCGACACCTTCGTGGCGCTGGTGAAGATGATGATCCAGCCGGTGATCTTCTGCACGCTGGTGATCGGCGTCGGCTCGGTCCGCAGCGCCGCCAGCGTCGGCAAGGTGGGCGGGCTCGCGCTCGGGTACTTCCTGACCATGTCGACGGTAGCGCTGGCGATCGGACTGGTCGTCGGCAACCTGATCAACCCCGGCTCGGGTCTCGACATCACCGCCGAGACCGCCAAGGCCGGGTCCGCTCAAGCGGCCGGGGCGGGCTCCACGACGGAGTTCATCACCGGCATCGTCCCGGACTCGCTGTTCTCCGCGCTCACCTCCGGCGAGGTGCTCCAGACCCTGTTCGTCGCGCTGCTCGTCGGGTTCGCGCTCCAGGCCATGGGCAGGCAGGGGCAGCCGATCCTGGTCGGCATCGGACACCTCCAGCGTCTGGTCTTCCGGGTGCTGTCGATGGTGATGTGGGCCGCGCCCGTGGGCGCCTTCGGCGCCATCGCAGCGGTCGTCGGCGAGACGGGGGTCGAGGCTCTGAAGAGCCTGGCGGTGCTGATGATCGCCTTCTACATCACCTGCTTCATCTTCGTCTTCGGCGTGCTCGGCACGATCCTCAAGGTGGCCACCGGGGTGAACATCTTCAGCCTGTTCAAGTACCTCGCCCGCGAGTTCCTGCTGATCCTCTCGACCTCCTCCTCGGAGTCCGCGCTGCCGCGGGTGATCGCCAAGATGGAGCACGCCGGCGTCGACAAGACCACCGTCGGCGTGGTCATCCCGACCGGCTACTCGTTCAACCTCGACGGCACCGCCATCTACCTGACGATGGCCTCGATCTTCATCGCCGACGCTCTGGGCAAGCCGCTGTCGATCGGCGAGCAGGTCTCGCTGCTGGTCTTCATGGTGATCGCCTCGAAGGGGGCGGCCGGCGTCTCCGGTGCCGGTCTGGCGACGCTCGCGGGCGGTCTCTCCTCGCACCGTCCCGAACTGCTCGACGGAGTCGGCCTCATCGTCGGCATCGACCGGTTCATGTCCGAGGCGCGTGCCCTGACCAACTTTGCTGGCAACAGTGTCGCCACCGTCCTCATCGGCCACTGGACCGGCACCTACAACCGGGACCAGCTGGACAGGGTCCTCGCGGGCAATGCGCCGTTCGACGAGACGACGATGCTCGACGACGACGATTCCGAGGGCGAGCGTGCGCGCGTCATCGAGGGAGCCGGTGGGACGGTGGCGAGCGCGCCCCGTCAGAGCAACGACCGGTAGACCTCCAGCGTCTGCTCGGCTATCGCCGGCCAGCTGAACGACTCCTGGGCCCGCTTGCGCCCGGCGAGGCCACGTTCCCGGGCCACCTCGGGGTCCTCCACGGCCTCGATGAGGGCGGCGGCGAAGTCGGCGACGTACTTGTCGGGGTCCAGCGGCGTGCCCGTCCCGTCGGTGGCCTGCTCGATCGGGACCAGCCACCCCGTCTCGCCGTCGACGACGACTTCGGGGATGCCGCCCGTGGCGGTGGCCACGACGGCCGTCTCGCAGGCCATCGCCTCGAGGTTCACGATGCCGAGCGGCTCGTAGATCGAGGGACACGCGAACACGGTGGCGGCGGTGAGGAGCGTGACGACGTCGGCGCGCGGCAGCATCTCGCGGATCCACACGACGCCCTCGCGGTCCTTCGCCAGCCCGTCCACGAGCCCCTGGACCTCCGCCTCGATCGCCTCGGTGTCGGGCGCGCCCGCACACAGCACCAGCTGCACCTCCGGCGGGAGCTGGGCCGCGGCGCGCAGGAACAGCGGGAGCCCCTTCTGGCGGGTGATCCGGCCGACGAAGATCACGCTGGGACGGTTCGGGTCGACCCCGAGCTCCTGGACCCGTCTCGGCGCGTGCACCGGCGCCCAGTCCTCGGTGTCGATCCCGTTGTGCACGACGTGCACGCGCGCCGGGTCGATCGCGGGGTAGCTGCGCAGGATGTCGTCCCGCATGGCTGCGCTGACCCCGATCACGGCGTCGGCTGCCTCGTACGCCGTCCGCTCGGCCCAGCTGGACACGGCGTACCCGCCCCCGAGCTGCTCGGCCTTCCACGGTCGCATCGGCTCCAGGCTGTGGGCCGTCACGACGTGGGGGACGCCGTGGAGCAGCTTGGCGAGGTGGCCGGCCATGTTGGCGTACCAGGTGTGGGAGTGCACGACGTCCGTGCCGCCGATGCCCTCGACCATCTCGAGGTCGACCCCGAGCGTGCGGAGGGCGGGGTTGGCTTCCGCGAGACCCGGCGGGTCGGCGTACCCCGTGGTCCCCTCCTCCGGACGGTCGGGGCCGAAGCAGTGGACCTCGGCGTCCACCCCGTCGACGGCGCGT
Source organism: Marmoricola sp. (assembly GCF_025965085.1). Taxonomy (GTDB): domain Bacteria; phylum Actinomycetota; class Actinomycetes; order Propionibacteriales; family Nocardioidaceae; genus Marmoricola. Next base: position 13,179 of record NZ_JAOPXP010000011.1, read on the forward strand.
AGCGCGCGGACCAGCTCGGCCACATGCACACCGGCACCTCCGTAGACCTCGGGCGGGTACTCACGGGAGACGACGTCGATGCGCATGGACCGAACCTACTTCTCTCAGCCGTAGGGGTCGACCACTGTTCCCGACCCGCACTAGGTTCGTCGCATGAGCACCTCATCGAGCCGCAAGAAGGTCCTTGCCGTCGTTCTCGCCGGTGGGGAGGGCAAGCGGCTGATGCCGCTCACCGCGGATCGTGCCAAGCCGGCGGTGCCCTTCGGGGGCATCTACCGGCTCATCGACTTCGCGCTCTCGAACGTCGTGAACTCCGGCTACCTCAAGGTCGTCGTGCTGACGCAGTACAAGTCGCACAGCCTGGACCGTCACGTCACGACCACCTGGCGGATGTCGACGCTCCTGGGCAACTACGTGACGCCCGTCCCCGCCCAGCAGCGGGTGGGCAAGCGGTGGTACCTCGGCAGCGCCGACGCGATCTACCAGTCGCTCAACCTGCTCACCGACGAGCAGCCCGACATCGTCGTGGTCGTCGGCGCGGACCACGTCTACCGGATGGACTTCTCCCAGATGGTCGACGCGCACGTCGCCTCGGGCGCCGGCTGTACGGTCGCGGCGATCCGGCAGCCCATCGGGCTGGCCGACCAGTTCGGCGTCATCGACATGGATCCGCAGTCACCGGAGCGCATCCGGGCGTTCCTGGAGAAGCCCAAGGACCCCGTGGGCCTGACGGACGCTCCCCACGAGGTGCTGGCCTCCATGGGCAACTACGTCTTCACCGCCGATGCCCTGCGTGAGGCGGTGACCCGCGACGCCGAGCACGAGCGGTCCGACCACGACATGGGTGGCGACATCGTGCCGTGGTTCGTCGACCGCACGGAGTCCGGCGTCTACGACTACAAGGACAACGTGGTGCCGGGCTCCAACGACCGCGACCGCGGCTACTGGCGCGACGTCGGGACGATGCGGTCGTACTACGCCGCGCACATGGACCTGGTCGCGCCGCTGCCGGTGTTCAACCTCTACAACAAGGACTGGCCGCTCTATACCAGCTACGGACCGCAACCCCCGGCCAAGCTCGTCGAGGGCGCCGACGGGTCACCGACCACTGCGTTCAACTCGATCCTCTCCCCGGGAGTGGTCGTCACGGGAGGCTCGGTGAGCAAGTCGGTGCTGTCGCCCGAGTGCTACGTCGACACCGGCGCGGAGGTCTCCGGCTCCGTGCTGCTTCCGGGCGTCACGGTCGGCGCAGGAGCGATCGTCCGGAACGCGATCCTCGACAAGAACGTCGTCGTCCCGGCGGGAGCGGAGATCGGCGTCTCGCCCGAGGACGACCTGGCGCGCGGGTTCGTGGTGGACGAGGGGCTCACGGTGCTGGCCAAGGGTCAGTTCGTCAACCCCGAATCGGTCAAGGCGTAGGAGGCGGCCATGAGCGACCCACGCGCCGGTACCCCGGCCCAGCCCGGCGACCTCGTCGACGTCGCCCACCTCGTCACGGCGTACTACACCGGGATCCCGGACCCGCAGAACGTCGACCAGCAGGTCGCCTTCGGGACCAGTGGCCACCGTGGGTCCAGCCTGAAGACGTCGTTCAACGAGACCCACATCCTGGCGACGACCCAGGCGATCTGCGACTACCGCCGGGACCAGAGGTACGACGGTCCGCTGTTCATCGGCCGTGACACCCATGGTCTCTCCGAGCCGGCCTGGGCCACCGCGCTGGAGGTGCTGGTCGCCAACGACGTGGCCGTGCTCGTGGACGACCGCGACGGCTACACCCCGACCCCCGCTGTCTCGCACGCGATCCTGCGTGCCAACCGTGGGCGCAAGGACGGGCTGGCCGACGGCATCGTGGTGACCCCGTCGCACAACCCGCCCAGCGACGGCGGCTTCAAGTACAACCCGCCCCATGGCGGTCCGGCGGACTCCGATGCCACGAGCGTGATCGCAGCGCGGGCCAACGAGCTCATGCTGGCCGGGCTGGCGGATGTCAGGCGAGTGCCGTTCGCGCGGGCACGGGCTGCCGTGTCGTCCTACGACTTCATGGGGACCTACGTCGACGACCTGCCCAACGTGCTCGACCTCGACCGGATCCGGAAGGTCGGGGTGCGGATCGGTGCCGACCCGCTCGGTGGCGCGAGCGTCGCCTACTGGGGCGAGATCGCCGAGCGCCACAAGCTCGACCTGACCGTGGTGAACCCGTTGGTCGATCCCACCTGGCGCTTCATGACCCTGGACTGGGACGGGAAGATCCGGATGGATTGCTCGTCGCCGTTCGCGATGGCGTCGCTGATCGTGCGCAAGGACGAGTACGACATCGCCACCGGCAACGACGCGGACGCCGACCGGCACGGGATCGTCACCCCGGACGCCGGGCTGATGAACCCGAACCACTTCCTGGCGGTCGCGATCGGCTACCTGTTCGGCGGCGCTCGCCCCGACTGGCCGGAGTCGGCACGCATCGGCAAGACGCTGGTGTCCTCCTCGATGATCGACCGCGTCGCCGCCTCTCTGGGCAAGCCGATGGTCGAGGTGCCCGTCGGCTTCAAGTGGTTCGTCCCCGGCCTGATCGACGGCTCGTTCGGGTTCGGTGGCGAGGAGTCCGCCGGCGCGTCCTTCCTGCGGCGCAGCGGCGAGACGTGGACGACCGACAAGGACGGCGTGATCCTGGCGCTGCTCGCCTCGGAGATCCTCGCCGCGACCGGTCGGACGCCGAGCGAGCACTACGCCGACCTGGTGGCCCAGCACGGGGAGCCGGCGTACGCCCGCATCGACGCTCCGGCGGACAGGACCCAGAAGGCGAAGCTCGCGGCTCTGTCACCCGACGACGTCCGCGCCACCGAGCTGGCGGGCGAGCCCATCATCGACAAGCTGACCGAGGCTCCCGGCAACGGCGCCAAGATCGGCGGCCTCAAGGTCACCACCGAGTCAGCATGGTTCGCCGCCCGCCCCTCCGGCACCGAGGACGTCTACAAGATCTACGCCGAGTCCTTCAAGGGGCCCGACCACCTCGCCGCGGTCCAGGCAGAGGCCCAGGAGGTCGTCTCCGCAGCCCTGGCTGGGTGAGCACCGCCCGTCCCCGGCCGTCGTGGCAGCGGAGCAGCGGTGCCCCCTGGGCGGTTGAGGAGCGAGCGGCTCGACACCACGCTGGTGAGGGCGGCTTCGAGACGCTCGTTCCTCACTCCTGCACCTCGGGGCGCATCAGTCGATGACCGGTGCCGTCCGCTCCACGATGGACAGCAGGTCGGTGCCGTTCGGCAGCGTGCCGAGCGTGCCGTTGTAGTCGCCGCCGAGGCGGGTGGCGCAGAACGCGTCGGCGACGGCCGGGGGAGCGAAGCGGACCAGCAGCGAGGCCTGGAGGCAGGCGGCCATCTGACCGGCGAGGCGCCGCGCCGACGCCTCCAGGGTCGTGGTGTCCGCGAGCATCGTGAGCACGCCCTCGATCGCGCGATCCAGGCGCGGGTCCTCGCCCCGTGCTCGGCCGACCTCTGTCAGCCAGGCCTCGAGAACCTCCGGCTCGCGCCCCAGCGCCCGGAGCACGTCCAGGGCGTTGACGTTGCCCGAGCCCTCCCAGATGGAGTTCAACGGGGACTCGCGGAACAGCAGCGGCATGCCGGACTCCTCGACGTAACCGTTGCCGCCTAGGCACTCCAGCGCCTCCGCCACCATCATCGGCGTGCGCTTGCACACCCAGAACTTCGCGAGCGGGAGCGCGATCCTGCGCAGGGCCGCCTCGTGGGGGTCGTTGCGGTCGTCCACGGCGGCGGCCAGGCGCATCGCGAGCGCTGTCGCCGCCTCGGACTCGACCGCCAGGTCCGCGATCACGTTCTGCATCAACGGCTTGTCGATGAGCAGGCCGCCGAAGGCGGAGCGGTGCGCGACGTGCCAGGACGCCTCGGCGAGCGCGTGGCGCATCAGCGAGGCCGAGCCGAGCACGCAGTCGAGCCGGGTGGCCGCGACCATCTCGATGATCGTGCGTACGCCGCGTCCTTCGTCCCCCAGCCGCTGCGCCCAGGTGCCATGGAACTCAAGCTCGGAGGAGGCGTTGGACCGGTTGCCAAGCTTGTCCTTGAGGCGTACGACGTCGAGCCGGTTGCGCTCGCCGGAGGGAAGCACGCGGGGGACCAGGAAGCAGCTCATGCCCCCGGGCGCCTGCGCCAGGACGAGGAACACGTCGTTCATGGGGGCGGAGGTGAACCACTTGTGGCCGTGCAGGGTGTACTCGCCGTCCACCGAGGTCGGCCGGGCCTCCGTCTCGTTGGCGCGGACGTCGGACCCGCCCTGCTTCTCGGTCATCCCCATACCGGCCAGCGCTCCGCTCTTCTCTGCGACCGGTCGTAGCCCGAAGTCGTAGGAGGGCGCCGCGAGCTTCGGGGTCCATTCCTTGGCGATCGCGTCGTCGACCCGCAGGGCCGGGATGGCGGCGTACGTCATCGAGATGGGGCAGCCGTGGCCTGGTTCGGTCTGGGACCACGCGAAGAACCCCGCCGCACGTCGCAGGTGAGCGTTCGGGTGGTCGGACTCCCAGGGAGCCGCCTGCAGCCCGTGCCCGACACCGCGCTCCATCAGCCAGTGCCACGACGGGTGGAAGCGCACCTCGTCGATGCGGTTGCCGTAGCGGTCGAAAGGGACCAGCTCGGGGTGGTGCTCGTTGGCCAGCATGCCGTGCTCGCGGGCCTCGGCCGAGCCGGCCTCCGCCCCCAGGGTGCTGAGGTCGGAGACGATCTCGGCGGAGGCGTGTCGGGTGACAGCGTCGACCAGGGCGGCGTCGGACGTGACGACGTTGTGGCCGGCGAGGAGGGGGGCCTGGTTGCGGGCTACCCGGTTGTCGCCGGGATTCGACGGAGTCATGGCCTTACCGTAGTGGTCATGGCAGCCGAAAGCAGCGCGCGAGCGGGTGCGCCGAAGCTGTCGTGGGAGAAGGTCAGGAGCGCACTCTGGCGGCTCATCGTGTCGACGGTCGGCACGTGCATGCGCAACCGGGTCACCGGTCTCGCGGCCGAGGCGGCCTTCTTCGCGGTGCTGTCGCTCCCGCCACTGATCTTCGCGCTGGCCGGCTCGATCGGCTACATCTTCGCGCAGTTCAGCGACACCCAGATCGACGAGGTGCGCTCCACCGTGCTGTCGCTGGCCAGTCAGGCACTCACGCCGCAGACAGTCGACAGCATCATCAGGCCGACCCTCAACGAGGTGCTGGACGGCGGCGGGCGGTACGACGTCATCTCGATCGGCTTCGTGCTCGCGCTCTGGTCGGGCTCGCGGGCGCTGAACGTCTTCGTGGACACCATCACGATCATGTACGGGCTCGGTGGCCAGCGCGGCATCGTGCGCACGCGGGCACTGTCCTTCCTGCTCTACGTGCTCGGAATGATCACGGGCGTCATCACGATCCCGCTGGTGGTCGCCGGCCCGACGCTCGTGCGCAAGTGGCTGCCCGACCGGGTCTCGATGCTGAACAACCTCTACTGGCCCACCGTCCTGCTCCTCGGCGTGTGCTTCCTGGCCACGCTCTACCACGTCTCCGTGCCGGTCCGGACCGCCTGGCGCTACAACCTGCCCGGCGCCGTGTTCACCATGTTCTGCTGGGTGTTCGGGTCGGCCCTGTTGCGCTTCGTCCTGGTCGGTACGGCGAAGGGATCCACCTCGATCTACGGTCCGCTGGCCGCGCCGATCGCCGTGCTCCTGTGGCTCTACCTGCTCTCGATAGCCGTCCTCATCGGCGCCGCGCTCAACGCCGCCTTCGACCAGATCTGGCCGCAGAAGGAGCTCACCTCTGCCCGGCTGGAGCGGCTCAGGCGCCTGAAGCTGGAGAACGTGCTGCCCTGGCGGACCTCGCTCGAGCGTGCCGCGTTGGAGGAGGACCGAGCGGCCGAGGCCAGCGACCCGGCCCCACACCCGTCCCCGGACCCTGGATCCGCCGACACCCGTTCGGTCCCGAAGTCCCGGCCGTAGTCCCAGCCCGTAGTCCCAGCCCGTCGTCCCGCCTGCGATAACCCGATGCGGCGTGCCGGGGGCCGACGTAGGTTTGCGGTCATGACGGGAGTCCTTCCTTGACGTCGGCACGTGCGGCCCGGGCCGGCGTGGAGGTGGGCTGCGTCCTTGCCTGCGACATCGGTGTCCTGGTCGTCCTCACCGACGAGGGGCCGGTGCGTGCGTCGTACGGCGCCATGATGCTGGGTGCCATCGCCCGGGACCGTTCGCACGTCCCGACGGCGGGGGAGTGGGTCAGCCTGCGACGCTGGTCCGACGGACCCCTCACGGTCGAGGGCACCCTGGGGCGAGCAGACCCGAGCCCACTCGCGCGGGTCCTGCCGCTGCGAGGCGCGGGAGCAACCAGCGGCACCCACCGCCCGCCACACGACTGAGGGTCGCTGCCGCTCCCGGCTCCACCCCCGTGCCATGCTTCGGGCGTGGGAAACGTGACCCTGCCAACGCCTGTGTTCCTGGCGGGTGGCGCCCTGTGCCTGTTGGCCGGCTACCTCGTCGGTTCCGTGGTCGGCCCCGACACGCCTGAGCGCACGACCGCACAGGTGGTGAGCTTCGACTCGCGCTCGTCGCGCCTGTGCCTGATGGGGGACGCCATCGCGGACCAGGAGGGCGTCGACGCCGAGGGAGAGCTCTGCGGCACGCTGCGGCGCACCCCCAACGCGAAGCAGCCCACGAAGGGCGACGACTTCCGCTTCGTCTCGGTGCGCACGTCCGGGACGGTCAACGGGCAGACCCAGCAACAGGTCGTCATCTACGGCGACGTGGTCGATTGAGGCGCCCGTGCCCGACGACGTGACCTCCCAGGGCTTCACGGGCCTGCTGAAGTTGCCGGCGACCACGCGCTCGCCATGGTGGGAGCTGACGCGCCGAGTCCTGATGGCGGTCGGCCTCCTGGTCTTCACGGTGCTGGTCGTGTACTTCGACCGGAAGGGCTACCGCGACGCCACCGACATCTCGCCAGTCCACCCCAACGGGGTCGTCAGCCTCAGCGATGCCATCTACTACACGACGGTCACCCTGAGCACGACGGGCTACGGCGACATCGCCCCCTTCAGCGAGCACGCACGTCTCATCAATGCCTTCCTGATCACCCCCCTCCGCATCGCCTTCCTGGTGCTGCTGATCGGGACCACGCTCGAAGTGCTCGCCTCGCAGGGGCGAGAAATGTTCCGGGTCGCCCGGTGGAGGAGACACATGGACCAGCACGTCGTCGTGATCGGCTACGGCACCAAGGGACGCAGTGCCGTGGACACCCTGGTGAACAACGGCACCTCGCGTGACTCCGTCGTGGTGGTCGACCCGAGGACGGTGGCTCAGGAGGAGGCGCACGCGGACGGTCTGGCGATCGTGACGGGCGACGCGACGCGTCGCGAGGTGCTGCGCCGGGCACACGTCGAGAGCGCCCGGCAGGTCATCATCACCACCGCGCGCGACGACACCACCGTGCTCGCCACGCTGACGGTCCGCCAGCTCAACCCCGACGCCTACATCGTGGCGGCCGTCCGTGAGGCCGACAACGTGCCGCTCGTGCGGCAGAGCGGCGCCGACTCCGTCATCACCTCCTCCGACGCGGTCGGCCGGCTGCTGGGGCTCGCCTCCTTCTCGCCGAACCTCGGCTCGGTGATGGAGGACCTGCTCACCTACGGCGAGGGCCTCGAGGTGGCCCAGCGGGACCTCCTGGTCAACGAGGTGGGCAAGGCGCCCCAGTCGCTGCCCGACCAGGTCATCGCCGTGGTCCGGGACGAGAAGGTCTTCCGCTACTTCGACCCGACGGTGACGTTGCTGGCGCGCGGCGACCAGCTGATCGTCGTACGACCTGCGAAGGAGCTGCCCTGGGCCCCGCGACCGGGCACACACGACGAGGTGGGCTCCGACGAGGTGGACTGAGCGTTCGGGCTAGGCCGGTCGGGTCAGCCGCCGCAGGCCGCCTCGTAACATGTCGCCAGTCGGTCACCGGGACCGCCGAGAACTCAGGACGGACGTCGATGTGAAGAGCGCAGCCAAGCGCATCCTGCTCGAGACCCTGGGCTGGATCCTGGTCCTGGTCGGCATCGCCGCGCTCCTGCTCCCCGGACCCGGGTTGCTCGCGCTCTTCGCCGGCGTCGCGCTGCTGGCGACCCAGTACGAGTGGGCCGAACGCCGCCTCGAGTCTGTCAAGAAGGCGGCCCTGCGCACCGCTGCGGACAGCGTCAGGACCTGGCCCCGGATCCTGATGTCCTCGGTGGGCGTCGTGTGGCTGGTGGCGCTGGGCATCTACTGGGGCCACAGCCCGCCGGCACCGACCTGGTGGCCGATCGACGACAGGTGGTGGTTGATGGGTGGCTGGGGGACCGGTGCCACGCTGGTCGGCTCCGGCATCATCGCCGGCGTGATGGTGGTCTACAGCTACGTCCACTTCCGTGAGACCAGGGAGCGGCCCTAGGAAGGGCCGCAGCCGCACCCCTGACGGTCGCCCCGTCGGTCCCCCCGGCCAAGGTCCCGTGACCGGGCTGTCCAGCGGGTCCTCAGGCCGTGCGTTGGCGCTTCACCCGGCGGCGGAGCTGCAGGATGCGAAGCACCCCCGCACTCGCGACCACGAGTGCACCGCCTGCCGCAGCGATCAGCAGCGTCGCGGAGAGTGGCGCCCGGCCGCTCCAGCCCAGGAACGAGACCTCGACCGCCTGCGTGTTCTGCAGGATGAACACCGCCAGGAGAACCAGCAGGACGGCCAGCGCCAGGACTGCGATCCAGGTGCCACTGGTTCTCGATCCGCGGAGCGGGTCGGGAGCCGGACGCGTGCCCGAGGGCCTCGAGGCGTCGGCCTGCGGCTCGGAGCCGGGTCCGGAACCGGGCCCACTGGCGGAACCGGTGCTGGGCCCGGCAGGCGTCGGCTCCGCGCCGGCATGACTGGGGGGCTGATCGGTGGTCACGACGGGCTCCTCGCTAGCGGGCTGACTCCACCCAGCAGTACCCCAAGGAGGCCGGTTCGCTCATCCCTCGGGCGAGTCGTCGGCCGAGGAGACCGGGCGCTGCTGCTGCTGCAGCAGCTCAGCGAAGGGCTGCTGCCAGTCCTCACCGTCCCAGTAGCGGTGCCACTTGGGCCGATCGGGGTCGCGATACCACCCGGGCGGGTTGTCGCGCATGTCGTGCATGGGTCCCCCGTCGAGGACGGCGTGCCCGACTCTGCTCGTCGAGGAGGGCCGTCCGGAGGACACGATAGGACGCCGGACGGCGAACCGCCCGTGTCTCGGGGAAAAGACACGGGCGGTTCCGACGACACGCCCAGGAGCTACGGCACGTGGCAGACCGAATCAACTCCACGAGCGCGAGAGGTTTGGAGCTCTTCGGTCTGGTGTACGTAAGACATGTCAACGTTCAGGGAGGAACAACATGACTACCATTTTGTGGCTCATCGCCGTAGTGCTCGTGATCTCCGGGATCGTCACCCTGGTACGGGGGCAGGTCCTGTTCGGAGTCCTGCTCATCGTTGTCGGGCTGCTGGTCGGTCCTGGCGGCGTGAGCATCTTCACCTAGAGGCCGAGCTCCACGACCGCCCGCCAAGGTGCGCGACCTCGGCTTCGCCCGCCTGCCCCAGCTCTGCGGGGCAGGTGGGCGACCCCGTGGGTGCCCGGTGGGGGGTCAGGCGCTCGTTCGCTGGTTCTTCGCGTACCAGCGGCGGCCGTGCCACCGCTGCTGATGCCAGGCGAAGAGCGGCAGAGGGCCGGGTGGGGTCAGCCAGAAGGTCTGGGGGGCCTCCAAGGGCGGTGTCCGGCGCAGCTCGAGGTCGGCGACGACGACCTGGGGCTCGGCGTCGCGGACGCGGGCGAGCGCTGTGCCGTCCGCCGCCCAGATGCCGGTGGCAGGCACGTAGCGGCCGGCATAGCCCAGGGGCAGACCCGGCATCGGGCACTCGAGAGCACCGCTGTGCGAGGCGTGCACCACCGGCGCTCCGACGTGGGAGGCGAACAGTGCGGGTGCCGCCTTGGCGCGCGCGGTGTTGGCCCGTTCCCACGCCTCGAAGATCGGTCGCGGGCGCCACGCGGGAACGGTCCACCAGCCGCTGCCACCCAGCACCACGTCGACCCTTCCGGCCATTCTCTCCACGGTCATGGTGCGGGTGAGCTCCCAGCAGACAGCCAGCCCGATCGCCGCACCATCGACGTCGACCACGCCGTCGTCGGAGCCCCCGACGTAGAGAGCGTTCTCCCACATCGTCGGGAGGTCCTTGTCGTGTCGACCTCGGACGCCTGTGCGGTCCACCGCGAGGACGGCGTTGCGCACGTTGCCGTCCGGCTCCCTGACCAACAGGCTGCCGGTGACGAGGACGTCGTGCTCCCTCGCCCAGGACTGCATCGCCCGAACGGCGGGGCCGTCGATCGACTGTGCAGCCTCGGCCACCTCGGGCAGGAACGCCACACCACTGGTGAAGAACTCGGGGAGCACCACCCACTCGGCTCCCTGGCTCACCGCTGTTCTCAGCAGGCGCTCGGCTTGGGCGAGGTTGGCGTCCACGTCACCCAGCACCGCCTGCATCTGGACCGCCGACACGCGCTTGCTGGATGGCTGTGCTGATCCCGGTGTCACCGGCCACACCTACTTTCTGTACGCCGCCTGGCCTGTGGCACAGGCCCAGACGACTCTGGATGGGCCGGCAAGGGCGAGTGGCATCGTAGCCACCACGATTTGTCACAACAGGTGGCGGCTCTGACCACGGCTCGTCGACGTTTCGACCTGCTTTCGGGGGGGAACAGTCCCTGTGCGGTTGCTGCTCGGGCTCCAACCGCACAGCGCCCCCCAACAATCGGACGGAGTCTCACCATGCTGTGGACCATTCTCATCATCCTGGCCATCGTTGCACTCGTGCTCTTCATCCTCGGTCGCGTCCGTGGAGGCCGGGGCGGCCGAGTCTGACGTTGTCAGCACGCTCGTTCTGCCGTGCAGACGAGCGTCGCGCAACACTCGGACCAGAAAGCATGCGAACCGCCTCCGGGGCATGCAGGTTGCCCACTCGGGGGCGGTTCGCCTGCGTCCGGGTGTCGGGCGCCGCGCAAGTGTCACCACGACACGCGATCCGCATAACGGCCCCTGGTCCGGGCGCAGGTCGCGGTCCCCGGCTACGCGGCTTCGACGGCCGCGAACCGGCGCGGCGGCGCCCGTCCCGACCGCACGTGACCCCACGACGACGGCCCAGGCGAACGGTCCTATCGGCGTGCAGCCGAACAACTGGCTGTCGCCAGGGGTCTCCACCACGAGGATCAGCACCCAGATGGAGGCCAGCGTCGTGGCTACGACCAGCGGGCTGCGCCAGCCGATCAGCAGCGTCTGACCGAGCTGGGTGCCCACGAGCGCGCCCAGTCCCATGGTGTCGGCGCGCCGACCGCGCCCGGTGTAGCGGCCGATGGTCCACGCCAGGGTGGCGCCCAGCGCCGTCGTCGTACCCCGGATCGCGACCGCGCGGGCCAGCGGCTTGCCCAGCGTTGAGCCGACCGGTGTGGCGGCCTCCTCCGGGCTGTGGCTGGGTGCCAGCGCCACCGCCAGGGCCGGGAACATGTCGGTGAGCAGGTTGACCACCAGCATCTGGCGGATGTTGATCGGCGCGCGGCCGACGAAGGCGGTGCCGAGCAGCATGAAGCCCATCTCGCCAGCGTTGCCACCCACGAGGATCGACACCGCCTCGCGCATCCGGTGCCACATCTGGCGACCCTCGACGAGCGCGTCGTGGATGCGGAGCAGGTCGGGCTCGGCGAGCACGAGGTCGGCGGAGGACCGCGCCGCGCTCGAACTGGCGGCACCGACGCCGATGCCGACGTCGGCGAGCCGGATCGCGGCCGCGTCGTTGGTCCCGTCGCCGGTCATCGCGACCACGCGGCCCGCGGCGCGCAGGGCCTCCCCGATCCGCACCTTCTGCTCCGGAGAGACGCGGGCGAAGATCGTCGCGTCCGCGGCGCGTTGCACCCGCTCCTCCTCGGTCATCGCTTCCAGCTCTGCACCGGTAGTCACGTGGTCCGTGGGCAGCCCAACCTGGCGAGCTATGGCGCTCGCGGTGGCCGGATG
>NZ_JAOPXP010000062.1 GCF_025965085.1 Marmoricola sp.
CCGCCATGGCGACCTGCGAGAAGCGGGACCTCGGCGCGACGGTCAGCAGCGGGTTCGCCCAGGACCAGGGCTACCGTCGGTCGGAGTACGCCCTGTGGCGCCTCGACAGCGAGATCGACAAGACCTCGACCGTGGGCTTCTGGATGGGCGTGGCCCGGGTGGGCCGCTACGTTGCGCAGGTGAACTTCACGCCGGTCGCGAACGACGACATCGACGAGGTCACCTTCCAGGCGCTGATCTCGCGTGCCCGTGACCGTCTCTTCGAGCTCGACGCGAGGACCCCATGAGCACGATCCCCGGGAGGCAGCCGCGCTTCCAGATCGCCGACGAACTCGTCTACCTGGACGGCAACTCCCTGGGCGCGCTGCCGACCGGGGTCGCCGACAGGCTGCAGGAGGTCGTACGCCGGGAGTGGGGCGAGGGCCTGATCCGCTCGTGGAACGACGCCCACTGGATGGAGCTCAGCCGCCGGGTCGCGGCCCGGATCGCACCGCTGATCGGCGTCGGTCCGGGCGACGTGCACCTCGGGGACAGCACGAGCGTCAGCCTCTTCAAGACCACGGTGGCGGCGGCTCGGCTGCGCCCGGGCCGTCAGGTCCTGGTGGTGGAGCCCTCCACGTTCCCCACCGACGGCTACGTCATCGCCGGCGTCGCGGACCTGATGGGCCTCGAGCTGCGCTGGTGCGACCCGGCAGACCCGCTGGCCGCGGTGGACGACGACGTGGCGCTGCTCAGCCTGACCCATGTCGACTTCCGCACCGGTGCCATGTTCGACATGGCGACGATCACCGCCGCGGCGCAGGCGCGGGGCGCGCTGGTGCAGTGGGACCTGTGCCACTCGACGGGAGCGGTTCCGGTCGACCTCACCGGCGTGGGGGCCGACCTGGCGGTGGGCTGCACCTACAAGTACCTCAACGGTGGGCCCGGGTCCCCCGCGTTCCTGTGGGTCGCCCCGGAGCACCAGGCAGCCGCCCGGCAGCCGATCACCGGGTGGATGGGGCACGCGGCCCCCTTCGCGATGGCGCGCGACTACGCGCCCGTCGACGGCATCGGTCGCTTCGCGTCGGGCACCCCGCCGGTGCTGGCCCTCTCCGCCCTCGAAGCGGCACTCGAGGCCTTCGAGGGGATCAGCCTGGACGCCCTCCGCGACCGCTCGCTGGAGCTCACCGACCTGTTCATCGCGCTCGTCGACGAACGACTGCCCGGCGTCTTCGAGATCGCCACCCCCCGCGATCACCAGCGCCGCGGCAGCCAGGTCTCCCTGCGGCACGACCACGCCTACGGCGTGGTCCAGGCCCTGATCGCCCGCAACGTCATCGGTGACTTCCGGGACCCCGACATCGCCCGCTTCGGGTTCGCCCCGCTGTACAACACGCCCGATCACGTGCGGACCGCGGTCGAGCGGCTCGAGGCCGTGATGGCGAACGAGGAGTACGCCGACCCGGCGTACTCCTCGCGCAATGCTGTGACGTGAGCTGGGTTCTCGCCGGTGACGGTTTCCCGCCACCCCCGCGTCAGAGCTCCTTCAGGATCTCCCGCATCAGCTCGGCGGTCTCCGACGGCGTCTTGCCGACCTTGACCCCGGCGGCCTCGAGGGCCTCCTTCTTCGCCTGGGCGGTGCCCGAGGAGCCGGAGACGATGGCGCCGGCGTGGCCCATCGTCTTGCCCTCGGGGGCGGTGAAGCCCGCGACGTAGCCCACGACCGGCTTGGTCACGTGCTCCCTGATGTAGTCCGCTGCCCGCTCCTCGGCGTCGCCGCCGATCTCGCCGATCATCACGATCGCCTTGGTGTCGGGGTCGTTCTCGAAGGCCTCGAGGGCGTCGATGTGGGTGGTCCCGATGATCGGGTCACCGCCGATGCCGATGGCGGTCGAGAAGCCGTGGTCGCGCAGCTCGAACATCATCTGGTAGGTCAGCGTGCCGGACTTCGACACCAGGCCGACCGGGCCGGAGCCGGAGATGTTGGCGGGCGTGATGCCGACCAGGCACTCCCCCGGCGTGATGATGCCGGGGCAGTTGGGGCCGATGATGCGGGTGCTCTTGCCCTGGGCGTACCCCCAGAACTCCGCGGAGTCCTGCACGGGCACGCCCTCGGTGATGATCACCAGGAGCGGGATCTCGGCGTCGATGGCCTCGATCACGGCGTCCTTGGTGAACGCCGCCGGCACGAAGGCGATCGACACGTCGGCGCCGGTCTCCTTCATCGCCTCCTCCACCGTGCCGAACACGGGGAGCTCGACGTCACCGTGGGTGACGGTCGTGCCGGCCTTGCGGGCGTTCACACCGCCGACGACGTTGGTCCCGGCCTTGAGCATGAGGGCGGTGTGCTTGGTGCCCTCGCCGCCCGTGATGCCCTGGACGATGACCTTGCTGTCCTTGTTGACGAAAATCGACATGTTCAGGCTCCCTTGTTCGAAGCTGCAGCGAGCTCGGCGGCCTTGTCAGCCGCGCCGTCCATCGTGTCCACCAGCGTCACCAGCGGGTGGTTGGCCTCGTCGAGGATCCGTCGACCCTCCTCGACGTTGTTGCCGTCGAGGCGTACGACGAGCGGCTTGGTCGCCTCGTCACCGACGATCTTCAGCGCGCCGACGATGCCGTTGGCCACCGCGTCGCACGACGTGATGCCACCGAAGACGTTCACGAAGACCGACCTGACCTGATCGTCGTTGAGGATGACGTCGAGACCGTTGGCCATCACCTCGGCGGAGGCGCCGCCGCCGATGTCGAGGAAGTTGGCCGGCTTCTGGCCGCCGTGCTTCTCGCCGGCGTACGCGACCACGTCGAGGGTCGACATGACCAGGCCCGCGCCGTTGCCGATGATGCCGACGGAGCCGTCGAGCTTGACGTAGTTGAGGCCCTTCGCCTTGGCCTTGGCCTCCAGCGGGTCGGCCGCGTCCTTGTCCTCGAACACGGCGTGGTCCGGGTGGCGGAACTCGGCGTTCTCGTCGAGGGAGACCTTGCCGTCGAGCGCCTCGAGCTTGTCACCGGCGAGGCGGGCCAGCGGGTTGACCTCGACGAGGGTGGCGTCCTCCTCGACGAAGACCTTCCACAGCTGCTGGACCAGCGAGATCGCCTGGTCGCGCAGCTCGGCGGGGAACTCCGCCTCGTCGACGATCGCGATGGCCTTGGCCTCGTCGACACCGGTGAGGGCGTTGATCGCGATCTTCTTGACCGCGTCGGGGTTGGTCTTGGCGACCTCCTCGATCTCCACACCACCCTCGACCGACGCGATGCACAGGTAGGAGCGGTTGGAGCGGTCCAGCAGGAAGGAGAAGTAGTACTCGTCCTCGATGGACTCCGCGGGCACGACCAGGACGCGGTTGACCGTCAGCCCCTTGATCTCCATGCCCAGGATGGTGGAGGCGTGCTCCTCGGCCTCCTCGGGCGTCTTGGCCAGCTTCACGCCGCCGGCCTTGCCGCGGCCGCCGGCCTTGACCTGGGCCTTCACGACGACGGCGCGACCGATCTCCTCGGCGGCGGCCCTGGCCTCGGCTGCGGTCTCGACGGTCTTGCCGAGTGTCACCGGCACGCCATGCTTGGCGAAGAGTTCCTTCGCTTGGTACTCCATCAGGTCCACGGGTCACCCGCTCCTTATTGGCATTCGTTGGGGACGAACTCAAGAGTCCGGAGACGCCGGGATCATGCCAGCGTCCGCTCCGCCCGACCATAGACCCGAATCGCCGCGACCGGCCACGTAGGGTGCCCGCGTGGAACGCATAGAGACGCAGGTCACGCCCCTCGTCCTCCCCCAGGTCAAGCTGCAGGTGACCGAGTACGGCGACCCTGGATCGACCACCCACGTGCTGCTCGTGCACGGCTTCCCGGACGACCAGCGGATGTGGGAGCCGGTGGTCGCTGCCCTCCCCCAGGACTGGCACGTGATCACCTACGACGTCCGCGGCTCCGGTCGTTCCACGCATCCGCAGGGGCGCTCGTCGTACCGCACGGAACTGCTGGTCGAGGACCTGGTCGCCGTGCTCGACGCGACCGTTCCCGCCGGTGAGCGCGTCCACCTCGTCGGCCACGACTGGGGCTCGATCGTGGGGTGGGACGTGGTCGCGGCCGAGACGTGGGACCCGCGGCTCGAGGGCCGGTTGGCGTCGTACACCTCCTGCAGCGGACCGCCGCTCGACCTGCTCGGCACCGCGAACGCGACCTGGGGCGGCCGGCTGCAGATGCTGCCGCAGACGGTGCACAGCTGGTACGTCTGGATGTTCCTGGTCCCCTGGCTCCCCGAGCGCATCTGGCGGCACGGGCAGGGTCTGCTGCGCCCGGCCATGAGCCGGCTGGACCCGACGATCGCCGACCTGCCGTGGGGGCAGGAGTTGGAGGAGAACACCAGCCACAGCATCGAGCTCTACCGGGCGAACGTGCTCCCGCGGTTGCGCAACCCGCTCCCCTGGCGCACCTCCCTCCCGGTCCAGCTGGTGGTCGCCACCCGTGACGGCTTCGTGCTCCCACGCAGCCTCGAGGGGCTGGAGGCACGGTGCCGCGACCTCACCCGGGTCGAGGTCGACGAGGGCCACTGGGTCCCCCGTGCCCGTCCCGAGGAGTTCGCGGACCTCGTCGCCGGGTTCGCTCGCCGCCACCCCTGAGAGGCCAGCCTGAGACGAGTGCCACGTGTCCTCGGGACCGGTGGCTCGTTGGAGGGGACATGCCTCGCCCAGCAGCCCTCGCCTCTGCCGCCCTGCTCACCGGTCTCACGGGACTCGCCCTGGTCGGCGCACCGGCCACCGCAGCCACGCCGGCGCCCCCGTCGAACCACCAGCAGTCGTTCACGAAGACCGCCATCACCGTCGAGACGATGGTCGGACCGAACAACGACGTCCCCTGCACCGTCAGGGCGGACAAGTACCAGCCCGCCGGCGTGAGCAAGGCCCATCCCGCGCCCGCGATCCTGACGACCAACGGCTTCGGTGGCGCCAAGGACGACGATGGCCAGTCCGCCGGTGCCAGCGCCTTCGCCAAGGCCGGCTACGTGGTGATCTCCTACTCCGGTCTCGGCTTCGGCGGCTCTGACTGCAAGATCGCGCTCGACGACCCCGACTACGACGGCAAGGCCGGCAAGCAGCTGGTCGACGTGCTGGCGGGCACGCGCGCCTACACGCTGGACGACGGCTCCGGGCGCCAGGAGAAGATCGACTACGTCACGGCGACGACGACGGCGCGCGGTCGCGACCCGAAGGTCGGGATGATCGGCGGCTCGTACGGCGGCCAGATCCAGTTCGCGGTCGCCGGGCAGGACCCGCGCATCGACGCGATCATCCCGATGATCACCTGGAACGACCTGTCCTACTCCTTGGCGCCGAACAACACAGACTTCCTGAAGGGCGCCGGTACGGGCGTCACCTACGGAACGCCCGGGGTCGCGAAGCGCGAGTGGGTCGACCTGTTCTTCGGGGTCGGCATCCTCGCCGGCCTCGAGAACGCCCAGACCGACCCCACCCGCAACGTGGGCTGCCCCAACTTCAGGGACGAGGCCTGCGCGGCAGCCGCCGCTCTCAACACCCTCGGCTACCCCGACGACGCGACGCTGGCGCTGGCCCGCCACGCCTCGGTCTCCAGCTACATCAGCAGGATCAAGGTCCCGACCCTGATCGTCCAGGGTCAGCGCGACACCCTGTTCAACCTCCAGGAGGGCGTCGCGACCTACAAGGCGCTGCGGGCGCAGGGCACCGAGGCCCGCATGTCGTGGTTCTCCGGCGGCCACTCCGGCGAGACCGCCGCCGGTGACCTCGACCTCTCCAAGGGCGTCGACTACAGCCACCAGGGACGCCGCTGGATCGGCTGGATGGACCGCTACGTGCGCGGCGACACCGCAGCCAGCGCCGGGCCGCAGTTCGAGTACTTCCGTGACTGGATCTCCTACGACGCGAGCGAGGCCAACGCCGGGACGGCAGTCGACAAGGCCTACGCCTCGTCGTCCGGCTTCACCGGTGCCCCGACCTCGACGCTCCGCCTCTCCGGCACCGACGCGCTCACACCCGGCAAGACGGTGCTCCCGGGCAGCAGCCAGTTCGCCGTCACGCCCGCCGGGACGTCGTACTCCGAGACCTCCGGGGTCGAGGGCAGCACCGTGGACAGGCCGATCAGCGACACACCCGGCACGTTCGCGGCGTACACCTCACCCGCGCTGCGCAAGGACGCCGTGCTCGTGGGCTCGCCGAGGCTGACGGTGCGTCTCGACGCTCCTGTCGCCGCCACCGCCCAGTCCGGCGGTCCCGCGGGTCAGCTGATCCTGATCGCCAAGCTGTACGACGTGGCGCCCGACGGCACGCAGACGCTGCAGCACCGGCTGGTCTCGCCGGCTCGGATCAAGGACGTGACGAAGCCGGTGACGATCGAGCTCCCCGGTGTGGCGCAGCGCTTCGCGGCGGGCCACCGGATCCGGCTCGTGATCGCGGGGGGCGACCTGGCCTATGCCACCAACACGGTGGCGCAGCCAGTGACCGTGACCACCGGCCCCACGCCTCCCGGCACGCTCGAGCTTCCGCTGCTCTCCGCCCCGTCGTTCTGAGACACGCGCCCGCCGACGCCGGACCACACTGGGGTCAGGAGCCCTGCTGGGCGAAGTGCTCCTCGACCCAGGTGGTGATCTCGCCGGTCGTGGCACCCGGGGTGAAGATCTTCGCGACGCCGATCTCCTCGAGCGGGGCGACGTCCTCGTCGGGGACGATGCCGCCGCCGAAGACGACGATGTCGGCCGCGTCGCGCTCCTGGAGAAGTGCGATCAGCCTGCGGAACAGCGTCATGTGGGCACCGGAGAGCACCGAGAGCCCGATCAGGTCGGCGTCCTCCTGGATGGCGGTCTCGACGATCTGCTCCGGGGTCTGGTGCAGGCCCGTGTAGATGACCTCGTGGCCGGCGTCGCGCAACGCGCGCGCCACCACCTTGGCCCCGCGGTCGTGACCGTCCAGGCCCGGTTTGGCCACCACGATGCGCAACATGGCTGCAGGCTATCGGGTGCCGCGCCAGCGGCTTCCCGCGGTGACGCCGAGCACACGTGGGGAACCCGTTGCCTCAGCGCGAATCGGTCGTTGGTTTACTGACGGCTCTCTCGGGGATTTTCACATGTCGTGACCTTGCCGTTACCGTTGCAGGTCGCCTCACTCGACCGACAGGAACTCGCATGGGTAGCCACCGGGCAGAACGCCGCAGCAGGCCAACGCCTGGTGCCGCGCGAATCCCGGTTCAGGGACGCCGCCGGGCCCAGAAGCCCGCCCCCCTGAGCCGCTTGTTCCGGCGCACCGGTCACCTTCCCGCGATTCCCACCATGGTGGGCGTCACCGCCCTGGCCCTGGCTGGCGTCGGAGCGGTCACGGTGGACAACGCAGCAGCCTCTCCCGAGGTGGCCCGGCTCTCCTCCGCGGGCGGTCCCCTCACCGGCACTGACGCGGCCGGGTTCGTCGCTGGTCCCCGCGCACGTGCCATCAGCCGTGACTCCGAGCGCCAGGCGCTCCAGCAGGCCGCCGCCGCGAAGCTGCAGGCCGCCGCCGAGCAGAACGCCGCCGAACGCAACGCGGCGCTGAAGTCCCTGGGCAAGGCCGCCGAGGCGCGCGCCGGGGAGATCGCCAAGAACCAGTGGGTGCTGCCGACCAGCGGCTACCACCTCACCGCACGCTTCGGCATGGCCGGCGGGCTCTGGTCGAGCAACCACACCGGCCTCGACTTCGCCGCCCCCTCAGGCACCCCCATCGTGGCGGTCGCCAACGGCGTCATCACCGAGACCGGCTCCGCGGGTGCCTACGGCAACCGCACCATCGAGACCCTCGCCGACGGCACCGAGATCTGGTACTGCCACCAGACCTCCATCGGCGTCACCACCGGCCAGACGGTCACCAGCGGCCAGCAGATCGGCACCGTCGGCAGCACGGGCAACTCGACCGGCTCCCACCTGCACCTCGAGGTGCGCCCGGGGGGCGGAGATCCGGTCGACCCGGAGCAGGCCCTCGCCTTCCACGGCGTCACGCCCTGACGCGACGCGCCACCGCGTAGCAGCTACAGCTTCTCGACCGGGGCGTAGCGCAGCAACAGTCGCTTGACTCCCTCGCTGCCGAAGTCGATCGAGGCGACGGCGTTGTCGCCGGCTCCCTCGAGCGCGACGACCGTGCCCAGGCCGAAGCTGTCGTGCTGGACCCGGTCACCGGGGTCCAGCGACGGGATGGCACGGCCGGCCTTGGCCTTCCTGGCGGCGTCCGAGCGGGCGCTCGCCGTACCGAAACGGCTCTGGGGCACGCTGCCCCGCCCGGCGCCGTACGCGGACTGGGACGCGCCGTAGGAGGGTCGGTTCCACGAGGTCATGGCGTCCGCCGTACGCCGCCAGTCGACGAGGTCGACCGGAAGCTCGTCGACGAACCGGGAGGCGGGGTTGTGCTGCGGGGCACCCCAGGCAGAGCGTACGACGGCCCGCGAGATGTAGAGCCGCTCGCGGGCACGGGTGATGCCGACGTAGGCCAGCCGCCGCTCCTCCTCCAGCTCTGGCTTGTCGCCCAGCGAGCGCATGTGCGGGAAGATCCCGTCCTCGAGGCCGGTCAGGAACACGACCGGGAACTCCAGGCCCTTGGCGGTGTGCAGCGTCATCAGGGTCACCACGCCGGGAGGTGCCCCGTCTGCGTCCTCGGGGGCGTCGGGGATCTGGTCGGAGTCCGCGACCAGCGCGACCCGCTCCAGGAAGTCGACGAGCCCCGGAGGCTCGGCAGGCGTGCCCTCGACCTCCCCGTCCTCGTTCAGCGCGTCGGCGGGGTCGGCGGAGGGTCCGACCTGCGGGTCGTCGGCGAACTCCCGGGCGACGGCGACGAGCTCGGCGAGGTTCTCCACCCGGGTCTCGTCCTGCGGGTCCTCGGAGTCTTCGAGCTCCTTGAGGTAGCCGCTGCGGGTCAGGGCCTGCTCGAGGACGACGTCGACCCGCTCCCCCGCGGCGACCATCGACTGGAGCTGCTCGATCAGCTCGACGAACCCGCGGATGGCATTGAGTGACCTGGTGGCCAGGCCCGGCGCGTCCTCGGCGCGTCGCAGCGCGTCCCAGAAGGTGATCCGGTCGCGCTGCGCCAGCCCCTCGATGCACGCCTCCGCGCGATCGCCGATGCCCCGCTTGGGGGTGTTCAGGACCCGTCGCAGGGATACCGAGTCGTCCGGGTTGGCGAGCACCCGCAAGTAGGCAAGCGCGTCGCGCACCTCGCGCCGCTCGTAGAACCGGACGCCGCCCACCACACGGTAGGGCAGCCCCACGCGGATGAAGACCTCCTCGAAGACCCGCGACTGGGCGTTGGTCCGGTAGAACACCGCGACGTCGCCGGCGCGCGCCTTCCCCTCGTCGGTGAGCCTGTCGACCTCCTCCGCCACGAAACGGGCCTCGTCGCGCTCGTCGTCGCCGACGTAGCCGACGATGACGTCGCCCGAGCCGGCATCGGACCAGAGGTTCTTCGGCTTGCGGCTCTCGTTGCGGCTGATCACGGCGTTGGCCGCGGTCAGGATCGTCTGCGTGGAGCGGTAGTTCTGCTCCAGCATCACTGTCGTGGCGTTGGGGAAGTCCTGCTCGAAGTCCATGATGTTGCGGATGTTGGCGCCGCGGAACGCGTAGATCGACTGGTCGGCGTCACCGACGACCATCAGCTCCGCCGGGGCAACCGCGTCCTCGGGCACCGACGCCACCGGCTGCTCGAGGCTGTCGGCACACAGCTCGTGGATCAGGGCGTACTGCGCATGGTTGGTGTCCTGGTACTCGTCGACCAGCACGTGCCGGAAGCGGCGGCGCCAGTTCTCCCGGACGGCCGGGAACGCGCGGAACAGGTGCACGGTCATCATCAGCAGGTCGTCGAAGTCCAGGGCGTTCGCCTGGCGGAGGCGGCGCTGGTACTCGGCGTACGCCTGCGCGTAGACCTCCTCCTGGCCGTTCTGCGCGGCCTTGGCGGCGTCCTCGTGGTCCTGCAGCTCGTTCTTGGCGTTGCTGACCCAGTTGAGGATCGCGCGCGGGGGAAAGCGCTTCACGTCGAGGTCGAGGTCGCGGCAGACCAGCGTCATCAGCCGCTTGGAGTCGGCGGCGTCGTAGATGGTGAAGCTCGACTTGAACCCGAACTTGTCGATCTCCTTGCGCAGGATGCGCACGCAGGCGGAGTGGAACGTGCTCACCCACATGATCCGGGCACGGCCACCGACCAGCTCCTCGACGCGCTCGCGCATCTCCGCGGCGGCCTTGTTGGTGAACGTGATGGCCAGGATCGAGCCCGGGTGGGCGCCGCGCTCGGAGATCAGCCAGGCGATCCGGCGGGTCAGCACGCGGGTCTTGCCGGAGCCGGCCCCGGCCACCACCAGCAGGGGCGTGCCCTCGTGGACCACGGCCGCGCGCTGCGGCTCGTTGAGGCCCTCGAGCAGCTGCTCACGGGTGGGGCGACGACGGCGTGAGGAGTTGTTCCCGTCGTCCTGCGGGGTCGCCTCGGCGACGGGAAGACCGGGAAGGGGGAACTGCGCACTCATGTCGGACCAACCCTACGTGCGCGGCACGACACCCTCGCACCGAGTGCGCGTCCCCGTCCCGGACGTCATACGTCCGGGTCGTGGGAGCAGCCAGGACGTATGACGTCCGCTCGGTGTGACCAGGATCGCGTGACCCACCTCATGCGACACGGAGCTGTAACCGGGGCATGATCCGACGTTCACGGGGGTTGGGGACAGTAAGACTTGGAACGATCCAACAAGGAGGCACCATGACCACGCTTCGACGCATGATCCGCGCCATCGACAGCCACA
This sequence comes from Marmoricola sp., assembly GCF_025965085.1. GTDB lineage: Bacteria > Actinomycetota > Actinomycetes > Propionibacteriales > Nocardioidaceae > Marmoricola. The sequence goes on from NZ_JAOPXP010000062.1 coordinate 10,747, forward strand.
CCCTGTGGGCATTCAACGCCAGGAGCGGCCTGGACCCCCGCCGCTGAGCTGACCAACCCGGGACCGGCGGCCGTGCATGCATGCGCGGCCGCCGGTTCTCTGCTCAGCCCGCCCGGCTCCGGCTGCGCCGGCTCAGGTGGCCGTGCATGACGCCGACCATCCGCGGTCCGGCGAGACGACCTTCGATCCGACGGGCGTTGCGCTTGAGCGGCTGCGCGACGTACTCCCCCAGGATCACGCCCGCGGCGAGAGCGATGGTCGTGGCCGCTGCGGCCGAGAGCTGCAGGATGCCCAACGCGTCGTTCGCCGACATCGAGCTCAGCCCGCGGTAGATCAGCAGGCCGGGAAGCATCGGGACCAGGGCGGGCACGACCACCACGAGCGGGGGTACGCCGACCCGCTCGGCGACCGTGTAGCTCACCAGACCGATGACGATCGCCGCGCAGGCGGCCGCCCAGGGCATGGCCACGTCCGGGTCGCGCACCGAGAGGAACACCAGATGTCCCAGCAGGGTCGTCATCGCGATGGCGGGGATCGACCGCAGCGGGGCGTAGCAGGTGAGCGCGAACGCACTCGCTGAGACGATTGCCCCCGCCAGGACCAGCGGCACCTCCGCCAGCCCTGTCTCCCCGGGCCGCACGTAGGTGAGGTTGACCCCGAACACGGGGGCCAGCGCGAGACCGGCCGAGACGCCGGCGATCAGGCCGGCGGTCGCCAGCATCGCCTCGATGATCCGGGCGCCGGCGGTGAGGTAGAAGCCGCTGAGCGCGTCCTGGATGGCTCCCATGAACCCGATCCCGGAGAGCAGCAGCACGATGCTGGCCGTGATCACCAGCGAGATGTCCACGCCGAGGTCGAGCGAGGCCGTGGCGAGCGCGAGCACGGTGGCCGTCAGACCACCCGCGATCTGCTGGTAGAACATCGGCCAGCGCTGACGGTTCATGATCCGGGTGAGCACCGTGATCGCCACCGCGGCGAGCGTCGCAACGGCCGTGACCACCACCCCGCCGCCGAGGATGAGGGCGATGCCGCCGCCGACCACGCCCGAGCCGGCGACGACCGACCACCGTGGCAGCCAGTGACCGGTGGAGTTCACGCGCGCGACCCGGGCACGCGCCTCGGTCACGGTGACGCGGTCCTCGAGCACGTCGGTGACCAGGTGGTGGGTGCGGGTCAGGTCGTCGTAGTCGATGTCGCGTTGGCTGATGTTGCGGGTCAGCAGGACCGGCATCTCGTCGGGGTCGTCCTGGTAGCTCATTCGCAGCAGCGTGAAGGTCACGTCGACGTCGGCGTTGCGCAGTCCGTAGTGGTGGGTGATCCCCAGCATCGTCGCGGTCACGTCGGCAGCACCGGCTCCGGACGAGAGCAGGATCTCACCGATCCGGAGCGCGAGATCAAGGATCTTGTAGGTCTCGCGGGCGTCAGTCACAGCCTCAATGGTGAGGCCCGTCGATCCCCCGGCTGCACCGTGTACGCGGCCGGGGTGAGGGGACTCACAGGCTCCGCTGCCGGTCGGGACGCGAGTGTGGCGGCCGTCGTACGAGCGCCGCACCTCCACCGGGAAATACCCCTGTGGACAACGCCCCACGCGCCTCGGTTCCGGGGCAACGTCTGCCGCATGGACGAGCACCTCAGCGAGCACACCGACGACCACACCGCCACCGAGCTGGACCGCCTCAAGATCCGCCACCAGAGCGATCTGCGACGCATGTGGGAGCTGTTGATGCAGCCCCTCGGCTTCCGCTCGACGAGCGTCTGGGTGACCTTCATCGGTGCCGACGCCCGGCCCACCCGCTTCCTGGTGGAGATCGCCGAGAGCGAGCAGCTACCGGAGCCTCACGAGGTGGCGAACCTCTTCGACGTGCTCGAGCAGGTCTGCGCAGACGAGGGAGAGGGAACCAGCGTCGCGTTCCTGGTCTCCCGGCCCGGCCGCGACGGGGTCAACGCCTTCGATCGCAGCCTCGCCGCCCGACTCCTGGCCGGAGCCCGGTCGTCACACCTGCACTGCCACCCGATCCACGTCGCCAACGACGTGGCCGTCCGGGCGGTGACGCCCGACGACCTGGCGGCGTGAGGGTGGCGAGGAGCAGGGGTGGAGTCGGATCCTCAGCAGTACCGCCACAGACCGCGGTCACCCTGCTGGGCCGAGGACTGCGCGGAGCGGTAGGACCCCACGCGCTTGAACGGCTTGTTGGCGTAGACGTAGACCTTGGCTGCCCCCACGAAGACCATCCGCCGGTCGACGTCGAGCTTCTTCTTGCTGACGTAGCGGAGCAACCGTCCGTAGCGGTCGACGCGAGCCTGGGTGGGGTCCGACACCAGTCGCACGCGGGTCCTCGCCGGAAGCATCCCCCGCAGCACGGCGGTCGCGGCGTCGCCGTAGCACTGGCCGGCGCCGGTGACCTCCGGAGCGTTGATCCCCATCAGGCGCACGTACCTCTGGGAGCCGTTCCCCAGGCGCACGACCACGGTGTCACCGTCGACGACCCGGACGATGCGCGCCCACTCGCGCAGGGTGCGCCCCTTCGACGAGGCGGGTGACGAGGCGGGCTTCGGCGTGCCGCTCGAGCAGGGGCACGGCAGCGAGTCGCAGGCGATCCCGTCGCCGTCCGCGTCGAGGCGGTGCGGGTCGCCGGGCGTGAGGTACTGCTGGGCCTGCGCCTGCGTGTCGAAGTCGGCGCAGTCGTAGTCGACCGCGTGCGCCGCCGGGACCGTGAGGACCAGGCCGGCGACGAGCAGGGCGAGGGCAGACAGGAGTGTGGTGAGACGGGGCATGGTCATCCTGTCGTCGAGGTGGCGTGGGCTGCCTCCATGACACGCCATGACCTGCCCTTCTGTCCCGATAACAGCCGAATCGACGGACGGGCGCGGCGGGGAGCTTCGGGACCTGAGCTCTGACCTCCGCAACCGTGTCCTCGCCGCCAAGCAGTCCGCCGGCCTGACCTGGGCCGAGATCTCCGAGGAGCGCCATCGACTCCAAGCTCGAAGTGGGACGCCGCGAGGACCCCGATGGCGACCGGGTCGTGGTGACCTTCGACGGGACGTCCCTCGACTATCGCTGGTGAGTCCCGCGCACCCGGTCCGTCTCGATCACCAGTGCCCGCACTCGCGCGGCGAGCTCAGCATCGAAACCGCCGGTCGCCTGCCAGTCCCAGTTGCCCTCGTCCGTGCCGGGCGTGTTCATCCTGGCAATGCTGCCCTGACCGAGAAGGTCCTGGGCGGGCACCACGGCCAGCCGGGCGGTCGAGGCGAGCGCCAGGTGGATGAGCGCCCTCGGCATGGGCTCGTCGGCCACCGGCACCGCTGACCGCACCCGCTCGCGCGTGCTCTCGTCCAGGTCGCCCCACCACCCGAGCGTCGTGTCGTTGTCGTGCGTCCCGGTGTAGACGACGCTCTGCTCGCCGTGCCGCTCGGGCAGGTAGGGATTGTCGCTGCTGCCGTCGAAGGCGAACTGGAGCACCTTCATCCCGGGCAGCCCGAACTCGAGCCGCACCGCGTCGACCTCCGGGGTGATCACGCCGAGGTCCTCGGCGACCAGGGTGCCCGGCCCCGCCGTCTCCACCAGAGCCGCGAGCACCTCGCGCGCCGGCCCCTTGACCCAGTGGCCGTCCCTGGCCGTCGGCGCCTCGACCGGCACGTGCCACGCCGCCTCGAAGCCGCGGAAGTGATCGATCCGCACGAGGTCGAAGAGCTCCCGCTGCCGGGCGATGCGTTGGCGCCACCACGCGAACCCGTCGGCGGCCATCGCGTCCCAGTCGTAGTGCGGGTTGTTCCAGCGCTGGCCGTCGGCGGCGAAGTAGTCGGGAGGTACGCCGGTCACGGTCGTCGGACGCCCCTCGTCGTCGAGCTCGAACAGGTCCCGCGAGGACCAGACGTCGGCGCTGTCCAGCGAGACGAAGATCGGCAGGTCCCCGAAGAACAGGACGCCCCTGGACGCGGCGTAGGCGCGCAGCTCGCGCCACTGGATCGCGAACACCCACTGCTCGAAGCGGAGGCGCTCCGCGTCGTGAGCCCGGGCCGCCATCACCTGGGCGACCCGGTAGGCGTCGCGGTCGCGTAGGGCGGGCTCCCACGTCGTCCACGGGGTGTGACCCAGCGCCTCGCGCAACGTCATGAACTCGACGAACGGCTCCAGCCAGGTGCTGTTCACCTCGCACCACCGTGAGAAGGCCACGCGCTGCTCGGGCGTCAAGCCGTCGGCCGACACCAGTCCGCGCTCTCGTCGCAGCTGGTCGCTGATCAGCTCGGGGTTTCCGGCCATCGCGGAGAGCGCGTTGTAGGGCGACCCGTCCTCCTCGTGCGTGGGCACCAGCGGCAGCACCTGCCACACCGTGCACCCGGCCTCGGCGAGGAAGTCGACGAACCGGTAGGCCTCGGGTCCGAGGTCGCCCCTGCTGTGCGACGTCGGGCGGTGCGACGTCGGGTCGTCGGACTTCGCGCCCTTCGTCGAGGGCAGCGACGTCACGTGGAGCAGCACGCCGGCCCGGCGTACGCCCAACGGACCCTGCTCCGAGATCCCACCCGTCATCGGTCACTCCCCTCCCGGCCTGGAGCCTAGTGCGCGAGCCGACCTCAGCCCCGGGCGGCGCCGTACCCCAGGAGGGCGGCGAGCCCGAGAGCGCTGCGAGGTGCGTACGGCGTACGCCACAGCCCGCCGTGTGCCGCCGCGTACGCCTCGTCCTGCCAGGGATGCTCGTGCTGGGGACCGCCCCCTGTGTGGAGGTCGTGCACGAGCAGCGCGGCCATCAGCACGTTCGAGGTCGCCGGCTCGAAGACCTCGACGCCGAAACGGTGTGCCCCGGCGTACGCCGCCGCGAGCGCGCGGTTCTTCACCACGGACCTGGTGCGCGTGGGCGGGGCGACGTTCATCGAGACGGTGGCGCCCTCGTGCCGCGCGACGGTGGCGCGCCAGCGCTGCAGCCTCTTGGCGAGCGCGTAGTTCGGCCCCTGCTGGGGCACCAGCGAGTCGTTGATGCCGGGGTCGGAGCCCGCGACGTAGTTGCGCCGCAGCAGCCGCCCGCCGGACAGCGTGCGCAGCGGCCGTCCCAGGGCCTTGGACCGGACCGAGCGGCCCTCGTAGCCCCGGGTCGCCTGGTCCACGGCGTCAGCCGGCACGGCGAAGACGTCGGTCGGCGTGGCCAGGAACGCCAGCGCCACGTCGTTGCGGTTGTCCCGGAGCCGGACGGTGAGCTCGTCGACCGCCACCGAGACCCGTGTGTTGGTGGCGCCGTCCGCGTAGACGTAGTTGCCCAGCACGAGGGTTCCGGGCTGGGCCCGCAACCAACGCTCGACGTCGGGCACGCCGGCGAGCAGGTCCACGCCGGCCGCCTTGTCCAGCTCCAGGCCCTCGGTCTGGGGCAAGGTCGGTACGACGAGCGATCCCGCGCCCTCCTTGGCCACGGTCAGCACCTTCTGCCAGATCTGCGGCCGGGCCAGGTCCACGGCCGCGACCCGGGCACCCCACCGCATCAACGACGGCAGCGGTCCCATCTCCGCGCCTGCACCGAGCACAGCGACGGTGTGGGCCTCCAGCCGCAGCCAGTCGGGGTTGTCCAGGACCAGGTCGATCGCCTCGGCGACGCTCGGCTCGACCACTCCGGCCTCCACCCAGGCGGCCATCCGCTTGCGGATGCCACCGTCCCGCAGCCGCTCGCCGTGGTACGGCAGCACCAGCTCCCTGACCGGCTCGCCCACACCCCGGACCTCGACCTGCTCGATCTCGCGTCCGGTCTCGGGCCACTTCGCGAGCCCGTGCTCGCCACCGTCCTCGTCGAGGACCCGCATCCGGTCGTGGGCCGACGCCAAGCCGCCCTCGGCGACCGACACCGCAGCCTCGGGGGACGCGAGGCCGGCCTCGACCAGCCGGCGGAAGTGCACGAGGTAGTCGGTGCGCCAGCCTGTCGCCTGCTCCGCCGCCCGCGCACCCGTGGGGTCCACCGAACGCAGCGCGTCAGCGACGACGCTGCGACCCACGGACGACGTACTCCGGCGTCCCTCGCCGTCGGCCGGGAACACCAGCCCTTGCTGCTCATCGGTAGCCATCGAGCCATCGTGCACCACCCGGGGCCGAGCAGGCTGGTGCCTGCACCGCAGGCAGGCGCGTGTCCGACCGAGACCCAGCTGCGCTCCTCACGCCAGGCCGGACCACTGACGCCCCTGGAGCACTCGAACGGCGACCACCCCTGTCGACGCCACATATTTGCCGCGCGGCTGGACCACCGCTTAAGGTAACGGGTCCCGGATTACCGGGGCGTCCCCCGTTGTCGCCGAATCCTGTCCGTGCGGGGGGCCCTCTGAACACTCAGCGGACAAGAGCGGGGAACCCAATCTTCCCGGGTCGTGAGAGCGATCCTCGGGGTGAGGCCACCTACACGTGGCCGGGCACCTTCAGCCCGAACCCGACAGCTAACCTCGCAGGCGCACGGAGGAACTCCCATGCGCAAGCTTGCGATGACGCTGCTGGTCGCCCTGACCACGGCCGTCCTCTTCACCACCACCCTCGCAGCGCCGGCCGGCGCCGTCTCGATGAAGACGTGGAAGCGGCTCGCCAAGTGCGAGTCCGGCGGCCGATGGCACGTCAGCACCGGCAACGGCTACTACGGCGGGCTCCAGATCAGCGGCGGCACCTGGCGCGCCTACGGAGGCAAGAAGTACGCCTCTCTCCCCCACCGCGCCAAGGTGAGCGAGCAGGTCCGCGTTGCCAAGCGGATCAAGAACGGCCAGGGCTGGGGTGCGTGGCCGTCGTGCTCGAGGCGCATCGGCGCCCGCTGAGCACGACGGCTCACCAGCCCGCTACGGACACCAGGTGGTCGACCACCGCGCCGCGGCCGGCCCGGGTCCGTCGTAGCGGGACCTCATCTGACGAGACCCTCCTTGAGAGGTCGCAGGCCTGCGCGGCAGCTGGCATCAGCTCCCGGAACCGGCCGCCGAGTCGCGCGAGCGCACGTGTGCGTCGGGCCCCGGGAAGCACAGCGCCTCGTGCCCGTCGGACCACCGCACGACGTACGGCGGCGCTCCGTCCTCGCCGTGCACCTCGATGATCTGTCCCTCTCGTCGGTGATGCTCCGCAGAATTGCTCTCGACCAGCAGCAGGTCGCCCACGTTCGCCTTCATCGCTCCTCCTCGTCGCGTCTGCCTCCACGATGCGCCTCGGTGGCGGCGAGGACAACATCCCCGGGACTCTTGCCGGACGGGCGATGATCGGACCATGACTCTCTCGGTCTGTCTCACCCTGGACGCCGAGGCCGATCGCGTCGTCCGCTCCCTGTGGCGGCGACTCGAGGTGGCCGGCGTCACGACGCTGCTCTCGCACACCCACGGCCACCACGTCCCACACCTCACCCTCGCCTCGCTCCGCTCGTGGGACCTCGCAACCGTGCGCCAGGAGCTGGCGCGACAGCCGGTGCGGCTCCCGCGGGTCGTGCACTTCGATGCCCTGGGCATGTTCCGCCGAAGCAGGTGCTGGCTGGTGCCCGCCCCCACCCCGGACCTGCTGACGGGGCAGCAGACGGTGGTGGAGGCCGTACGCCGTGGGGGTGCCGACCTGCACCGCCACTACGAGCCCGGCCAGTGGGTCCCGCACCTGACCCTGGCGCCACGCCTCCACCTGCGCGACCTCCCGATCGTCGCTGCGTGCGTGTACGACGTGCTGCCGGTGACTGCGACCCTCGGCCCGCTCACGCTCATCGACACGAGCACCGGCACCCGGCATCCCTTGGTGCCATCCTCCGCGTAGCGCTGCCGAGCAGGTCGATCGAACCCGCTCAGCGAGCGAAGGCCTCCTCGTACGCCGCCGTCAGGCGGTCCACGTCCAGCGAACGATAGACCTTGACCCGTCCGGCCCCCGCCCGACGCAGTCGACCCGGCTCGGAGGAGTCGGGCAGCCACCGGCCCCACTCGACCTTCCCCGCGTGGGGTCTCACGAACGCGGCCGCAGCCGAGAGGTCCCCCCACCGCGGGTAGTCCACGACCTCGGCGATCCGGCCCAGCACAGGTCCTGCGAGCACGCCGGGCGTCCCGGCCGGCACGGCGTCCTCCGGCACCAGGGTGACCGGCACCCGGCCCGCCAGCACGGTCTGCAGTGCCGCCGGGTCGGCGGCGGCGTTCCACTCCGCGAGCCCGTCGATCGGCCGCCCGTCGACCGACCCCGCCATGGCGTGCACCCCGGCCAGCCGCGCGTAGGCCCGGGGCTGCTTCCGGGCAAGGTCGCCCAGGTTGGTCAGTGGCCCGAGCGCCACCACGACCAGGCCGTCCACCTGGCGCGCGAGGGCGGCGATCAGCCGGCCGGCCGGCCGGGGTGACTGCGTCCCGGGGACCGGCGCGATCCCCGTCCCGCGTTCGGCCACCTGCCGCCACTGCGGGGGGAACTTCCGCCCGCCGGGTCCCGCGTCCGGTCGACCGCACGCGACGGGTACGGGTCGGGCCTCCACGGCCGCGAACAGGCCGGCCACCACGTCGACGCCGGCGTCACAGCCGACGAGACCGGTGGCCGCGATCGTGACCGCCTCCACCTTCACCGACGGGTGCCGCAGCAGGAACGCCAAGGCGGCCAGGTCGTCGCCGCCGAGGTCGGTGTCGACCACGACCGGAGTGGCGGACGGGTCGGGAGGTCGAGCGGCACCCAGCGTCTGGGACACCTCGCCGTCGTCGTACGGCGCTCCGCACCCGGTCATCCCCAGGCACGCGATCAGCGCAGCCGCGAGCCAGGTTTTCACGGGGACACCGTACGTTGCAGCAGCACCGCGGGGACGGCGACACGAGGCTGCCGGGCTTGTGCCGGAACGTGTCGAGTGGCTGGATCGGTTCACAGCACATGATGGAGGTCCGGATCGGCGCTTCGCCGGGAGTCGGAGATCGTCGGTGCCGGCGGGACGTTCGCCGTGCCGGCGTACGACGATCAGGGGCGCGGAGACCCCGTGGCGAGCTCCCGCATCTCGGCGGCGCACCGCGACGACAGTGCATAGCGCAGGAGCACGACATCGCCGATCGGTCGCACGTCCGCCAGGGTTGCCCGTCGGCCGGGGTGGAAGGGGAATCGGCCGGCGCCGACGAACCGGTGCGCGTGCGGGTTGCCCACGAAGAACGGGGCCACGACCAGCTGCAGCTCGTCGACGATGTCGGCGGTCAGGAACTGGGTGTGCACGCTCGCACCGCCCTCCACCATCAGCCGTCGTACGCCGCGCCGGTGCAGGTCCTCGACCAGCCACCGGACGCCCACCTGCCGGCCGCCGTCGATCACCGTCGCCACGTCACCGAGCCGCCGGCGGGCGCGTGGGAGCGAGCCACTCGTGCAGTAGACGAGCCGGTTGGCCTCCCCAGCCGTGAAGAAGGCAGCACACGGATCGAGGTCCGCCCGCCGGGTGAGGGTCACCTTCGCGGGTGTCGCCGGCAGGTCGCTCTCGACGCGTCGGGCACGCAGCGCCGGGGAGCGGACCAGCAGCCGCGGGTTGTCGTGGCGCACGGTCGCCGCACCCACCAGCACGGCGTCGCTGTCGGCGCGGACCGCGTCCACGCGGGCGAAGTCGTCGGCGTTGGAGAGGATCAGCCGATCGTCGGTCCCGGCGTCGAGGTATCCGTCGAGCGAGAGCGCGCAGCTGAGCAGCGTGTAGGGACGTTCAGCCATGGGCCACCTCCGGGACAGGACCTGCGACCTCGGGCACCCGACGTCGACCGCGACGCGCCTCTACCAGCAGCACGACCATGCCCGGTAGGCCGGCCACGAGCACCATCACGCCGTACACGACGGCGATGGTGAGCCCCAGCTGTGCGCCCAGCCCGGCAGCGGCGAACGCCCAGGCGGCGACGCCCTCCCGCGGCCCCCATCCGGCGAGGTTCACCGGGATCCCCATGGCGAGCAGCACGACAAGCGCCAACGGCACGATCTCCGTCGTCGGCGCCGTGGCGCCCGCCGCGCGGGCAGCGACCAGGAACGTGCCGACGTGGCCGACGAGCGCGAGGGTCGAGGCCGTCAGGAGTCGGGGCCAGGTCGGAGGCGCGAGCAGCTGGCGCAGGTCGCAGCCCAGCAAGGTCCGGTGTCGCCCCAGCAGCAGCACGGCGGCCACGGTCCCGAGAGCGAGGACTGCCAGCGCCGCCGGGACCTCGGCGTGCACGGGCGAGGGCAGGAGCACGAGCACCAGGCACCCGGTCGCCATCTGCACCACCTGCCCGATCCCCCGCTCCCACGCCACGGCGCGAAGCGTCCGCGCCGTGTCCGCGACCTCGCGCCCGTGATGCAGGCCGCGGTGCACGTCACCGAGCACACCCCCGGGGAGCACGGTGTTCAGGAACTGGGACCGGTAGCACGCCGCCGTCGCCGTGGGCAGGCTCATACCGACGTCGAGGGCGCGCGCGACGAGTCGCCAGCGCCAGGCGCAGCACAGCGTCGTCGGCACCGCGATCAGGGCACCGGCCGCCAGCGTCGCGGGGTCGACGGTGCGGGCCCCGTGCAGGAACGACCCGGTGCCGAGCTGCCACACCACGACGAGCAGGATCGCCGCGCCGCCGACGAGGGGCAGCCGGTCCCACGACCGCCGGCTCACGCACCCACCCCGGCCAGCACCCGGGCAACGGTCTCCGCCGTCCGGTCCCACCCCGTCAAGGACTCCCTGCGTGCCAGGGCGCGCTCCCGCAAGGTCGCGCGGAGGTCGGGGAGCTCGAGCCAGCGGCGTACGGCGTCGGCCAGGGCACCCGGATCACCTGGTGGCACGAGCAGGCCCGGGTGCCGACCGCCCGGCAGCTCACCGACGGCCTCGGGAACCCCGCCGACCTCCGTCGCGATGACCGGGACGCCCCTCGCCAGCGCCTCGGTCAGGACCATCCCATAGCTCTCGAGGCGGGTGGCCAGCACGACCACGTCGGCAGCGGCGTACGACGCGGCCAGTCGCGCACCCGTCCGCGTCCCGGCGAACGACACCCGGCCGTCGACCCCGAGATCCACGGCGAGCCCGACCAGCTCCGCGGCGTACGCCGGGTCGAGGTCGTTCCTCCCGACGCAGACGAGCTCCCACTCGAGGTGGCCGACCTTGCCCAGGGCGGCCAGCAGCAGGTCGTGGCCCTTGTCGGGCGTGAGCGCGGCGACGCACAGCAGCCGCCCACCGTTCGGCGTACCCCTCGTCGGCGCAGCTCGGTCGACGCCGGGCTCGGCCACGTGCACCCGGTCCGGCGACACCGGATAGAGCTCGAGCACCCGGTCGCGCGTCCACCGGCTGGTCGTCACCACCGCGGCGGCGGCCGCCAGCCCCTCGCCCTCACGCGTGGTGGCGTCAGGGTCTCCACGTCGGCCCAGCGGCAGGTGCACGAGTACGACGACTCGCAGGCGTCGGCTCGCCGGCACGACCACCTCCGGGACCGCCGAGGCGATCAGCCCGTCGACCAGCACCACGGAGCCGTCCGGCAGCCTGGCCAGCAGCCGGTGCAGACGGTCGCGGGCCGGCCGCTGGGGTGTCGGCCAGGTGCCCGCCACCGGGTGCACCGCCACGACCCACCCTGCCGAGGCGAGCCCGTCGATGAGCCGACGGTCGTAGACGTTCCCACCGGTCGGGTGTGCCGGGTCGTCGAACCCGGCGGGCACGAGCGCGTGCACGCCGCTCACAGCGCCCGCTCGTAGGTCGCCCACGCCACGTGGGACTCGTGCAGGGTCACCGCGAGCGCCTCGACACCGCGGCCCGACACCCCCAGCGCGCCGGCCTCGATCTCCCCGGCTAGCCGGTCGGCCACGAGCCGGGCCAGGACCTCCGTGGTGGTGTTCACGCCGGACAGGGAGTCCTCGTCGTCGAGGTTGCGGCGGGTCAGGGCGCCGAGGATCCGGCGCAGCACCTCTGCCGCCCGGCCGATGTCCACCACGACGCCGTCGTGGTCCAGCACGGCGCGCCGGAAGGTCGCGTCGACCACGTAGGTCGCGCCGTGCAGACGCTGCGCAGGACCGAACGCCTCGCCCCGCAGGCTGTGCGCGATCATCATGTGGTCGCGCACCGTCACGCTGAACACGGCGCCTCCTCGTCGTAGGTGATGGTGTGGCAGAGCGCCGACAGCTCCCCGCTCGCCAGCCGTGGCATCACCTGCGGCAGCTCTGCGAAGGCCGACTGCCCCGTCAGCAGGCAGTCGTACGCCGGATCACGCAGCAGCTCCATCGCCAAGGCCCGCCGGTCCGCCGGCGTACGCCGACCCCGCCGCGACGCGGACACCGCACCGACCTGGCTGGCCCGGATCCCCAGTCGGCCGGAGTGGAAGGCCCCGCCCAGGTCGAGGGTGACCGGGTTGTCGCCGTACCAGCTCAGGTCGACGACGGTGCCGTCCGGCGCGAGCAGGTCCAGCGACAGCTGCAGGCCGGCCGAGGTGGCGCTGGTGTGGACGACCACGTCCCGACCACCCCTGGTCCTTCCGGGTGGGGTGAACGCCACCCCCAGGCCCTCGGCCACCTCCGCTCGCGACGGGTCGACGTCGACGAGCACGACCCCGACCCCTGGGAACTGGGTGAGCAGCCGGGCGACGCAGCAACCGACCATGCCGGCCCCGACGACGGTGACCCGGTCGCCCGGAAGCGGACCGATGTCCCACACGGCGTTCACCGCGGTCTCCACCGTGCCGGCCAGCACGGCGCGCGCGGACGGCACGTCGTCGGGGACCACGGTGACGGCGGAACAGGGCACGACGTAGGACGTCTGGTGGGGGTAGAGGCAGAAGACCGTGCGGCCGCGCAGGTCAGCGGGACCCTGCTCGACCACGCCGACGCTGAGGTAGCCGTACTTCACCGGAGCCGGGAACGCGCCCTCCTGGAAGGGAGCCCGCATCAGGTCGTACTGGCTCTCGGGCACGCGACCGGAGAACACCAGCGTCTCGGTGCCGCGGCTGACGCCCGAGCGCAGCGTGCGGACCAGCACCTCGTCGGGCTCCGGTTCGCGCAGAGTGACGGCGCGGACCTCGCCGGTTCCGGGCGCGCTCAGCCAGAACGCGCGCGCTTCCCTGTGCCCACCGCTCATCCTGGACCCCGCGGCCCCGGTTGAACCGGGGCGCCCCTTCCTGCGTACTCATGCTGTACCCGATGAACGGAGGTCCAGTGCGTGCGGTTCAAAGCGACGCTGTCACTCGTCAGGCCGGGCGTCTTGGCCGGCTCGCCGTCGGGCTGGTCGTCGGGCTGCTCGGTGCACTCGCGGCGACCGGGGGGCTGAGTCTGGCGGGGTGGGCGCTCGGGCTGTCCTGCGGCGGGCTCGGCGGGCTCTGGCTCGGGGCCGCACTGGTGGTCAGCGGGCGCCCCCGCCTCGGACCGGCCGACCTGGTCACCCTCGTCCGGGCCGCGCTCGCCTGCGGGGTGGCGGCCCTGGTCGCCGACTCGTTCACCCGACCGGCGCCGACTGCGACGCTCGTCGGGCTGGCCACCACTGCCCTGGCGCTCGACTGGGTCGACGGCCGGGTGGCACGGCGTACGGGCACGGTGTCGTCGTTCGGCGCCCGCTTCGACATGGAGGCCGACGCGTTCCTGATCCTCGTGCTCAGCGTTCACGCGATCCACACGCACGGCGTGTGGGTGCTGGCGATCGGGCTGGCCCGCTACGCGCTCCTTGCGGCCAGGACGGTCGTGCCCTGGCTCAGGCGTCCCACCCCGCCGCGCCACTGGTGCAAGGTCGTGGCGGCGATCCAGGGCATCGTGCTGACCTTCGACGCGACGGACGCCCTGCCGCCTGCCCTGACCACCGTCCTGCTCCTCGGGGCACTGCTCCTCCTCGCGGAGTCCTTCGGCCGAGAGGTCGCGTGGCTCTCTCGCGCGCGCCACGTCGCTCGGACGGTTGACGCCCGGACCCTGAGCCGCGCCGTATGAGGCGCCGGTTGCGCACGACCGGCGCCGTGGCGGCGACCGTCCTCGCAGTGGTGCTGGTGTGGGTCGCCCTGACGACTCCGGACCGGCTGGACCAGGTCGGGCCGGTCGCGTTCGCTCGCCTTCCGGTCGAGGCGCTGGTGTACGTCGCACTCGTGCCGCTCGTCCCGGCCCGGATGAGGGTGGCCGTGGCGCTCGTCGCCGGTGCGGCCCTGGGTCTCCTCACCGTGCTGAGGCTCCTCGACCTGGCCTTCCTGGCGGCCCTGAACCGGCCGTTCGACGCCGCCGACGACTGGCACTACGCGGGCTCCCTGGTCGGGCTCGTGCGGGACTCGTTCGGCCCCACGGCCGGCACGGTCATGCTCGTCGTCGCCGGTGTGGTGCTGCTCGCCCTGCTAGTCCTCGTTCCCCTGGCCCTGCTGCGGATCACGCGGCGGGTGGCCGTTCACCGAGGGGCCTGGCTGCGGGCGGTCCCGGCGCTCGCCGTCGGCTGGTCGGTGCTCGCGGTCCTCGGCGTGCAGGTCGGTGGGGCACCGGTCGCGTCCTCCGGCACGGCGCACTACGCCTACCTCCAGGCGACCGAGATCCCGGCCGCGATCCGCGACCGGCGTGACTTCGAGAGGGCGACCCTGGCGGACCCGCTGCGCGAGGTACCGCCGAGCAGGCTGCTGCGCGGGCTTCGCGGCAAGGACGTGCTCGTCGTCTTCGTCGAGAGCTACGGCCGTGTCGCCGTACAGGACTCCTCGTTCTCCTCCGGCATCACGCGGGTCCTCGACACCGGGACCCGTCGACTACAGGCCGCCGGCTTCTCCGCGCGCACCGCGTTCCTGACCTCGCCGACCTTCGGGGCGATCAGCTGGCTCGCGCACTCGACGCTGCAGTCGGGGCTGTGGGTGGACAGTCAGCAGCGGTACGACGCCCTGGTCACCACCCGACGCTCGACCTTGAGCCAGGCCTTCAAGCGCGCCGGATGGCGCACCGTCGGCGACGTGCCCGCCAACACCGAGGACTGGCCGCAGTCAGCGTTCTACGGCTATGACCACCTCTACGACTCGCGCAACGTCGGGTACGCCGGTCCGCGGTTCGGCTACCCGACGATGCCCGACCAGTTCACCCTCGACGCCTTCCACCGACTCGAGCTGGCGAAGGCCGACCGGGCGCCGGTGATGGCGGAGATCGACCTGATCACCAGCCATGCCCCGTGGTCGCGCACGCCCCGGATGGTCGACCAGGGCCGCGTCGGTGACGGGTCGGTCTTCGACGCGATGCCCGAGACCCTGCCCTCGGAGAGGGACATCTGGCCCTCGCCCACCCGGGTGAAGGCGGCCTACGCCACCTCGATCAAGTACTCGCTCAACGCCCTCGTCTCCTTCGTCCAGCACTACGGCACCGACAAGACGGTGCTCGTCGTGCTCGGCGACCACCAGCCGGCCAGCATCGTCTCGGGCCGGGGCGCGGGGCACGACGTACCGGTCAGCGTGATCGCCCGCGACCAGGCCGTGCTCGGGCGGATCGACGGCTGGGGCTGGGAGCCCGGCCTGCGTCCGTCGCCGGACGCGCCCGTCTGGCGGATGGACCGCTTCCGCGACCGCTTCCTCGCCGCTTACGACCAGTGACGGACAGGGGCACACTGAACCTCCAGGGCCCGCGCGCCGTCTCTCTTGTCGTGCGAGGTGGCTGGGAGGTGGCATGGCCGAGAACGAGGTCGACGTGATGCAGCAGCTGCACGCCGAGCACTCGGCAGCGCTCTGGAGCTACTGCCTGCGACTGACAGGCCACGACCGTGCCCGGGCCGAGGACATCGTGCAGGAGACCATGCTCCGCGCGTGGCGGCACCGGAAGGCGCTCGACAACCCGCCCGGGGCCGTGCGGTCGTGGCTGTTCACCGTGGCTCGCAACATCGTCATCGACGACTGGCGCACGAAGCGCGCGCGCCCTGAGTTCCCGGTCGCCGACGTGCCGGACGCCGGGGTGGACGACCACACCGACCAGCTGTTGCTCTCGTGGGTGGTCGCGGAGGCGCTCACCAGGCTCTCGTCGGACCACCGCGCGGTCCTCCTCGAGTGCTACTACCGCGGCCGGCCCGTCT
>NZ_JAOPXP010000063.1 GCF_025965085.1 Marmoricola sp.
GCACCCGGTCCACGACTTCCTGTTCACCTACTACTCGCAGCGCCCGGCCGCCCTCCGCCGGTGGCACCCGGGGTGGGGCGTCGTACTGGCGGATGCCGGGGAGTACGCCGACCAGAGGGGATACTCCCTGACGTTCTGGCCGCCCGAAAGCGACATCGGGGGGCCAGAACGTCAGGGACTATCCGTCTCGGCGGCGCACCTCCAGTCCCAGATGCCCCTGGTCGAGTCGATCCACAAGCTCCTGGCGGCCACGGCGGGGCGTACGCCGACGCTCGGCTGCTTCGGGCTGCACGAGTGGGCGATGGTGCACCGCACCGACGACGTACGCCACGACTGGCCGCTGCGGCTGGGCGGATCAGGCACCGACGAGGTCGTCGAGGGACACCGGATCACCTGCTCGCACTTCGACGCCTTCCGCTTCTTCACCGACACCGCACGCCCCCTCAACACGCTGCAACCGGGTCGCGACGACCGGCCCTCGTTCGAGCAGCCCGGATGCCTGCACGCGGGGATGGACCTCTACAGGCACGCGTTCCGGCTCACCCCCCTGGTTCCCTCCGAGCTGGTGGCCGACTGCTTCGAGCTCGCCAGGGACATCCGGGAGCTCGACATGCGGGCGTCGCCGTACGACTTCAGCGCGCTGGGCCTCTCGCCCGTGCGCATCGAGACGCCCGAGGGCAAGCAGGCGTACGTCGCGGCCCAGCGCACCTTCGCCGAGCGCGGCGCTCCCCTGCGTCAGCGGCTGATCGAGAAGTGTGTGGAGCTGGAAGCGGCTGCCGGTTGGCGTGCCGGCCTGGACGAGCCCACGAGGGCTTCATGACCGGGAGGCCGGGGCCCACTGGTGCAGCGGCGGGACCGTCGGGGCCTGAGCCGCTACCAGCCGGGCGGGACCCGGTCTCGCCACGCGCTGCCGGCACCGGCGTGCGCGGCCTCGACCTGTGCCCCCAGCGAGAGCAGCGTGACCTCGTCCCCGGGACGGGTCGCGAGCATGACGCCCACCGGCAGCCCGTCGGGCGTCTGGTGGGTCGGCAGCGAGATGGCGGGACTGCCGGTGACGTTCCACATCGAGGTGTACGGCGTGAACCGCTTCTGCGCCTCGAAGTCCGCGGACGGGTCGGCGTCGTTGCGGATCGTCCCCACCGGCAGCGGTGGCGCCGCCAGCGTCGGGGTCAGCACCGCGTCGTATTGCGCGACGGCCGCCAGGGTCCTGGCCGCCACCCTCCTGATCTCACCGATCGCGAGACCGAACTCCGCTCCGCTGACCGCCATCCCGCGCTCGGCCAGCCAGGTGGTGAGCGGCCGCAGGAGCGATCGGGACTCCTCGGGCAGGTTGACCACCGACAGCGAGGTGAGCACCGACCAGCAGGTCTCGAAGACCGCCACGGCCTCCGGTGGCAGGGGTACGTCGATGTCGACCACCTCGTGCCCCAGCGACTCGAGCAGAGCGCTCGCGTCCTCCCAGGCAGCCAGGCACTCCGGGTCCACCGCGGCTTCGGCGATGGCGGGCTCGCTGAAGCGGGCGATCCGGAGCCTTCCGGGGGCGCGGTCGCAGGCGGCGAGGAACGGCTGCGCCTCTGCGGGCGCCCAGAACGGGTCGCCGACCGCCCGTCCGGCCATCACGTCGAGGAACGCAGCGGCATCGCGGACGGTCCTCGCCAGGGGCGCGTTCGTCGAGAGGCCGACCGGGTCGCCGTACATCGGCGCCCCTGAGATGCGCCCGCGGCTCGGCTTGAGTCCGACGATCCCGCAGCAGCTCGCCGGGATCCGGATCGAGCCACCGCCGTCGGATCCCTGCGCGAGGGGGACCAGTCCCGCCGAGACTGCTGCCCCCGCTCCCCCACTGGAACCACCGGCCATCCGGCGCGTGTCCCACGGCGTCACGGCCGGCGGGAGACCCTCCGGCTCGGTGTAGCAGGGCGAGCCGAACTCCGGCGTGCTCGTCTTGCCGAGGCTGACCATCCCGGCCGCGGCGATGCGCCGGACGACCTCGTCGTCGAAGTCCGGCACGAAGTCGGCGAAGACCGGCGAGCCGAAGCTGGTGCGGACCCCCCGGGTCGCGTTGAGATCCTTGATCGCGGTGGGCACGCCGGCCAGCGGCCCGTCGCCGACCGGTCGCGCCGCGCGCGCGTGCTCGGGCGTGACGGTCACGAAGGCGCCGAGCTCCTTGCCGCGCCGGTCGATCCGGGCCAGGTAGTGCTCGACGAGCTCGGCGGTCGAGACCTCCCCGGACCGAATGGCGGCGCCCTGCTCCAGCGCGGTGAGGTCGTGCAGCTCGCTCATGGCCGTGACGCTAGCGGAGTGGCCGCAAGGACGATCAGCTCGCCGTCACGCCACGCCCACTGAGCGTGCGCACCCTCCAGGAGCGGATGAGCTGACCGTCGTCGTGGCGCATCAGGCTCCGTGCCGCCGCAACCCGAACGTGAGGCTGTCGAGCAGGGCCATCCAGGACGCCTCGATCACGTTGTGCCCGACGCCGACGGTGACCCACGAGCCGGAGCCGTCGGTGGTCTCGATCAGGACGCGGGTGATCGCGTCGGTGCCGTGGCCCTGATCGAGGATGCGCACCTTGTAGTCGATGAGCTCGAACTTCACGATCTCCGGGTAGAGCTGCTGGATCGCCTGCCGCAGCGCGTGGTCCAGCGCGTTGACCGGGCCGTTGCCCTCGCCGATCGTGACGATCCTGGCCCCGCCGGCGCGCAGCTTCACCGTGGCCTCGGAGACGGCCTCCTCACCTGGGCGGGTCTCTGTGATCACGCGCCAGGACTCGGTGTCGAAGTACGACGGGCGCACGCCCTCGACCTCCTCCAGCAGCATCAGCTCGAAGGACGCATCGGCGGCCTCGAAGGTGTAGCCGTTCGACTCGAGTGTCTTGACCCGCTGCGTCACCCGCTTGACCAGCTCCGGTTCGAGCTCGAAGCCGAGCTCCCTGCCCTTGAGCTCGATCGACGCTCGGCCGGCCATGTCGGAGACCAGCAGCCTCATGTCGTTGCCGACACCCTCGGGATCCATGTGCTGGTAGAGGTTCGGGTCGACCTTGATCGCGCTGGCGTGCAGGCCGGCCTTGTGCGCGAACGCCGAGGTTCCGACGTACGGCTGGCGTGACGCGGGCGGCACGTTCGTGACATCGGCGACCGCGTGGGCGATCCGGGTCGCGTCGCGGAGAAGTCCCTCGGGCAGCACCTGTCGCCCCAGCTTCAGCTCGAGGTTGGCGACCACGCTGACGAGATCGGCGTTGCCGGTGCGCTCGCCGTACCCGTTCAACGTGCCCTGCACATGAGTCGCGCCGGCGTCGACGGCGGCGAGAGTGCTCGCGACCGCGCAGCCGGTGTCGTTGTGGCAGTGGATGCCGACGCGGACACCGGTCGTCTCCACCACGTCGTTGACGACGTCGGCGACCCAGTCGGGCAGCATGCCGCCGTTGGTGTCGCACAGGGCGGCCACGTCGGCGCCGGCCTCGAACGCGGCCCTCAGCACCTCGAGGGCGTAGGCACGGTTCGCCCGGTAGCCGTCGAAGAAGTGCTCCGCGTCGAGGAACACGCGCTGCCCCTCGGCGCGCAGGTGCGAGACGGTGTCGCGCACCATCGCCAGGTTCTCCTCGAGCGTGGTGCGCAGGGCCAGCTCGACGTGGCGGTCGTGGGACTTCGCCACCAGCGTCACGACACCGGCACCGGAGTCGCGCAGGGCCGCGATCAGGGGATCGTCGGCCGCCTTCATTCCGGCGCGACGCGTGGCCCCGAAGGCGGCGAGCTGGGCATGCTCCAGCTTGAGCTCCTCGCAGGCCCGCCGGAAGAACTCGGTGTCCTTGGGGTTGGCACCCGGCCAGCCACCTTCGATGAACCCCACACCCAGTCCGTCGATCTGCCGGGCGATCGTCAGCTTGTCCGCGACGGAGAGGTTCAGCCCCTCCTGCTGGGCGCCGTCGCGCAGGGTGGTGTCGTAGACGTGGAACAGGTCGCCTGGAGGTGCCGTGGTCATGGTCCGGTCCTTGTTCGGTGGCTGTGGCGCTGCGTGAGGAGATTGGGGCAAAGAAAAAACCCCCCGCCGGGACGAGAGGTCAGTGCGGCAGGAGATCCTGTCGCACTAGTCGATAATGGTGCCGAAGTGATGCACGGACACGAGTCTGCCACAGGTGTCCACCAGGTGGTACGCCGTCCGCGATCCGGCCCGGCGTCTGGGTCCGCCGGCAAGAGCCCCGCCGGCAGTCGCCGACCAGACGGATCAGCTCCAGGGAGCGCTGAGCGCAGGCGCCCAGGTGGGCCCGTCACTGAGCAGCAGCCCGAGGAGCACGGCCGCACCCAGCAGGCAGATGGCGGTGACGAACCACCCGCCGAACTCCGACCTGGCCGTCCGCGTCACCAGCCCACGCGTCATCTCGCGCACGCGACCGGACCCCGGTCCCCACCACAGGGCGGGGCTGAACCCGAGACCGCCCAGCAGCATGCCGGTGGCCATGGGCTGGCCCAGCAGATAGCCCAGCGAGAACATCGCGAGCCCGGCCATGCCGGCCACCAGGACGAGCGCGAGCGCACCGAAGAACGCGAGCAGGAGGTAGCCGGGCAGCGCCAGCGTCGTCGTCGGCACGTCGTACCAACGGGACCGGCCGCGGACCAGCCGACGGCGGCCGTGCCGTTGCCTTGTCACCGATGCGGTCCTGAGAAGCAGCACCAGGAGGGCGACCAGGGCGGTGCCCGCGTAGGGCGCGTAGCCGACCAGCCCGCTGGTGAACGCCCCCAGCCCGACCAGCTGCAGCACCCGCTGGGCGCGGCTGCTCTCCCGCGGTGTGGGAGCGATGTACGGGACCAGGGGCTGCTCTGGTCGCGGCTCGTCGGGCGGCACCACGCGCGTCGCAGGTGCGGCGCCCGTGGTCGGGACGGCCGGTGGCGCCGGCTGCTGGTAGGGCACGGCCTCGTGAACCGGCACCCCCGAGACGGATCTGTCGGATCCCTCTTCGGCTGGCTGTGCGGCGAGCGGCAGCCGGTCCGTCGCGGGAGCCCCGTCCGTGGGGCCTGCCTCCAACTCCGGCCGGTAGGGCATCGTCCACAGGTCCGTCGCGGAGGCGGAGCCGGACTCGGGCACGGCCTGCGCCTGCCGGGCCAGGTGCGCCCGCTGCTGCTCGCCGTGGATCGAGGCACGCAGCTCGTGGACGCTCGGGCGCTCGAGCGGCTCCGGGACCAGGCAGTCACGCAGCAGGCCGACGAGCGGGGCGGGTACGCCGGAGAGGTCGTGCTCGCCGCGGCGTACCCGGTCCATGATCGCGATGGCCGGGCCCTTGCCGTACGGCGGCCGGCCGGTGGCCGCGAAGACGACGGTCGCCGCCCAGGCGTGTACGTCGGAGGCCACGCTCGCGTCGTCGCCGTACAGGATCTCGGGCGCCAGGTAGCCGGGCGTGCCGAGCAGCCAGCCGGTCTGGGTGAGTCGCGGGTCCTCGGCCAGGCGCGCCAGCCCGAAGTCGATGAGGACCGGCGAACGGCCCTCCATCAACACGTTGGTGGGCTTGATGTCGCGGTGCAGGACTCCCACGGCGTGCACCGCCTGGAGTGCCTCGGCCAGGGCGTTCGCGAAGTGCAGCAGGTCGGCGCCGCTGACCGGCCCCTCCTCCGCCACGTGGTGGTAGAGCGAGAGCCCGGGCACGTAGCGGGTGACCACGAACGGCACCGGACCATGCGGGTCGGAGTCGATGACCTCCGCGATGCGGGGACTCCTGATGCGTTGCAGCGAGCTCACCTCGCGGGCCAGCCGCTCGCGGGCCTCGGAGTCGCCCACGATGTGCTGCCGCAGCACCTTCAGCGCCACGCGCCTGCCGTCCGGTCCCTGCGCCAGGTGGACCACGCCCATGCCGCCTTCGCCGATGGGAGCCAGCAGCCGGTAGGCACCGACGCGCGCCTCCTCGGGGCGTCGGTTGGGCACGGTCGTCACCGCACAACGGTATCCGGGCCACTGGGGGATGATCCGCTCGCACAGTCGTGTTGGGCCACGCATGACCCATAACAGGTATGACTTCGAGGGCCAGGTCGTCCTGGTGACCGGAGGTGGCAGCGGCATCGGCCGCGCCATCGTGCACGCCTTCCTCGACAACGGCGCCGTCGTGGCCGCCGTCGGCCGCAGGAGCGGGAGGCTCGAGGAGACGTTCGCCGGGTACGACGACGCGCGGGTCCTGGCCATCGAGGCGGACCTATCGGACCGCGGCTCGGCTGCCCAGGTGATCGAGGCCGTCACCGGGAAGTTCGGCCGCCTCGACGTCTTCGTCAACAACGCCGCGAAGTACGCTCCCCAGGAGTTCACCGACCTCGGGGCCGACGAGTGGGACGCCTTCCGCAGCACCAACATCGACGCCTTCGTCTTCTTGACCAAGGCCGCCCTCCCGGAGCTCGAGAAGACCGGCGGCAACGTGGTCGCGGTCGGCTCCGTCTCCGGTCTGCGCGGCGACTGGGGCCAGGCGGCGTACAACGCCACCAAGGCCGCGGTCATGAACTTCGTGCAGTCCCTCGCGCTCGACTGGGGCCCTCGCGGAGTCCGTCTGAACACCGTCGCACCCGCGTTCACCCTGACCGACGCCACCGCGGGCGTGGGCACGGACGAGGAGTCGTTGCGCCCGTTCGTGAACCGCATCGCCCTCGGCCGGCCCGCACAACCCGAGGACATCGCCCCGGCGGTGCTGTTTCTGGCGAGCGCCGACGCGTCCTACATCACCGGTGCGACGCTGCCTGTCGACGGTGGTACGTCGGCCTCGACGGGCCAGCCCCACGTGGAGTGAGCGTGGCGGTCGAGGGGGTTGCCCTCAGCGCTCGGTGATCCGGTGCATCCAGCCGAACGAGTCGTCCGCACGCCCGTACTGGATGTCCACGAGGGCCTGGCGGATCTCCAGTGTCAGGGGCCCTGCCTCCGTGGAGCCGGCGACCTCACCGCCGTCCCACCTCAGGGTGCCGACAGGCGTCACGACCGCAGCCGTGCCGCAGGCGAAAACCTCGGTGATCTCACCGCTGGCCACGCCCTCGCGCCACTCGTCGATGGAGATCTTCCGCTCCTCGACGCTGTGACCCCTCTTCTGGGCCAGGTCGATGATCGCCGAGCGCGTGATGCCCTCGAGGATCGTGCCGGTCTCCGGGGTCACGATGTGCCCGTCGGCGTAGACGAAGTACATGTTCATCCCGCCGAGCTCCTCGACGTACTTGCCCTCAGCGACGTCGAGGAAGACCACCTGGTCGCAGCCGTGCGCGGTGGCCTCCTGCTGGGCGACCAGTGAGCTGGCGTAGTTGCCGCCGGTCTTGGCCGCTCCCATGCCACCGCGACCTGCGCGGGTGTACTCCTCGGTCAGCCATAGGGTCAGCGGCTTGATCCCACCCTTGAAGTAGGCCCCCGCAGGCGAGGCGATCACCATGAACGTGACGTGCTGTGCCGGACGTACGCCGAGGAACACCTCGGAGGCGATCATGAACGGCCGGATGTAGAGGCTCTTCTCCCCCGTGCCCTCGGGCACCCACCGCTGGTCGACCGCGACCAGGGCGTCCACCGCCTGCACGAAGTCCTCAGGGTCGAGCACCGGGAAGGCGAGGCGGTGCGACGAGCGCGCCATCCGCTTGGCGTTCTCGTAGGGCCGGAAGGACCAGATCGAACCGTCCTCGTGGCGGTAGGCCTTCATGCCCTCGAAGGTCTCCTGCGCGTAGTGCAGTACGGCTGAGGCCGGGTCCATGCTCAGCGGTCCGTACGGCGTGATCCGCGCGTCGTGCCACCCCTTCTCGTGTGTCCACTCGACGGTGAACATGTGGTCGGTGAAGTGGGTGCCGAACCCCGGGTTGACCAGGATCTCGGACACCTCGGCCTCGCTGCGCGGGCTCTCCGAGGCAGAGGTGGTGATGTCGAGCGTCATGAGGGCACGTTATCTCTCGGTCGTCGGAGCAGGACGATGACGTCCCCCCACTGATGGAGGGGGCGAGGTCACCGGTGTGGTGGAGGAGCGAGGTGCCGTCGCTGGTGGAGGAGCGAGCGTCGCGAAACCACCCGCGCAAGCGGATCAGCCGGATACTCGTGCGGCGATCGCATCGCCGATCTCGCTGGTCGTCAGCGTGGCGCCCGGCTCCCGGGCGGCGAGGTCGGCCACCACGGCGTCCTCGACGGACCTCGCGGCCTCCTCGAGGCCGAGGTGGTCGAGCATCAAGGACACCGAGAGGATCGCAGCGGTGGGGTCGGCCTTCTGCTGACCTGCGATGTCCGGGGCCGAGCCGTGGACGGGCTCGAACATCGACGGAGCGGTGCGGTCGGGGTTGACGTTGCCGCTGGCTGCCAGACCGATGCCGCCCGTGATGGCGGCGGCGAGGTCGGTGATGATGTCGCCGAAGAGGTTGTCGGTGACGATCACGTCGAAGCGAGCGGGGTCGGTGACCAGGAAGATCATCGTGGCGTCGATGTGCATGTAGTCCACGGTGACGTCGGGGAACTCCGGCGCCACCTGCTGGACCAGCCGCCACCAGACTGCGCCGGCGTTGACCAGCACGTTGGTCTTGTGGACCAGGGTCAGCTTCTTGCGGCGCTTCTGCGCCCGGCGGAAGGCGTCTCGTACGACGCGCTCCACACCGAAGGCCGTGTTCACCGACACCTCCGTGGCGATCTCCTGCGGCGTACCGACGCGGAGCACACCTCCGTTGCCCGTGTAGGGGCCTTCGGTGCCCTCGCGTACGACGACGAAGTCGACCTCGCCCGGGTCCGCCAGCGGCGAGACCGCACCGGGGTAGATCCGGTTGGGCCTCAGGTTGACGTAGTGGTCGAGTTCGAAGCGCAGCCGCAGCAGCAGCCCGCGCTCGAGGAGGCCGGCAGGCAGGTTCGGGTCGTTGGGCTTGCCACCGATGGCGCCGAGGAGAATCGCGTCGTGCTGACGGATCTCCGCGAGCACCGAGTCCGGGAGCACCTCGCCGGTGGCGAGGTAGTGCTCGGCCCCGAGCTCGTAGCGGGTGGGCTCGAACTTCACCCCGGTGGGGGTGACGCTCTCCAGCACCTTCAGGGCCTCGGTGGTGACCTCGGTCCCGATCCCGTCGCCCGGGATGATGGCAAGCTTCAACGATTCAGATGACTCAGGCATGCCGCCAAGGCTAGTTGTCGTCGGGACGTTGGCCGCCGTTGTCTCGCAGGTCAAGCGCGGCCTGGACGGCCTGGAAGCTCCGGGGGCTCTCGGGATTGTTCTTGGCCGGGCCCCACTCGGGGTACATGTCGTACATCGTGCTCTCCTGAAGGGAAGTTGCTAGGGAAGTGTGGTCACTCCGGAGGAGATGAACGGCGTCGACGCCCGTGGATCACAAGGACGGATCTCGTTCGCGGGAAATCAGGGGTGGGACTTCTCTGAGTCTCGCTCGCGGAGGGGATGACAGGCCTGTCGGCGGGTATGCCGAACTCCGCGGCGAGGTGGCCTATCGAGTCGAGGCCCCGCCACGGCG
Source organism: Marmoricola sp. (assembly GCF_025965085.1). GTDB lineage: Bacteria > Actinomycetota > Actinomycetes > Propionibacteriales > Nocardioidaceae > Marmoricola. Next base: position 9,426 of record NZ_JAOPXP010000063.1, read on the forward strand.
GCAAATAAGTACGAAGTTCCTCCGCATGATGCGAAAAGCCTAAGTGCCATCCCCGTCCGTCGCAGGCCCCACGACAAGACGTCCCATGATTCGAGACGGCTGTCTCAGCGTCGAACGGCGCCACGGGATTTGCGAGACTCACACCATGAGCGCACCACCGGAGGTACCCGCGATCGTGGCCCGGGCCTTCGCTGTGTCACGACGAGCCGGCTACGTGTCGTTCTGCCGCAACGAGACCGGCCGGCTGCTGGCCACCCTGGCCGCTACGCGCGGCGGCACGATGGCCGAGTTCGGCACCGGGTGCGGGGTCGGTACGGCGTGGCTGCGGTCCGGCGTACGCAAGGGGACGCAGATCGTCTCGGCCGAGCTGGACGCCGCCCTGGCGACCGCGGCGCAGGAGATCTTCACCGACGACCCGCAGGTCGAGGTGCTGGCCGCCGACTGGTCGACGCTGCGCGACAAGGGTCCGTACTCGCTGCTGTTCCTGGACCCGTCGGTCCCCCAGGACGCCGGTGTCGAAGCTGTGGTGGACCTCGTGGAGCCGGGCGGGATCGTCGTGATGGACGACTTCGCGCCCTGCGAGATGTGGCCGCCGATCACGGCCGGCCGCGTCGACATGCTGCGCGAGAACTGGTTGACCGACGAGCGCTTCGCCGCCGTCGAGGTGATGGTCGCGCCGGACGCCTCCGCGCTCATCGCCACCCGGCGCTGACCTCAGTGCCCGGCGGGCAGGCCCAGGTCCTCCTCCTCGGGCACGACGACCTCGTCGACCATCCGCTGGATCACCTCGCTCGAGAGAGCCACGTTGATCGCCCAGTAGTAGATGGCGACAGCGAAGACCGCGCAGACGACGAGCGAGGTCCACAGGCCCATCGTGCTTCCGGGGTTCGTGCGCAGACTGAACGCCGAGTAGTAGGTGATCACTCCCATGCCGATCAGGTAGACCGGCAGCCACGCAGCGGCCCGCCACACCATGTGCTCGGGCGACATCTCCCGGTTGAAGATCAGCAGGCAGCCGATGACGATCAGAACCCCGAGCTTCACGTCGGTCTGCCATCCGGTCCACATGATGATCCACGAGGCAACGATGAAGGCCAGAGGTGAGAAGACCTCGCCCCCGGGCAGGCGGTAGGGCCGCTGCGTGTCAGGGAGCCGCTTCCTGAAGGCACCGAAGGACAGTGGCGCGCCGGCGTACATCAGCACCGAGGCGCTGGTGATCAACCCGACCAGCGACTGCCAGCTCGGGAACGGAAGGAAGCAGACGCAGCCGGCGATGAAGGAGACCAGGACGCCGAACCACGGGACCCGGGCGGGGGTCAGGCTGCTGAAGATCGAGTGGAAGTAGCTGTTGCGCGCCAGGCCGTAGGAGACGCGCGCACCGGCAGCGGTGTAGATCAGCCCGGTGCCGGCCGGGGAGACCACCGCGTCGAAGTACAGGATCGCGGCGAGCCAGCCCAGGCCGACCAGGGAGGCCAGCTGGGCCCACGGACCGGTGAAGGCCGTGTAGAGACCGTTCCCGGTCGCGTCCCACGTCTTGCCGATGGCGCTGCCAGGAAGCGCCAGCAGGAACACGACCTGCAGCGAGATGTAGATGATCAGGCCGAGCACGATCGACCCGATGACGGCCAACGGGATGTCGCGCTTGGGGTTCTTGCTCTCGCCGGCCAGCTGGTCGGCCTGCTCGAAACCGAGGTAGGAGAAGATGATCCCGCTGGCCGGGATCGCCAGCAGGATGCCCTTGAGGCCATCGGGGTTGAAGCCGTTGGCGGCGGTGAAGTTCGAGGTGTGCAGGCCGCCGAGGAGCGCCACGATGAAGATCGTCGCCAGCGGCACGCCCACCTTCCACCAGGTCATCGCGCTGTTGGTGGCCGCCAGCGCCTTGACGCCGAGGTAGTTGATCGACGCGAGGATCGCCATGAAGATCACGGCCGCGATCAGGCCAGGCGTGGTCAGGGTCTGGTCCGACTTCAGCCAGCTCTTGGCGAAGTCGTAGTGCCCGAGGTAGAGGATCATCGCCGAGACCTCGATCGGGGCGACGGTGACCGCCTGGAGCCACGAGAACCAGCCGAAGCCGGCCCCGGCGATCCCGCCGAAGGCATAGTGCGGGAACCGAGCGGACCCACCGGACATCGGGTACATGGCCCCGAGCTCCGCGTGGACCAGTGCGAGCACCAGGATGCAGATGCCGCCCACCACCCACGAGATGATCGCTGCCGGTCCGGCGGCGACCAGGCCCTTCTGGGCGCCGAACAGCCACCCCGATCCGATGATCGATCCCATCGAGGCCCAGAGGAGGCCGATCAGGCCGATCTCGCGGGCCAGCGAGACCCCGCTACTGCCGCCGCCGCTGCCGGCTTTTGGAGTGGTCGAATAGTCGATTGCCATGGCACCCGTCCTCCTGCGCCACCGTCTGGTCGCAGTTGGCCAGACTGATCCACAGTAGAACGCGGAGGGCCTCAGGACCAGATCGCGCCAGGACGGTCTAGGGCGGTGTCACACGGTGAGGGGGCAGGTCATCGGGGGGCCACGACTCGGCCGGAGTGGGCCGAGGTCTCGTCCAGCTCGACGATGAATCGCGGCAGCATCAGCTGCACCAGCGGCCCGATCGCCAGCGTGTAGAGCACGGTGCCGATGCCGACCACTCCGCCCAGGGTCCAGCCGATCGCGACGACGGACACCTCGAGGGCCGTTCGGACCACCCGGATCGAGAGGCCGGTACGCCGGTGCAGGCCCGTCATCAGGCCGTCGCGGGGTCCGGGGCCGAACTGCGAGCCGATGTAGAGCGCCGTCGCCAGCGCGTTGAGCACCACGCCGCCCACCATCAGCAGCACCCGTCCCCACATCACGTCGGGAGCCGCCAGCACCCGCAGCGTCGCGTCGGCGACCAGTCCGACCACGAACGAGTTGGCGATGGTGCCGAGGCCCGGCATCTCGCGCAGGGGGATCCACAGGAGCAGGACGACCAGACTCATCACGATGACGGCGGTCCCGATGCTCATCGGCAGGTGCGAGGCCAGACCCTGGTGGAGCACGTCCCACGAGGCGTTGCCGAGGGTGGCACGGATCAGCATCGCCAGCGTGACGCCGTACAGCACCAGGCCGAGGGCGAGCTGGGCGAGGCGGCGAGGGAGCCTCCCGGCCCTGAGCTGGGCGACGGGGCCGAGGCGGGCGAGCTCACGCACCCGGCGCGGCGCGGCGTCTCCAAGGGTCTCGAGAGCGACGTCACTGGTCATGGGTCTACTCCATCAGTCAACTGGTCTGGTCGCAAATAGCCAATCATGATTCACTGGCCTGCATGGTCCGGCTCATCTCCGCTCCTCGCATAGCCACTCTACTGGGCGACTTCGACCGGTCCCCCGCCTACCGTGGCCTGGCCGAGGGGCTCCGGGTGCTGATCACGGACGGTCGCGTGCCCGTCGGCGTACGCCTTCCGAGCGAGCGTGAGCTGACCGATGCGCTCGAGGTCAGTCGCACCACCGTCACCCGCGCCTACGCCCAGCTGCGCGAGCACGGCTTCCTGGTCTCGCGGCAGGGGTCCGGGAGCGTGGCCAGCCTGCCGGCGAGCCGCGGTCACCGCGGCGACCACCTGCTGCCGCCCGGCGACCTGCCCGAGGACAAGATCGACCTCACCTGCGCCGCGCCCGTCCCCGGTCCCGGCGTGCTGGCCGCCTACGAGCGCGCGGTCGGGGAGCTGCCGGCCTACCTCGCGGGCACCGGCTACTACCCCTCCGGGCTGCCGACGCTGCGCGAGGCGGTCGCCGACTCGTACGCCGCTCGCGGGCTGCCCACGAGCCCGGACCAGGTGATGGTCGTGCCCGGGGCCCTCGCCGGTGTGGCCATCGCGGCACGAGCCCTGCTCGGCCCGGGCGACCGGGCCGTCACGGAGAGCCCGACGTACCCCAACGCGATCGCGACCCTGACGCACTCGGGCGCCCGGATCGTGGGGGTCGACGTACCCCGTGACGAGGCCGACACCGATCCACTGGTCACCACGCTGCGTCAGGTCGTGCCGCGGGTGGCCTACCTGATCCCGGACTTCCACAACCCCACCGGTGCGCTGATGCTGGACCCGGCCCGGGCGGAGGTGGCGCGTGCCCTCACCCGGACCCGCACGACGGCCATCATCGACGAGTCGATGGTGGCGCTGCCGCTCGACGGCCAGCAGCTGCCCGCGCCGTTCGCGTCGCACGCCCCCGACGCGGTCAGCGTCGGCAGCCTGAGCAAGCCGTTCTGGGGCGGCCTGCGCATCGGCTGGATCCGTGTCCCTGCGGAGCGGATGGACGCGTTCTTCCGGGCGCGTCTGACGCTCGACCTGGGCGCTCCCCTGCTCGAGCAGCTGGTGGCGACCGACCTGCTGCGTGACGGGCAGGACCTGCTCGTCCACCGGCGCGAGCAGCTGCGCGCCTCTCGCGACGCGGCGCTGGCGGCCGTCGCCGCACACCTGCCCGACTGGCGGCCGACCCACCCGACCGGTGGCCTGAACCTGTGGTGCGAGCTGCCGGCGGCCCTGTCGACCGCGCTGGTCGCGCGCGCCGAGCGGCACGACGTGCTCCTCGCCTCGGGGCCCAGCTTCGCTCCCGAGGGCGGCCTCGACCGGTTCGTCCGGCTGCCCTACACCCAGCCCGCCCACGTCCTCACCGACGCGATCGCGCGGCTCGGTCTCGCCTGGCGCGAGACGCTCGCCGATCCCGGGTCCACTCCGCGCGAAGCCGCCACCCTCGTGGCCTGACGCTAGTCGGAGAGGTCCACGCCCCTCACCATGGCGGCAGAGATGGCCCCGCGGATCTCCTCCAGCACGTCCAGCGGTACGGCGGAGTCCACGGAGAGGGCCACCAGAGCCTGGCCGCCCTTGGTGTCGCGGGAGACCTGCATGCCGGCGATGTTCACGTCTGCGTCGCCCAGGATCCTCCCGACGGTGCCGACCATGCCAGGGCGGTCTGCGTAGGTGAGGAAGGCGAGGTGCTCGGTCGGCTCGAGGTCGACCACGAAGTCGTTGACCTCGACCAGGCGCTCCTTCTGATTGATCCCGATCAGGGTGCCGGAGACCGAGACCTGCGAGCCGTCGGCCAGGGTGCCGCGCAGGGTGATCAGGTTGCGGTGGTCGGGACTCTCGGACTCGATGACCAGCCGGACGGCCGTGCCGCGCTCGGCGGCGAGCAAGGGCGCGTTGACGTAGGAGACCTGGTCCTCGACCACGTCGGCGAAGACGCCCTTGAGGGCTGCGAGCTCGAACACCTTGACGTCGTACTCCGCAATCTCGCCGCGGACCTCCACGTCGATCTGCTGGGCCACCTCACCGGCGAGGGCGGTGAAGATCCGGCCGAGCTTCTCCACGAGCGGGATGCCCGGGCGGACGTTCTCGGCGATCACGCCGCCCTGCACGTTGACCGCGTCGGGCACCAGCTCGCCCGAGAGCGCCAGGCGCACCGAACGGGCCACGGCCAGTCCGGCCTTCTCCTGCGCCTCGGCCGTGGAAGCGCCGAGGTGGGGCGTGGCGACGACGTTCTCGAGCTCGAGGAGGGGCGAGTCGGTGCACGGCTCCCGGGCGAACACGTCGAGGCCGGCTGCGGCGATACGACCCGTCTTGAGGGCGTCGTACAGCGCCTTCTCCTCGACGATGCCGCCGCGGGCCGCGTTGACGACCACCAGGCCCGCACGGGCGAGCGCGAGCTGTTCCGCACCGATGAGGCCGATGGTCTCGGGGGTCCTGGGCAGGTGGACGCTGAGGAAGTCCGACTCGGCCATCAGCTCCTCGAGGCTGACCATCCGCACGCCCATCTGGGCGCCACGGCCCGCCTGCACGTAGGGGTCGTAGGCGATGACGTGCATGCCGAACGCGGCGAGGCGGTTGGCGACCAGTACGCCGATGCGGCCCAGACCGACGATGCCCAGGGTCTTCTCGAACAGCTCGGTGCCGCAGAAGCTGTTGCGCTTCCACTCCCCGCGCGTGAGTGCGGCATGCGCGGGGCTGATGTGGCGGGCTGCGGCCAGCATCAACGCCACCGCGAGCTCGGCCGCGCTCGTGATGTTGGAGGTCGGAGCGTTCACGACCATGACGCCGTTCTGGGTCGCTGTCCTCACGTCCACGTTGTCCAGGCCCACACCGGCACGCGCCACGACCTTGAGCCGCTTCGCAGCCAGCAGGACCTCCTCGTCCACGACGGTGGCGGACCGCACCAGGAGGGCGTCGACGTCGGTGAGGGCGCCGAGCAGCTCGGACCGGTCGGTGCCGTCGCAGTGGCGGATCTCGAAGTCGGGCCCGAGGGCCTCCACGGTCGCGGGGCTGAGCTCCTCGGCGATCAAGACGACCGGTCGGGAATCGATGAGCGTCACAACGGTCCTGACGTGAGTGATGGCAACTGTCCGCACGACGCTGTGCGCTGGTCAGCGTAACCGACGCGACCCGGGCGGAACCTGCCCGAGAACAGGCGAAGGACCCAGCAAGTATGAGTTGCTGGGCCCTTCTGGTTGACCGGAACGGTGACTTTCCGATCGACCGCTTCTCGGTCTGGTCACGACGGCTGTCACCAGCAC
>NZ_JAOPXP010000066.1 GCF_025965085.1 Marmoricola sp.
CAGCGGCTGCGCATACTCCCGGTCGATCCGGTCGCGAACGCGGCGCAGCCGAGCGAGGTCGCGCAGGTACTGCGCCGCGGCGGGTCTGCTGGTCATCTGCGAGATCGTGCCACATTCGGCTGTGGGAGGAGCGGGATGCAGGCACGTGCAACCGGACCGGTCTCAGGGACCTCCGGGCCGACCGCCGAGCCGGAGTTCACGGGTGACGAGGTGCCAGCGACGACGTCGGCGACGGTGCCATCGGTATGAACACCACCCGGCCTTCGAAGTGCTCCCGGCTCGCTGAACGTTGGTCCTTGTTCGACTGCCACGTGGTCGCCCGTCGCTCGGCTGCCAGGCCGGTACGGAAGGGCGTTCAGTGCTCGTGGACGTGGTCGCCGTGCTGGTAGTGCCGGTGACCGTCGTGGACATGGTCTTCGTGGTCACCGTGCTGCACGGTCTCGCAGCCGTCACCGTCCGAGTGGGTGCCCCGGTGGTCGGCGTGGGTCTTCTCCTCGGCATGACGCTCGTCGCCGTGCACGTGGTCGAGATGGTCGTCGTGCTGGACCGTGGCGCAACCGTCCCCGGCTAGGTGCTCGTGGTCCGTACCCTCTGTGTGCCCCGTCGTCATGGTGCATTCCCTTCCTGCGGACCAGGGTTGGATACCTTCCACGATGCTCCCCGCGGCGAGTTCCCACAAGCCTCCTCCGAGCCGGCTCTGGAGGATCCGCGCAGCGGATGCATCCGCGAGATCCGGCACATGTGGGACGGGCCTTTGAGACGACACGTCAGACCTTCGACCTGCCCTCAGGGGTCCACCTGCACTCGGGCTCGGTGACGCGTCAGGCCGCGAGGTCCGGGTCGGCGAGCCGGCGCAGCTTGGCGATCGCCTCCCGCTCCAGCTGACGCACGCGCTCTGCCGAGATCCCGTGCCGGTGGCCGATGTCTGCCAGCCTGGGCTGGCGTCCGTCGACGAGGCCGTAGCGGGAGCGCACGATGTCGGCGGAGCGGTCGTCGAGCAGCCCGACCAAGGTCTCCAGACGGTCACGCGACTCGGCGTCGAGGACCGTCAGGTCGGGGCCCGGCGAGCTCTCATGGGCGATCAGGTCACCCAGCGAGGTGTCGCCGTCCTCGTCGAGCGGGGCGTCGAGGCTGACGTGCTCACGACCCCACGACATCAGGTCCAGGATCCGCTCCACGCTCATGTCGAGCTCGCCGGCGATCTCCGCCGGGTCTGGGATGCGACCCAGCTGGCGCTCGAGGTTGCGACGCACCGCACCCACCTGGTTGAGCTCTTCGATGACCTGGACCGGCAGCCGGACCACGCGCGCCTGCTGCGCGATGCCCCTCGTGATCGCCTGGCGTACCCACCAGGTGGCGTAGGTGGAGAACTTGTAGCCCTTGGCGTAGTCGAACTTCTCGACCGCATGGATCAGGCCGGTGTTGCCCTCCTGGATGAGGTCGAGCATGGGCATCTGGCTGCGGCCGTACTTGCGGGCGATCGAGACCACGAGGCGCAGGTTGGCGTTGATGAAACGCTGCTTCGCCCGCTCGCCCTCCTCGACCAACCACCGGAGCTCGTCCTCGGTCGCCGACTTGGGCGCGCCGCCCTTGCGGCGACCCACACGACCTTGCTCGAGGAGCGCCGCGGCGAACAGGCCCACCTCGATGGTCTTGGACAGCTCGACCTCGGTCGCGGCGTCCAACAGTGGCGTGCGGGCGATCTCCTCGAGGTAGAGACCGACGCTGTCGCGCCCTTCGATCTCACGATGGTTGCGGGTGTTGGTAGTCGTCGTGATGCCGGTCATCCCTTCGTCCATGTAGGCGGACCACAGCGGCTGGTCCTGTTCTTTCCAACGCGATGCGGTCGTGGCGGATTCCCGCTGTCCGGCCGCAGTTCCGACGTCGGTCGCCTGAGGCAGCACGCGCTTGCGGCAGAGCGCTTGATGCCAGCCCTTTGCCTCGTCCCCATCCAGGGGCACACTGGGTGAAAGCGGCCTGGCGCAATCGCAGTGGCGCCGGACACTACTCCTCCCCGAGGTGAGTGCGATGGTGCACGGAGACTCTTTGGCGCGGACGATCGATGCGACGCAACGGTCCCTGGAAGAGCGGTTGGGGGAGGCCTTGCTGCCACACCGGGACCCGCGCCGGCCGCGCGACAACTATGCAGCAACGGACACGTTCATTGCGGCGACCAGCCGGCACCTCGCCGCGATCGACGCCGTCCTGCTGGAGCAGGTGCGCCGCACCGTGCCGGAGGGGAAGGCGCTCAGCCGCGATTACCTGCGCGCGGCCCGACAGTTGGAGCTGACCCTGTCGCAGATCAAGGGGAAGCTGTACGGCGAGGCGCACGCGATCCACCTGGCGTGGCCGGGGCTGTGGGACTCGGCGCACGCACAGCTCAGCGAGCACAACCGGCTGGAGCGTCAGATGGTGGACGGTCTGATCAGGCACGGCGACCCGGTGAAGGTCGATGGTCTGGCGCGGCGGGTGTTCGACGCCGAGACCCATGGCCCGACCAGACCGCATCCGCGGCTGCCGCACACCGGACTCCTCAGCCTGGTGGCTCGCCGGATCTGGACGCTGGCGGACAGGTTCTGGGACGTCGCCGAGGGCCGCGTGATTCCCGAACCCGTGCGTCCGGCGCCGCACCGGCACGACAGTCGGATGGCGCAGTACCTCGTCGCCGACCCGAAGTTCGACCCACACTCCGCGACGTTCGAACACCGGCGCCGGCGGCCGCCCAAGACCCACTAGCAGTCCCGGTCCGAGCCGCCAGGTAGGTGCACGACGCAGAGCCCGGCCTTGGAACGACCCACGCCCCGCGACTGCTGGGCAGGAGTCGCAGGGCGTGTGCCGTTCTCGCTGGGACCGTACCGCCGTCCGCCTCTCGGCGCGTGGCCGCTCGCAGCGGCTGAAGGCGGAGCCCGGGGGTACGGGCGGCCGGTCACCACCCTCAACGAGCGCGAGCTCACCCGTATTCCGGCGTGACCGGTCTGGACGACAACGGCTCCGCCGCGTAGTTGGACCGTCGGCGAAGGCGCTGGGGCGTCAGGGGCGCGTGCGGTGCCCTGCGTTGCGCCCGGTGACGGTGGACGCGATGACCACCAGGACTGCAGCCACGATGATCGCGACGATCCAGCGCACCCAGTCCACTCCAGGACTGCCGTTGCCACCGAAGGCGCTGTAGATGTACCAGCCGATGACCACACCGCCGATGCCGCACAGGATCGTGAGCCAGATGGGGATGTTGTCCTTGTCGCCGGGAGCGACAAGCTTGCCGAGCAGGCCGATGATGATGCCCGCGATGATGACGAAGATGATTTCCATGTCAGTCATGTACCCGGGGGCCTCAACCTTCAACCCTCGGTCGAAGGTCCAGATCCCAGCCGGCCGTCCACGTTGGCTGCCGGGAGGAGGGTCGCCCCCGAGCGGGGGAGAACACCGGAGGCAGGCTCACTCGTCCAGATGGTCGGAAGGCCGGGAACTACCCTGACCTGGGTCTTGCCCGTGCTGGAGATGCTCGGCGCGACCGCTCATCTCCGAGGCGTCCGCCGGAGCGCCGGATGAGTCGAGGTTGTCGTTGTCGGCGTACTCCAGCGACGCGATCTCCGGATGGTGGAGGTCGAAGGCGGGGGACTCCGAGCGGATCCGCGGGATGGTGACGAAGTTGTGCCGCGGCGGGGGGCAGCTGGTGGCCCACTCCAGCGACCGACCCCAGCCCCACGGGTCGTCGACCGTGACCTTCGGGGTGCGGCTGGTCCTGTAGACGTTGTAGAGGAACGGCAACGTCGAGAAGCCCAGCAGGAACGCACCGACGCTCGAGATCTGGTTGAGCGTGGTGAAGCCGTCAGTCGGCAGGTAGTCGGCGTAGCGGCGGGGCATGCCCTCCACTCCGAGCCAGTGCTGGACCAGGAAGGTGGTGTGGAACCCGACGAACAGCATCCAGAAGTGGATCTTCCCGAGGCGCTCGTCGAGCATCTTGCCGGTCATCTTGGGCCACCAGAAGTAGAAGCCCGCGAACATCGCGAACACCACCGTGCCGAAGACCACGTAGTGGAAGTGCGCCACC
>NZ_JAOPXP010000088.1 GCF_025965085.1 Marmoricola sp.
ACTCGAAGAACATGCCCGCACGCGCCCGGCCCGTCTCGTCCATGTCCGACCGGCGCACCGGGAGGTCGAAGACGTCACCCGGCGAACGGTTCCCTGCGTTGACGGGGCGCCAGTCGTACGCCGGGCCCCGGAGGCCCTCGACCAGGTCACGCTCGCTCTCCTCCAGCCGGTGGGCCAGCACCGTCGTGGCCCGCAGGTGCGGCGTTCGCCCCGCTCCCGGGCTCGCTGGCGCGTCGTACACCTCCTGGGCGAGCGTGACCCCGTCGCTGCTGACGTCGGTGACCCAGGTGTCGACCAGCACCGGCTCGCGGCGGAAGACCAGCGGCTTGACGAACTCCACCTGGTGACGTGCGACGGAGGCCCTCCCTGCCGGGAGCCCGGCGAACAGGGCCTCACGCGCCTCGGTGACGTAGTCGAGGTAGGTCACGTTGTTGATGTGGCCCAGCAGGTCCATGTCGGCCCAGCGCAGGAGGCACTCGTAGGTGTGCGGCACGCGCAGATCCTCTCAGGGGCCCGGCCTGCCCGAGGGCAGGGTCAGCGTCCGAGCGCCGCGCTGGGAGCCCGAAACCCACCGTCTAGGCTGACTCTCGCCCGACCGCGCGGCCCCCGTGCGGCGTACACCTCATCGACTGGAGACCCCACATGCCCGAGGCAGTGATCGTTTCGGCGGCACGCACCCCCATCGGACGCGCCAACAAGGGTTCGCTCAAGGACTTCCGCCCGGACGACCTCAGCGCGCTCATCATCAAGGCCGCGTTGGAGAAGATCCCCGAGCTGGACCCCGCCACGATCAACGACCTCATCCTGGGCTGCGGCCTCCCGGGTGGAGAGTCCGGCAACAACATGGGCCGCGTCGTCTCGACGCTGCTCGGCTACGAGATCCCCGGTACGACGATCACCCGTTACTGCTCCTCCTCGGTGCAGACCTCGCGGATGGCCTTCCACGCCATCAAGGCCGGCGAAGGCGACGCGTTCATCTCGGCGGGCGTCGAGACCGTGTCCCGTTTCGCCAAGGGCACCTCGGATCACCTCCCCGGCACTCGCAACCCGCTGTTCGAGGAGGCGGAGAAGCGGACGGACGAGCTCGCTCAGGGCGGCCAGGACTGGCACGACCCGCGCGAGGACGGCCAACTGCCCGACATCTACATCTCCATGGGCCAGACGGCCGAGAACGTGGCGCGGCTGCGTGGCCTCGACCGCAAGGAGCTCGACGAGTTCGCCGTACGCAGCCAGAACCTCGCGGAGAAGGCGATCGCCGACGGCTTCTGGGCCAACGAGATCACCCCGGTGACCACGCCTGACGGCACGGTGGTCAACGCGGACGACGGCCCCCGCGCGGGCGTCACCTACGAGGCGATGGCCGGTCTCAAGCCCGTGTTCCGTCCTGACGGAGTCGTCACCGCCGGCAACTGCTGCCCGCTCAACGACGGCGCGGCCGCGGTCATCATCATGTCCGACACGAAGGCCAAGGAGCTGGGCCTGACCCCGTTGGCGCGGATCGTGTCCACCGGCGTGACCGGACTCTCGCCCGAGATCATGGGCCTCGGCCCGGTCGAGGCGACCAAGCAGGCGCTCAAGCACGCGAACATGAGCATCGATGACATCGACCTGGTCGAGATCAACGAGGCGTTCGCCGCTCAGGTCGTCCCGTCGTACCAGGACCTGGGCATCGACCTCGACCGCCTCAACGTCAACGGCGGCGCGATCGCGGTGGGCCACCCGTTCGGCATGACCGGCGCCCGCCTGCAGAACACGATGCTGAACTCCCTGAAGTGGCACGACAAGTCCACCGGCCTGATCACGATGTGCGTCGGCGGCGGCCAGGGCATGGCGATGATCCTGGAGCGCATCTCCTGACCTGATGCCGAGGCGTCACAGATTGCGCTCCAACACGCACTGAGGCGTCGCAGATTGCCGTGTTTCATAGCAATCTGCGACGCCTCAGCGGTTTTCAGCCGGCAACCTGCGACGCCTCGGCGGCGACGCGGCGCGGGTCAGGCCTGGGCGAGCACGGCCTCCACGGCGAGGTGGATGGTGACCTTGTCGCCGATGAGGAGCTTGCCGCCGTCGAGCGGGATGTTGAAGTCCACGCCGAAGTCCTTGCGGCTGATCTCCGTGGTGGCCTCGAAGCCGAGACGCGAGCCGCCCCACGGGTCGGTGCCGGCGCCGAGGAACTCGACATCGAGCTCGACCGGACGGGTGACGCCCTTGATGGTCAGGTCGCCCGTGGCCGTTGCGCCGTCGAAGGAGGTGGTGACGAAGGTCATCCCACCGTGGTTCTCGACGTCGAAGAAGTCGGCGGAGCGCAGGTGGCCGTCCCGGGTCTCGTCACGGGTGTCGATCGAGTTCAGGTCGATGGTGGCCGTGGCGCGGGTCTCCTCCAGCGAGGTGCCCGTCGTCAGGGTGCCCTCGAACTGCGTGAACTGGCCGCGGACCTTGCTCATCAGGTGGCGAACGGTGAAGCCGACCTCGGAGTGGCTGGCGTCGATGTTCCAGGTGCCGGCCACGATGTCGGTGCTGAAGTCAGTGGTGGTGCTCATGCGAATCAATCCTCACGTCCGGAGTCGATGCGTCTTGTTCGCACCGTCTAGTACAAGCTTCAACTACTCGCTCCGGGCGATTATTCCGACGCCCGAGAACTTTTCGTCGTCCTCCACCTAGACTTTCGTCATGAGGAGCGGGACCGACGTGCGCTGGCTCGACGAGGACCAGCAGCACGCGTGGCGCGCCTACATCATGGGCACCGAGCTGCTGCAGCACCAGCTCGACCGGGAGCTGCGCGAGGAGCACGAGATCTCCTTCAGCGAGTACGAGATCCTGGTGCGCCTCTCCGAGACCGAGAACGGCCGCATGCGCATGGCGTCGCTGGCCGATGCGATGTCGCACTCGCGCAGCCGGGTCACGCACACGATCGCGCGGATGGAGAAGGCCGACCTCGTGCAGCGGGCCGCCGCAGAGTCCGACGGGCGAGGTGTCGAGGCCGTGATGACCGACGCCGGGCACCGCAAGCTCGTCGAGGCTGCGCCGACCCACGTGCGCGGCGTACGGGCGCACCTCGTGGACGTCGCGTCGAGCGAGGACTTCGCTGCCCTGGGCCGGATCTTCAACGATGTCAGCGACCGACTGTTGCAGGGCAAGCCCGAGGACGCCGACATCCGCTGACAGCGGGACGTCGGCGCCCGTCGGCGCATTGAGGAAGGATCGTCGGGTCAGTCGCGGGTCAGGCGGCGGTGCGTGACGCGGTGGGGGCGAGCAGCGTCGGGTCCGAGGCGCTCAACCTTGTTCTCCTCGTACGACGCGAAGTTGCCCTCGAACCAGAACCACCTGCCGGAGTCCTCGTCGTCGCCCTCCCAGGCGAGGATGTGGGTCGCCACGCGGTCCAGGAACCACCGGTCGTGCGAGGTCACCACGGCGCAGCCGGGGTACTCCAGCAGTGCGTCCTCGAGTGAGGACAGCGTCTCGACGTCCAGGTCGTTGGTGGGCTCGTCGAGCAGCAGCATGTTGCCGCCCATCTTCAGCGTGAGCGCGAGGTTGAGGCGGTTGCGCTCACCACCCGAGAGCACGCCTGCCTTCTTCTGCTGGTCGGGACCCTTGAACCCGAACGAGGCGACGTAGGCGCGCGAGTTCATCTCGAAGTTCGCCACCTTGATGAAGTCCAGGCCGTCGGAGACGACCTCCCAGACGTTCTTGGTGGGGTCGAGGCCGCCGCGGCTCTGGTCGACGTAGGAGATCTTGACCGTGGTTCCGACCTTGAGCTCGCCCTCGTCGGGCTTCTCCTCGCCGGTGATCATCCGGAACAGGGTCGTCTTTCCGACCCCGTTGGGACCGATGACACCGACGATGCCGGCACGCGGGAGGCTGAAGGACAGGTCGTGCATCAGGGTGCGTCCGTCGAAGCCCTTGGTGAGGTCGTGCGACTCGAGGACGATGTCACCGAGGCGCGGACCGGCGGGGATGTTGATCTCGGAGGTGTCGATCTTGCGCATCCGGTCGGCCTCGGCGGCCATCTCCTCGTAGCGCGCGAGTCGCGACCGGCTCTTGGTCTGGCGGGCCTTGGCGTTCGACCGCACCCACTCGAGCTCGCGCTCGAGCATCTTGGCGCGCTTGGCGTCCTTCTGACCCTCGATCTTGAGCCGGTCCTTCTTGGTCTCGAGGTAGGTCGAGTAGTTGCCCTCGTAGGGGTGGGCCGCGCCGCGGTCGAGCTCGAGGATCCAGCTGGCCACGTTGTCGAGGAAGTACCGGTCGTGGGTCACGGCCAGCACCGCACCGGGGTACGACGCCAGGTGACCCTCGAGCCACTGCACCGACTCGGCGTCGAGGTGGTTGGTGGGCTCGTCGAGCAGCAGGAGCGACGGCTGCTGCAGCAGCAGCTTGCACAGCGCCACCCGACGCCGCTCGCCACCGGAGAGGTGGTCGACGATCTCGTCCGGGGGCGGGCAGCGCAGCGCGTCCATCGCCTGGTCGAGCCTGCTGTCGAGGTCCCACGCGTTGGCGTGGTCGAGGTCGGTCTGCAGGTCACCCATCTCGGCGAGGAGGGTGTCGTAGTCGGCGTCCGGCTCTGCGAGCTCCTCGGAGATCGCGTTGTAGCGGTCGAGCTTGGCCTTGATCTCGCCGACAGCCTCCTCGACGTTCTCGAGGACGGTCTTGCCCTCGGTCAACGGGGGCTCCTGCTGGAGCATGCCGACCGTTGCCTCGGGGTCGATGATGGCGTCGCCGTTGTTGGCGTGCTCGAGCCCGGCCATGATCTTCAACAGGGTCGACTTGCCGGTGCCGTTGGGGCCGACGACGCCGATCTTGGCACCGTGGAGGAACGACAGCGTCACGTTGTTGAGGACGACCTTGTCGCCGTGGGCCTTGCGGACATTGCGGAGGGTGAAGACGTATTCAGCCATGATTCGCAAGCCTACGGGTCAGACCCCATCCGGGCCGATTCGGGCCGACGGGGCCAACGAGAGCCGGACGCCCCGCGGGTCAGGCGGCCGGGCTCACCGGATCACCTGCGGCATCGAGCTGCGGGCCGTCAGCCTCGTAGGCGTGCACCATCTCGCGGACCGCCTCGTTCTCCCGCGGGTCGCGAGCCGTCGCCCGCGCGGTCTTCTCGAAGCTGGTGGTGCCCTTGTTCAAATCATGGCCCACGAACGTCGCGTCCACGACCCAGGTGACGGAGTTGGGCTGGTCCTGTCGCTCCCACACGTCCACCCGGACCCGGCCGTGCACGACCACGGCGTCGCCACGCTTGACGGAGTCGATGACATTCCTGCCCAGCCCCCGCCAGCAGTTCACCGTGAACCACGACGTCTGGCCGTCCACCCACGTGCCTGCTTTGTTGTAGCGGGGCGTCGACCCCACCCTGAAGGACGCGCACTGGGTGTCCCCCACGTCTCGCACGTCCACGTCTCCCCCGACCCATCCCTGCAAGGTCACATACGACTCGTTCATCCATTGCCTCCTCAGCGTTCGTGGGAGACAGTCCACCCGCATCCGGGGACGGTCCGGGTCGCGAAGCCCGTGGCCTGTGGACGGAGGGCCCGGACTGGGGGCTGTGCGTGCGAAGCGGTCAGCCGCGCGCCCTGCGCAGGCCCTCCCACGTCGTCCGGTACGCCGCCAGCTCGGCCGACACCGGGGCGATGACCAGCTCCTCGGCCACCTCCGCGACACCGGCGCGCAGCCGTTTGTCGGCCCGCCGTGCCCGCGAAGCGGAGCCGACCGAGATCAGCGCTCGCGAGAGCAGCGCCAGCAGGATGCCCGCAGCCACCCCGAGCACCAGCATCAGCGTCGGGACGGGGAACCCCCGGTAGTCCGGCGTTCCCGGTGTCGGCATCTGTAGGTAGGCGGTGCCGGCGAGCACGCCGAGCCACAGGCCCCCCGCCAGCGCCGTCAGGAACAGAGCCCACTGCAGCACCCGTACGCCGCGGCACCACAGCGGCGTCCCGCCAACGCCCAGGTCGGTGGTCGTGACGACCCGGTCGAGCCGGTCACCGAGGTCGGCGAACCGCGAGGTCGAGGCGCGACGGACCGACCGGACCCACGGCTGGGTCAACCCCTGGGAGGCGTCGTCGCACAGGTCGCGGACGGTCGTCTCCACCCGGGCCTGCTGCACCTGGTCGGTGGTGGGCATGGATGATCGTGCCGCTGCCACCAGGTCCTTGCCTGAGGTGCCCCGGTCGAGATGGAGGCGTCTCAGCGGGTCGGGCTTGAGCCGGGAGAACCAGGCGGTCAGCGGCCATCCGGTGGCCTGTCGCGCCCGGACTGCGCTGGCCCGGCGTACGGCCTCCACCACGACCGGGACGCCGGCCGCGGCGGCGAGTGACTCGACCAGGTCGCGCTGGTCCCTGGCCGCGAGCTCGCGGGGCTGGGCGTCGCCGCTGTGCGCCGACAGCTTCGCGGCCGCGTCGGAGACGTCACCGGCCAGCCGGGCCCGGAACGAGGCCTTGTCCGCGACCCTCCTGCCGATGGCGCGGCGCAGCTCAGGGATTCCCTCACCTGTGCGCGCTGAGGTTGTCAGCACCGGGACACCACCGAGGCCGTCGAGCTCGAGCAGGCGGCGGACGTCGTCGAGCATGCTGCTTCGACGGTCCTCGGGCACCTCGTCGATGCGGTTGAGCACGACCAGCATCACCTCCGCGTGCGAGGCCAGAGGCTTGAGGAAGCGGTCGTGGATGGCCGCGTCGGCGTACTTCTGCGGATCGAGGACCCAGACCATCAGGTCGGTCATGCCGATCAGCCGGTCGACCTCGAGATGGTGGCTCACCTCGGTGGAGTCGTGGTCGGGAAGGTCGAGCAGCACCAGCCCGTCGAGGGTCTTGTCCTGCTGCCGGTCGAGCATCGAGTCGCGCAGCACCCGGTGACGCTGCGGGATGTCGAGCCAGTCCAGCAGGCCCCCCGCGGCGTCGGTGCCCCAGATACAGGCGGTGGCCGACGACGTCGTGGGCCGGCGTACGCCCACGGCAGCGAGGTCGAGCCCGGTCAGCGCGTTGAACGTGGAGGACTTCCCCGAGCCTGTGGCGCCGGCCAGGGCGACGACGGTGTGGGCCGCGGAGAGCCGCAGACGAGCACCGGCGCGCTCGACCACTCGGGAGGCCGACTCGACGACGGTGTCGTCCAGGCGTCCTCGCCCGGAGGCCACTGCCTGCTCGAGACCCTCGACGCGGGCATCCAGGGGCGCACCCCGACCGAGCACCTTCCGGGCGCTCGCCACCAGCCCGCTCACGAGGCGCTCCGCGGGGTGGCGAACCGGAGGTCGTCGACCGTGCGGGCCAGCGCGCGCAGCCGCTCGGAGGAGTCCGTCGGCACGTCGAGGGCGTCGAGCCGGGAGACGAAACGCTGCCGTTCCTCGTCCATCAGTGCCTCGACGCGGACGGCGAGGTCACGACGGGCGGCGAGCGCCAGCCGGCGTACGGCCTGGTCGCCGAACACGGCCTCGAGCAGCTTCTGGCCGAGCACCGCGGAGCCGCCGGCGATACCGACCTCCGCGCCGGTCACACCACCCGTCGAGGCGAAGACCACCACCATGAGCGCGACGGAGAGACCGTTGAAGCCGTAGGCCAGGAAGCGCGCCGTCGTGCGCTTGTCGGCACCCTCGCTGCGCACCAGGTCGAGCACTCCGGACTGCCAGTCGCGGACCATGCGCTCGGCGCGGGCGCGGAGGTCGCGGGAGGCACGAGACAGGTCCGGGCCGCCGACCTCGAGGATCTGGGTGCCCGCGGCCAGGGAGCGCCACGAGGCGTCAGCCCGCTCGGCGGCGGCCTCCGCGTGCTCCAGGACCAGGGTCTGCAGGCCGGACTCGACGGCCACGGTCACCCGCTCGGCCTGCTGCGGCTTTCCCTTGACGGCGTTGGTGATCCGGTCCCGCAGCCAGCCGATCCTGCTCTCCAGGTTGCGCAGCAGCTCGCCGGTGCCGACGAACTCCTGCCAGCGGGCGAGGACCTCGCCTCGCAGCAGCGTGCCGTCGGCCGAACCCTTGTCGATGTCGGCGATCGCCTGGTCGTAGGACGCGTGTACGTCGCGCTCGAGGCGGGCCCGCATCTCCGACTGGGCCACGCAGGCGTCGGCGAGGTCGTGGGCACGGCGGGCGATGGACCGCACCGCGCCGTCCAGGGTCTGGCGCACCACCCCGTTGCGGGCCTCGACGTCGGCGCCCAGGTCGCTGAGCCACGCCCGGATGTCGGCGACCGAGGACGCGGGGAGCAGCCCGTCGTCGTCGAGCGGCGCCTCGGCCACGGTGAACAGCGGTGAGTCCTTGAGACCGCGGTCGACCAGCATCCTCGCGAGGTGGCTGCTCACCTCCGGGAGCGCCGCGGCCGCGGTGCGGTCGAGCACGATCGCCACGGCGGCGCTGCGCTCGGCCGCCTGCTTGAGGAAGCCCCAGGGCACCTGGTCGGCGTACCGCGCGGCCGAGGTGACGAACAGCCAGAGGTCGGCCGCGGCGAGCAGCTGGGCGGCCAGGCTGCGGTTGCGCTCCTCGACCGAGTCGATGTCGGGGGCGTCCAGGAGCGCCAGACCCTGCGGGATCGCACTCGACGAGACGAGCTGGAGGGCTCCCGGGTCGGTGGTGGCTCGGGTGGTGCGCTCGAGCTCGGGCAGGATGCGCTGCTGGTCGAACCACCGCGCGTCCTCGGGGTGGTGGACGAGCACCGGCGACCGCGTCGTGGGCCGGAGTACGCCGGGCTCACTGACCCGCTCCCCCACCAGGGAGTTGACCAGCGTCGACTTGCCGGCGCCCGTGGACCCGCCGACGACAGCGAGCAGCGGCGCGTCGATCTCCACCAGCCGCGGCAGCACGTAGTCCTCGAGCTGGTCGATCATCTCCGCGCGGACGGCACGGCTCTCGGCGGCGCCCGGCAGCTCCAGCGGGAACTGCGCGTGCTCCAGCACCTCGCGCAGCCCGCTGAGCGTCGTGAGCATCTGGACGGAGCCGTCGCTCCCCTGGGGTCGACCGGCAGCCTCTCCGGACTGCCCCCCCGATGGGTGCCCGGCGTGGGTCACTGCGGCGCTCCGTGCCCTGTCCCGCGGCTCCCGGGAACGGTGGGCATCTGCACCGGTCGACGGTCACCGGTCGGCTGCGGCCACAGCACGCCGGGACGCAGCGCCCGCATCCGCTCGACGTGCTCCTGGCCGATCGAGGCGAAGTCCGGCGGGGGTACGCCGCGCAGGTAGCGGCTGTGCAGGAAGCCGAGCTCCACTGCCTCGTTCTGGTAGGCAACCATCGTGCGACGGGCGGCCTTGCCACCGACCTTCTCGGCGTACCTCCGGGCGAAGCGGCGCGCCGGGATCCGGGCGAGCCACGGGATCTCGGCAGGGT
Organism: Marmoricola sp.; assembly: GCF_025965085.1. Lineage (GTDB taxonomy): Bacteria > Actinomycetota > Actinomycetes > Propionibacteriales > Nocardioidaceae > Marmoricola. The sequence continues at coordinate 9,302 of NZ_JAOPXP010000088.1, forward strand.
CGAGGAAGCCTCGCTGCGCACAGTCACCGAGCGCGGTCGTGAGCACCCCACCCTCGCGGCGGCGCCACCAGATCGCGAAGCCGATGAGGAGCAGGAAGGCGGGCACCATCAAGAAGACGTAGGTGGCGATCGCGTTGCGGCCGTCGTCCAGGCTGAGCGAGGCGTTCCATGCGGCGTGGGCAGCGACCGCAGCGACGTAGCCGAGCACCGGCGCCACCACCCGCACGCCCTTGCTGCGCGCCGTGACGGCGAGTCCGATGCCGATGCCGGTGAAGGCGGTGAAGAAGGGGTGCGCGAAGGGGCTGAAGAGGCAGCGCACGATGAAGAGCCCGACGGCGCCGCCGAGTCCGCCCGCCTGGCCGCCGTCGCCCATGTAGGCCGACATCAGGTAGAGGATGTTCTCGGTGAAGGCGAAGCCGATGCCGACCATCCCGGCGTAGACGATGCCGTCGAGCACGCCGTCCAGCTCGTGCCGACGGAAGAAGAGGAGAAGCAGGATGAAGAGTCCCTTGGCCGCCTCCTCGGTGATCGGCGCCACGACCGTGGCCGTGAAGACGTCCTGGGTCTGGAAGACCAGGCTGTCGAAGAGCTGCAGCAGCAGCGCTCCGGACGTCGCGACGAACGCGCCCCAGCCGAGGCCGAGGACCAGCAGAGACCGCGGCTCGGGTTCGTAGCGGTCGAGCCACATGTAGGTGCTGATCAGCGGCGCCAGCGGCACCGCGGCGAGCAGCACCCCCACCACGAGCGCTCCGGGCGCGCCCGAGACGAGCAGGATCAGGCTCATCGCGGCCGCTCCGATGAGCATCACGACCGTCACGACGATGGTGAATGCGGCGGAGCTGCGGCGTCTCTGCATGGGCGTAGCGTAACGATGCTCCGGTCGTAGAGTGTCACCGTGACTGACGCGACGGACACCAGCACCGAAAACCCTCCGGAGAGCAGCAGCGAGAGCCACACCGAGAGCCACGACCCCGCGGTCCCCGAGGCCTACGCCGCCTTCATGCGCACCGGCTGGGGTGACCGCGGCCTGGAGGTCCCGGTCCACCCGGTGACCGACTGGGCCCGCGCGCGACGACGGAGGCTCGGCGAGCAGTTCCCGGGCGAGCGGCTCGTGATCCCCTCAGGCGGGTTCAAGGTCCGCTCGAACGACACCGACTACCGGTTCCGTTCCGACACCGCCCACACCTACCTCTCCGGCAACCAGACGAGCGACGCCGTGCTCGTCATCGAGGACGGCGACGCGGTCCTCTACGCCCGACCGCGCAGCTCGCGGGACACCGACGAGTTCTTCCGCGACCGGCAGTACGGCGAGCTGTGGGTCGGCCGCCGGCCCTCGCTGGAGGAGATCAGCGCCGCGCTCGGCGTGCAGACCCGCCACATCGACGACCTGCCCCACCACCTGTCCGGGTCGGCGAAGACCCGCGTCCTGCGTGGCGTCGACCCCCGCGTCGACCGCCTGGTCTGGGGCGACGGTGGGCGGGACACCGAGCTCGCACGTGTCCTCTCCGAGCTTCGACTGGTCAAGGACGAGTGGGAGATCGCGGAGCTGCAGACAGCCTGTGACATCACCACGCTCGGGTTCGAGGACTCCGTGCGGGAGTGGGACCGCGTGCTGGAGCACGGCGAGCGCTGGATCGAGGGGACCTTCTTCCGCCGCGCCCGCGCGATGGGCAACGACATCGGCTACGACTCCATCGTGGGTGGCGGGCGACACGCGACCACGCTGCACTGGATCGAGAACTCGGGGCCGGTCACGCCTGGTGACCTGCTGCTGCTGGACATGGGCGCCGAGGCATCGTCGCTCTACACGGCTGACGTGACCCGTACCCTGCCCGTGGACGGGACCTTCACCCCGGTGCAGCGCGACCTGTACTCGCTGGTGCTGGCCGCCCAGCAGGCCGGCCTCGACGCCGTACGCCCCGGCGCAGCGTTCCGGGCCGCTCACGAAGCCGCGATGTCGGTGCTCGCGCACGGTCTGGAGGACCTGGGCCTGCTGCCGGTCTCCGCGGAGGAGGCGTTGTCCCCCGACAGCCGGGTCTACGCCCGGTGGACGCTGCACGGCACGAGCCACATGCTCGGCATGGACGTGCACGACTGCGCCACCGCCGACACCCGCATCTACCCCGGCGGCGACCTCGAGGAGGGCATGGTGCTCACGGTGGAGCCCGGGCTCTACTTCCAGGAGGACGACCTGCTCGTTCCCGAGGAGCTGCGCGGCATCGGCATCCGGATCGAGGACGACGTGGTCGTGACGCCCGAAGGCGCGCGCAATCTCTCGGCGGCGCTGCCCCGCGACCCGGGCGAGATCGAGGCTTGGATGGCGCGGCTACGGGGCTGATCCAGGCCCGGGCGGCGTCGTCTAGCGCATCCCCGAGGGTCACGTGGCGATTGCGCGCGCATGTCTCCGAACTGCACTAGACCGGGGTGTCCGAGCGGATCGACGCCCTGAGGTAAGGCACCTAACCTCCGGGTATGTCGCTTTCAACCCTTCTTGTCGCACAGTCCCGGATTCGTCCGGCGCGGATGACAGTGCTCGCCCTGGTGACGGCCGGGGTCGCTCTGACGGGCCCGCCGGCTTCTGCAGAAGCGGTCGCCGCTACGTCGGTGATCACCGGGACCGTCAGCTTCCACGAGGCGAGCCCCGAGCGCCTCGTCGAGGTCTACCGCGAGGTGGACGGCGCCTGGGCCGAGGATGCCTCCCTGGAGGCGACGGTTGCCAACGACGGCACCTACACCGTGCAGGCGCCGGCCGGTGAGCCGGTCAAGCTCCGGACGAGCTACGGCGACCACGACTACGGCTACTGGTACGGCGACGGGTTCGAGGCCGACACGGCGGTGCCGGTCCAGCCGGGTGCCGGGGGCACGCTGACCGGCGTCGACCTCGACGTCCCGGCCCCGGCGTACGTCACCGGACGGGTCACCGACCGCACCGGAACGGCCCTCTCCGCGCTGGTCGTACCCGCGATCAACAACGACGGCGGCCTGCGGCCGCTGACGGCCGCACCCATCGTGACGCCGGACTCCGGTGAGTACACCGTCATCCTTCCGGCGGGCTACGAGACGGGCGTGATGGGCGTTGCCCTGGACGGGACGGCCTCGGACTGGCTCGGCGGCGGCAGCATGGCCGAGCCGAACTTCTACATCAACACGACGCCCGGCGAGCACCGTCAGGTCCCGGACCTCGTCCTCCCCCTCGATCCCGGCGTCACCCCGGCGCCCGCCGCCTCCCTTCCTCCGGCCCCGAAGCCCCTGGCGTCCCCCGCGCCTGCGGCCACGACCCGACTGGTCGCCACCGGCTCCCCCGTGGTCCGTGGCGCAGCCCGGAAGGGCGCGGTCCTCCGGGCGACGCGGGGCCGCTGGAACCTCGCACCCACCACGGTGCGCTTCCAGTGGCTCCGCGACGGTGTCGCCGTCAGGCACGCCACTTCCCCGGTCTACCGGCTCAGGGGCGCCGACGTCCGCAAGCGGATCAGTGTCCGGGTCACGGCGGTCCGCAAGGGCGTCGGCCAGGGCACCGTCCAGTCGTCCCGCACTGCCGTGGTGCGCGCTCGCTGAGTGCCCTTCCCGGGGACATCCCCGTCCTCGGCACGTCGATCGGCTGAACGCCTCGCGACCCGGCACGTTCTGGCGGCGAGAGCACTGACGCCCTGCCCCACGAACCGAGGACTCTCTGGGACACGGGGCCGTCCCTCGGACCCCAGACCGCGCCTGCGGCCGGCAACCACCACACCGGTACCTGACACCCGGGCCGCGTGCCACGACCGCCGAAGCTACGCCGTGGTCACCAGCGGCGCGACCTCGGTGCCGAGCAGCTCGATACCGCGGAGCAGGTCGTTGTGGGCCAGCCGCGGGTTGGTCATCTGCAAGGACAGCCGGTCCACCCCACCCAGCTGTCGGGAGACACGGTGGATCTTGTCGGCCACCGTCTGCGGATCGCCCAGGAAGAAGGCGCCGTTCGGCCCCGAGGTCGCGTCGAACTGCTGCCGGCTCGGCGGAGGGAAACCTCGCTCCCGGGAGACCTTGGTGAACATCTCCTCCCAGCCCGGGTAGATCGTGTCGGCCGCTGCCTGAGCGGTCTCCGCGACGAACCCGAACACGTGCAAGCCCACCTGGAGCTTGTCCGGCGAATGGCCGGCCTGAGCCCCCGCGCGCCGGTAGAGGTCGACGAGCGGAGCGAACTGGCGGGGCTCGCCGCCGATGATCGCGACCATCAGCGGCAGCCCCAGCAGCCCGGCACGAGCGAAGGACTCCGGGGTCCCACCCACACCGACCCAGATCGGAAGGGGGTCCTGCATCGGGCGCGGGTAGACGCTCTGCCGGACCAAGGCCGGCCGGTGCTGCCCCGACCACGTCACCTCGGCTTCGTCCCGGATGCGCAGCAGCAGCTCGAGCTTCTCGCTGAAGAGCGAGTCATAGTCGGAGAGGTCGAGACCGAAGAGCGGGAAGGCCTCGGTGAAGGAGCCGCGGCCCACCACCAGGTCGATCCTGCCCCTGGAGATGAGGTCGAGGGTCGCGAACTCCTGGAACACCCGCACCGGGTCGGCAGCGCTCAACACCGTCACAGCGCTGCCGAGCCGGATGCGCTCCGTGCGGGCAGCCGCGGCCGCGAGCAGGACTGCCGGCGCGGAGTCGTAGTACTCGCTGCGGTGGTGCTCGCCGATGCCGAAGGAGTAGAGCCCGATCCGGTCGGCGAGTGCAATCTCCTCCAGGAGGTGTTCGATGCGCTCGGCCGGCCCGATCACGTCGCCGGTGGTCGGGTCGGTCACGGTGGAGACGAAGCTGTCGACGCCCAGGTGCACAGGGGTGGCCTTTCGATACGGACCGAGCGGGCCGACACAGCCCTTGAGCCACGATTGAACCACCCCCGGCCCAGAGGGCAGTGAGCACGCTAGGCCATCTGGACGGAGCGGATGGAGTTGCCGAACCAGATGCCGTCGATGGCGGTCCTGGCGGGGTCGCCGGGGATGGTGGCAGCGCCGAGGGTGAGCAGCAGGGGCACGAAGTGGTCGGCGGTCGGGTGGGAGACTGCGGCGCCCGGACCCTTGTTGCGGTAGTCGGTCAGCGCATCGACGTCTCCGCGCGCGAGTGCGTCAGCGGCCCATTCGTCGAAGGCGATGGTGTGTGTCCGCGCGGACGGCTTGCGCATGACGGCGAAGCTGTGGGTCATGAAGCCCGACCCGATGACGAGGATGCCCTCGTCGCGGAGCTGCCGGAGCCTGCCACCGAGCCCGAGCAGCGCTTCTGGGGCCAGGCTCGGCATGCTGAGCTGGACGACGGGTACGTCTGCGGCAGGGTACATCGCCATCAGCGGGATGAAGGCGCCGTGGTCGAGGCCCCGGTTGACGTGCTGGTGCAGCGGGGTGGTGTCGCTCAGTGTGGCGGCGATACGTCTGGCCAGGTCGGTGGCGTCCGGCGAGGCGTACTGCAGGGTGTAGTAGCGGGGGTGGAAGCCGCCGAAGTCGTAGTACAACGGAGTGCCGGCCGCGGCGCCGGATATGGCGAGCGGCGTGTTCTCCCAGTGCGCGGACACCACGACGATCGCACGCGGCTTGGGCATGGTCTGTGCCCAGGTGAACAGGTCGTCCAGCCACTGGGGGTCGTCGAGGGTGGGTGGAGCGCCGTGGCTGACGAAGAGGGCCGGCAGCGGACCGTCGTCGGGTTCCCAGGTCCGCTGGCCACGTGCCTGCGGCAGGACCCGCGCAAGGAGGTCGTCGTAGGCGCCGGCGGGCACTGCCGGACGGAACGGGTCGCTGGTCTGGCTGGTCATCACAAGGCCTCGCTCTCGTGGGCTGGAAGGGCCGGGCCGGTCGTGAGCGCATGACGGCGCTTCCCTTCGGTGCTCGTGCGCGTTCGGGTGGGGCTGGGCCCATGGGTCATCCGGTGAAGGACTCCGGGCCGAAGCGGCCCCACGCCACGACGGCGGCGAGCGCGAGGAGGACCAGGTTGATCACGATCATCTGGCTCTCGCCACGACGCAGGTGGGTGATCGCCGCGCCGATCATCAGCAGCACCAGGCCGAGCGCGGCCATCGGCACCAGCACCGGGGCGATGTCGAGGGCGGCGGGCAGGATCAGTCCGATCGCAGCCAGTACCTCGAGGGCGCCGATGGCCTTCACCGCCCCCGCGCTGAAGTCCTCCACGTAGCCCATTCCGGCCGCGGCGAGCTTCTCCTTCGGCTGGATCAGCTTCATCGCACCCGCGGCCACGAAGGCTGCGGCCAGCAGACCGGCGATGATCCACAACACGACGTTCATCAGGTTCTCCTCGAGGGTCTGCGACTTCACTTGTGAAGTGAATCGTAGCCTCCATCACTTCACGCTTCAAGTCATTCTCGCCAGCTTTCACTTCATCGTTGAAGCGCAGACCCGCTACCATCCAGACGTGGACACGATCGACGAGGTGCACTGGCTCAACGCCGAGGAGCGGCAGGCGTGGCTGACGCTGGCCAGCATGACCACCCGGCTGCTACCCGCCCTGGACAGCCAGCTGCGCCGCGATGCCGGCATCAGCCACTTCGAGTACACGGTGATGGCCGCCCTCTCGGAAGCACCTGAGCGCACCCTGCGGATGAGTGATCTCGCCGTCCTTGCCGAAGGCTCGCTGTCGAGGCTGTCCCAGGTCGTGTCGCGCCTGGAGAAGAAGCACTGGGTACGCCGTACCCCCGACCCCGCCGACGGCCGCTACACCCTCGCCATCCTCACCGACACCGGTTGGGACAAGGTGGTCGCCACCGCCCCGGGCCACGTCAGCGAAGTCCGGCGGCTCGTCTTCGACCCGCTCACCAAGGCGCAGACCGGCCAGCTCACCACCATCGGCAAGCGCATCGTGCGAGCCATCGACCCAGACGACCGATGCCTCGGCGAGGACACCTGACGGCCCCGACGGCTCCGGCGAGCGGGCAGTCAGGCTGTGGTCAGGCCGGTGTTGGCACCGTGTCGCTCCCATGCGGCATGCTCAGCGCTGACTCTCGAGGAGACGTCTGATGTTCGATACCTTCAACGGGATACCCCTGCACCCATTGGTGGTTCACGCCGTGGTCGTGCTGCTGCCCCTGGCCATCCTGGGCACGATCGCCATCGCCGTACGTCCTGGGTGGCGGGGGAAGTACGGACCCCTGGTCGTCGGGGTCACCGCAGTGGCGACCGCGTTGGTCCCCGTGGCCACTGCAAGCGGGGACTCGTTCGAGAAGCGCGTCGGCGACCCCGGCAGCCACGCTTCGCTGGGCGACCAGCTCATCTGGTTCGCCCTTCCGCTGCTGGTGCTTGGCGTCGCCCTGGTCGTCCTCGACCGCAGGGGCAGGCGCGCACGTACGAAAGGAACGGACGAGCGCACCAGCGCCCGCCACCTGGTCACCGGAGTCGCACTCCTGGCCGTGGTCGCGGCTCTCGCCTCGGGGGTACAGGTCTTTCGGGTCGGGGACTCGGGTGCCCGTGCCGCGTGGGGTGACAAGGTCGGCTCGGCGCGCCCTGCTCCCTAGTCGAGCGAGTGTGCCCCTTCTCGCGCGAGGAGCTACCGCTCCGACTTCGCCCATGGGACAGACATCCCACAGCAAGAGGATCGCCGTTTTCCCACTCGCGCGCTGGTCTAGTGGCGTCGTTGTGGCCACCATCCGACCGGGCTAGCGTCGTTGGTGGATGGCAGCACCGCCCGAACTCGGCGACGTGCGCGCGCCCGGGCACGAGCACGGTCATCTGTCACCACGCCAACGGTTGGCGTGGCTCACGAGTAGAGACGAGAGGGTCATGGCGTACGGAGTCGTGCATCACTTTCCCGGGGGCACCAAAGAGCAGTACGAGGCCTCGATTGCTGCTGTCCATCCCAGCGCCGACGAGCTACCCGAAGGTCAGATCTTCCACGCCGCCGGTCCCTCGCCGGACGGCTGGACGATCATGGCCGTGCACGAGTCGCGGGCGAGCTGGGAGAAGTTCCGCGACGAGATCCTTGTGCCCCGGATGCAGGCCGGCATCGAGGGCGGATTCGCGACGCCGCCCGAGGAGACACCAGTCGACGTGTACAAGATGCTGCCGTAGGCGCTGACCGACGAGGCTTCCTGCAACTGGTGAGCAGTAAACGGCCTCTCATGGCCGCGGCGGCAGCCCCACACACACAGACCACGACACTTGCTCGTCCCGCGTGCCCTCGAGGGACGGCCATGGGCATGGGCGTCGAGTGCCCGGGTACGTTTGCCGCTGTGACTGCGCTCGAGAACATGGCCCGCAAACCGGTGGCTCACCTGACCTTCGCAGACGTCGAGGCCATCGGCCGCGAGCTCGACCACATCCGGATGTCGGTCCTGGAGAGCCGCGGGGAGCGAGATGCGGCGTACATCCGGCGCGTCATCGACGCCCAGCGCAAGCTCGAGATGGCCGGACGCGTGCTCCTGCTCGCGAGCCGCTACCGGCCGGCGTGGGTGCTCGGCACCGCATGCCTCGCCGTCGCCAAGATCTTGGACAACATGGAGATCGGCCACAACGTCCTGCACGGGCAGTGGGACTGGATGCGGGATCCGAAGATCCACTCGAGCACCTGGGAGTGGGACCACGCGTCTCCGGCCGAGCAGTGGAAGCGGGCCCACAATGTCCAGCACCACACGTTCACGAACATCCTCGGCAAGGACAACGACCTGGGCTACGGAATCATGCGCGTCGTCGAGGAACAGCCCTGGAAACCGCGCTACCTCGTCCAGCCCCTCTGGAACCTCGTCAACGCCTGCATCTTCGAGTACGGCATCGCGATGTACGACATGGAGATCGGCGACCACCTCCGCCAGAAGCGCGGCCTCACTCCCGAGCTTCGATCCAGGATCGAACAGACCCTGCACAAGGTGGGCCGACAGGCCACGAAGGACTACATCCTGTTCCCCGCGCTCTCTGGGCCGTCGTGGCGCAGCACGGTCGCAGCCAACGTGACGGCGAACGTGGTGCGCAACATCTGGTCGCACTCGGTGATCATGTGCGGCCACTTCCCAGAGGGGGTCGAGGCCTTCGAGCAGGAGTCGCTGCCGGAGACCGAGAGCAAGGGCGAGTGGTACCTCCGCCAGATGCTCGGCTCGGCCAACATCTCTGGCAGCAAGGCCATGCACCTGATGAGCGGCCACCTGTCGCACCAGATCGAACACCACCTCTTCCCCGACCTACCCAGTCGCCGCTACCAGGAGATCGCTCCCGCCGTGCGCGAGGTCTTCCACCGGTACGGGCTCACCTACCATGCTGCGCCGCTGGCCACCCAGCTCGGCAGCGCCTGGCACAAGGTGGTGCGGCTGTCCCTGCCCAACGGGTGGTTGAAGGAGACCACCGTGCGCAACGCGCCGGCACAGATCGCCAAGCTGTTCCGGAGCGAGACGACGCCGCGGGTCCAGAAGCAGAAGCTCCGGCCGACCGCGCTGATTGCCGCCTCCCTCTGAGCGCACCCCTCTCGAAGGGTGCATCGCGCGGAGCATCTCAGCGAAGGGCGCTACGCGCGTCTAGTGTGCGGAGATGGATCGCATTGTGCTTCGTGTCCGGCTGATCAGCGGCGACAGCATGGATGTCACTTTCGAGTGGCACGATGCGGGCAGCGAAGGCGAGGTCATCGACCACGTCGTCTCCACGCTGTCGGAGGACTCCGGCGTGCTGCGCTGTCGACACGGCGATCGACTCCTGGTGCT
>NZ_JAOPXP010000091.1 GCF_025965085.1 Marmoricola sp.
GTCGTCAGGTCGCCGGCTGGGTCAGCGCTCGACGTCGCCGCGGATGAACGCCTCGACCGAGGCACGACCCTCGTCGTCGGGGCGCTGCACCGGCGGGGACTTCATGAGGTAGGACGAGGCCGACAGCAGTGCGCCGCCGATGCCACGGTCCTTGGCGATCTTCGCCGCACGGATGGCGTCGATGATGATGCCGGCCGAGTTGGGCGAGTCCCAGACCTCGAGCTTGTACTCGAGGTTCAGCGGCACGTCACCGAAGGCGCGACCCTCGAGGCGCACGTAGGCCCACTTGCGGTCGTCGAGCCACTGCACGTAGTCCGAGGGACCGATGTGCACGTTGCGGGCGCCCAGGTCGTGGGACATGTTCGAGGTCACGGCCTGGGTCTTGGAGATCTTCTTGGACTCCAGGCGGTCGCGCTCCAGCATGTTCTTGAAGTCCATGTTGCCGCCGACGTTGAGCTGGTAGGTGCGGTCCAGCACCACGCCGCGGTCCTCGAACAGCTTGGCCATCACTCGGTGGGTGATGGTCGCGCCGACCTGGGACTTGATGTCGTCGCCGATGATCGGGACGCCGGCGTCCTCGAACTTCTTGGCCCACTCGGGGTCGGAGGCGATGAACACGGGCAGCGCGTTGACGAAGGCCACGCCCGCGTCGATGGCGCACTGGGCGTAGAACTTGTCGGCGTTCTCGGAGCCCACGGGCAGGTAGGACACGAGCACGTCCGCCTGGGCGTCCTTGAGCACCTGGACGACGTCGACCGGCTCGGCGTCAGACTCCTCGATCGTCTCGCGGTAGTACTTGCCGAGGCCGTCGAGCGTGTGGCCGCGCTGCACGATCACCCCGGTCGGGGGCACGTCGCTGAACTTGATCGTGTTGTTCTCGGAGTTGTTGATCGCGTCGGAGAGGTCGAAGCCGACCTTCTTGGCGTCGACGTCGAACGCCGCGACGAACTCCACGTCCTTGACGTGGTAGTCGCCGAACATCACGTGCATGAGGCCGGGCACGGAGCCGGCGGGGTCGGCGTCCTTGTAGTACTCGACTCCCTGGATGAGGGAGCTGGCGCAGTTGCCCGCTCCCACGATGGCTACTCGTACCGATCCCATGAGGTTCTCCTTCTCGTTCACGACTGGTGCTCTGGCTGGGTGCTTGCTGCTGGTGCGGTCGACGGTGAGGTCGGGTTGGGGGGCGGGGACCAGCTCGTTGGCCCTCCCGGCGGCCCCGTGGCAGGTGTGGCCGAGGGCGAGCCGGACCGCGGCTCGGGACCCCGTTCCGCGGCGATCAGGTCGGTCAGCCAGCGCACCTCGCGCTCGACGGACTCGATGGCGTGGCGCTGCAGCTCGCTGACGTAGCGGTCCTCGCCGGCCGGACCACGGCTGGTGCGGACGCGGTCGAGGCGCTCCTGCAGGCGCGACCGTCGACCCTCCAGGATCCGCAGGCGGACCTCGGAGTCGGTCCGCGAGAAGAACGCGAACCGCATGTTGAAGTCCTCGTCCTCCCAGGCGGAGGGACCCACGTCGGTGATCTTGGCGCCGAAGTACTCGGTCCCGGCAGGGGTGATCTGGTAGACGATCCGCTGGCGTCGCGAGACGCCCAGCGGGGCCGTGGCCACCTCGGTCACCAGGCCGGCGCGTAGCATGCGCTTGAGCGCGGGATACAGCGAACCGTAGGAAAGCAGCCGGGTCCAGCCCAGCAGCAGGTTGAGCCGCTTGCGCAGCTCGTACCCGTGCAACGGGGAGTCATGCAGCAGGCCGAGGACGGCCAGCTCGAGCGTGGCTGCCTTGCTGACCATCGCTGACCTCCTCACCGTGCGTCCGTCGCGGGTACGACCCTGCGGCTGTTACATCGCCTCAATCTATCGCATCGATATATCGTGGGCCAACCGACGCACCGACGCCGGCAACCGTTCCCGGCCCGTGGGCCCAGCCCGTACCCTTCGTCAGCAGACCGACGTCGCAGCAACCCGAAAGAGCGTGTAGTGAGCGGTAACCGAAGCAATCCCGCGGCCAGGAAACCGGCCACCGGGTCCGGGACTGCCTCCAAGAAGGCGGCCGGCCGACCAGCGAAGGCAGCGGGAACGAGCCCGGGCACCGGTTCTGGCCGCGGCTCCGGCAGGGGCTCCGGCAGGGGCACCGCCGGCGGCAGGGACGCGGCGCCGCGCACCCCCTGGATGCGGGTCCGGGCGTTCCTCAAGTGGCTGCTGGTCGCCGGGCTGGTCTCCACCCTGATCCTGACCGCGATCGGTTACTTCGCCTACCGCAACACCGCCATCCCCGACGCCAACAAGGCCTTCGAGGCCCAGTCGACGTTCGTGTACTACTCCGGCGGGAAGTCGAAGGTGGGCCGCTTCGCCGAGCAGAACCGCGAGTCGATCCCGCTCGCCGACATCCCCAAGTCGATGCAGGATGCCGTGATCGCGGCCGAGGACCGCACCTTCTACTCCAACAGCGGCATCGATCCCAAGGGCATCGTGCGCGCGGCGTTCTCCAACGCCAAGGGCAACTCCACCCAGGGCGCCTCGACGATCACCCAGCAGTACGTCAAGATCCTCTACCTCAGCCAGGAGCGCACCCTGAGCCGCAAGGTCAAGGAGGCGTTCCTCTCGCTGAAGGTGCAGCAGGAGAAGAGCAAGCAGGCGATCCTCGAGGGCTACCTCAACACCATCTACTTCGGTCGCGGCGCCTACGGCGTCCAGGCCGCGGCCAACGCCTACTTCGACAAGCCGGCCAAGGACCTGACCGTGCCCGAGTCGGCGATGCTGGCTGCGGTGCTCAACTCACCCAGCTACCTCAGTCCCGACCGGGGAGCGTCGGGACGTGACGCGCTGATCCAGCGCTACGACTACGTCCTGCGGGGCATGGTCTCGATGGGCAAGCTCGACGCCGCTGAGGCCGACAAGTACACCGGCAAGCTGCCCAGGCTGGGCAAGCCAGCGACCAGCAACATGTACGGCGGGCAGCGTGGGTTCATGCTCACGATGGTCAAGAAGGAGCTGCAGCGGATCGGCTTCGACGAGGCCCAGATCGACTCCGGCGGCCTGCGGGTGGAGACGACCTTCACCAAGAAGGCGATGAAGGCCGCTGAGGACGGCGTGCTCGCCGAGCGACCGCAGGGGCTCAAGAAGCTGCACGTCGCAACCGCCTCGGTCGACGTGACGACCGGTGCCCTGCTTGGGTTCTACGCCGGCCAGGACTACCTCGAGAGCCAGCTCAACTGGGCCGAGCTCGGGGCCTCTCCGGGATCGGCGTTCAAGCCCTTCGCCCTGGCTGCGGGGCTCAAGGCGGGCTTCAGCCTCAAGGACACCTTCGACGGCAACTCGCCCTACCAGTTCGCGGGCGGCGCCGAGGTGGTGAACGAGGGGCCCGGCACCGGCAACGACTACGGCTCGGCGATCAGCCTGACCACGGCCACGGAGCAGTCGGTCAACACGGCGTACTCCGACCTCACCGAGTCGCTGCCCAACGGCCCGGAGGACATCTTGAAGATGGCCGTCGCCCTGGGCGTCCCGCGCAAGACCCCCGGCCTGGAGCCCAACAACGCCATCGCTCTCGGCTCGGCGACGATCAGCCCGATCGTGATGGCCAACGCCTACGCGACCATTGCCAACGGCGGCCTCCACCACGACTGGTTCACGGTGAAGAAGGTCACCCGGGCCTCCGACGGCAAGGTGCTGTGGCGCGCACCGAGGAAGACCGAGCGCGTGCTCTCCGAGGACATCGCCGCCGACGTCAGCTACGCCATGCAGCAGGTGGTCCGCAACGGCACCGGACGCAACGCACTGGCGCTGAACCGACCGGCCGCGGGCAAGACCGGCACCGCCACCAACGCCGACGGCGACGTGTCCTCCTCGTGGTTCGTGGGCTACACGCCGCAGGTCGCCACTGCGGTGATGTACGTCCGCGGCAAGGGCAACGAGGCGCTCAACGGCTACCTGTCGAGCTACTTCGGAGCCAACTACCCGACGTACACCTGGCGAGCGGTGATGGGAGCGGTCCTGGACGGCACCCCCTCCGAGAGCTTCCCGCCGCCGGCCTACGTCGACGGTCAGGCACCCGCTGACGGCCACGCGCCCTACACCCCGCCCCCGCCGCCTGCGCCGGCGCCGACGAAGAAGAACAACAACAACAAGCCGCGGCAGACCCAGGCGCCCCAGGCACCGGCGACGACGGCCCCCGCGACGCCGAAGCCCACACCGGACAACCCTCCGCCTGCCAAACCGAGCAACGGCAACGGCGGTGGTGGCGGCGGCACCGCATGCGCCCCGACAGACCCCAACTGCACCCCGTGACCGTCGCGCCCAGCCGGGAGGATCCGGTTGCGCGCAGCTTGAGCGAGGTGGGCGGCGGCCCTGTGGGCCGGCACTCCCGGCCGCACCGGTGGTGGGTGCCGGTACGCGTCCTGCTGGCCGCGTTCGCGGTGGTCTTCGCCGTCGCGCTGGTGCAGCACCAGCCGTGCCTGAAGACCGGCTGGGCCAGCGACGAGGCCCGCTACGGCAAGATGTGCTACTCCGACGTGCCCTACCTCTACATCGGCCGGGGGTACGCCGAGGGCCTGTGGCCGTACTCCGACACCGGGGGCCGCTACGAGGTGACGGAGTACCCCGTCGGCATCTCCTACCTGGCCTGGTTCGCAGCGAGGCTGACCCAGCTCGACCCCAGCGGGCCGCCGACGGAGGCGCGACACCTGGGGGATCCTCAGCAGCTGTGGTCGCTGCCGGGCATGGCCGCCGAGGTCAACTCCTACTTCCTGGTCACCGCTCTGCTGCTGTGCCTCTTCGGCGTGCTGGCGACCTGGTTCCTGGCGGGGACCCATCGGGGTCGGCCGTGGGACGCGCTCTACTTCGTGCTCTCACCCGTCCTGCTGGCGACCGGGTTGATCAACTGGGACCTGATGGCCGTCGCGCTCGTCGCCGGGGCGCTGTGGGCCTGGTCGCGGCAGCGGCCCATGCTCACCGGGGTGCTCATCGGCCTGGGGGCCGCGACCAAGCTCTACCCCCTCTTCCTGCTCGGGCCGATCCTGGTCATCGCATGGCGACGGCGGGAGCTCGGAACCTTCGGGTTGGCCGCGGTCGGCGCGGTCGTCGCCTGGGGGGTGGTCAACCTGCCGGCCGTGCTCACCGGGTTCGCCCAGTGGAAGGTCTTCTGGACGTTCAACTCCGCGCGGGGCGCAGACCTCGGCTCGATGTGGCTGGTGCTGGAGCACGCCGGCCACCACGTGGCCCCCGCGACCATCAACACGTGGTCGTGGGTCCTGTTCGGCGCGATCTGCGTGGCGGTGGCGGTCCTGGGGACGGTGGCGCGCGAGACCCCGCGCCTGGCCCAGCTCGCCCTCCTGGTCGTGGCCGGCTTCCTTCTCGTCAACAAGGTCTACTCCCCGCAGTACGTCCTGTGGCTGCTGCCGCTCGCGGTGATGGCCCGACCCCGGGGGCGGGACCTGCTGATCTGGCAGGCCGGTGAGCTGGCCTACCTCTTCGGGGTGTGGATGTACCTCGGCGGCTGGCTGAACGCCGCGGTGGGCGGCGGCGCCCCGGCGTACGACGTGCTGATCTGCGTCCGCGTCCTCGCCGAGCTCTACCTGGTGGCCGTCGTCGTGCGCGACATCCTGCGACCTGAGCACGACCCGGTGCGCGCGGAGCGGACGCCCGCGCGCGGACGGTCCCTCGCAGGTCCGGAGCCGCTGGTCGGATCCGGCGCGGCTAGCTGATCTCGATCCGGTCGAAGAGGGTGGCGGTGAGCCTCACCCGGACGTCGACCTCGTCGCCCACCTCGGGGACGGCTGTGCCGCGGGGCAGGAACAGCATCGAGGCCTGCATGTGAGGGGGCTCGGCGAAGAGGCGCTGCTTTCCGTCCACGGTGTACGGCGACCGGACCAGCCCGGCGGCGTCCAGGCCACCGCGGGCGATCGAGGCGGCGCGCGCACGCATGGTGGCCTCCCCGGTCGGCGCCTCGAGGCCGATGCCATGGGCCGTGCCGCCGGAGACCACGAGGATCGTGCCGGGTCGCGGGGCGGAACGGCCGCGGTAGCCGTAGACGTCACCTCGTTCGACCGGGTGGGCGTCGAGCACGGTGGCCCGGACCGAGAGCGCGCCCCGGTCGCCCAGCCACAGGTCGGTGCCGACCCGCGGGCGGAAGGTGAAGTCGGGGTACCTCTGGGCCAGGGTGTCCAGCTCGGGGTCGGTCAGGTGGGAGACCCAGATCGTGCGGCGGTCGGAGCCGTGGCCCGCGGCCAGCCCGGCAGCGACGACGTCGGTCATGAGCCGCTCGACCTGGCTGAGGTGGGAGCCCCTGGCCAGCGGCAGGTGCACCGCGACCCCCTCCACGTGGACGCCGCCGCGTTCCAGCACGAGCGCGGCAGCCTCCCTCAGCCCGGGAGCGCTGAAGCCGTGGCGGCGCATCGAGGTCATGCGCTCGAGGACCACGCGTGGCCGCCTGCCGCTGGAGGAGCCGTGCTCGGCGAGGGCCGTCAGGTCCTCGACCCGACCCACCGTGTGGATCACCCGCGGGTTGTCGGGGGCCGGGTTCCACGGTCGCCACGGAGTGAGCACCAGGAGCGAGCCGTCGTACCTCTGCTCGACCGCGGGGATCTCCTCGTAGGTGCCGACGGCCAGGGTGTCGACGCCGAGCCAGCCGGACCGGCGGGCCAGGCGGCCCAGCCCGAAGCCGTAGCCGTTGCCCTTGACCACCGGTACGAGCGCGGGGTGGCGGGCGCGCACGTCCTTGAGGTGGGAGCGCCAGCGGTCGCCGTCGACGCGCAGGACCAGGCTCATCTCAGCCCCGTCGCTTCATGTACAGCTCGAAGGCCCGGTAGATCGGGCGGTTCAGCGGCAGGTCCCACTCGCCGGCGTACTCCACGGCCTCGCCGCCGGTGCCGACCTTGAACTGGATCAGGCCCACGTGGTCGTCGTCGGCGTCGAGCGTGGCCGTGATCCCACGCAGGTCGTAGACCTGCGCACCCGCGGCGAGGGAGTCGCGGATCATCTGCCACTGGATCGCGTTGGAGCCACGGACCTCGCGCTTCTCGGTGGACGAGGCGCCGTAGGAGTACCACGTGTGAGCGCCGACCCGGATCCAGATCGTGCTGGCGACCAGGTCACCCTCGTGCCGCGCGAGGTAGAGGCGGATGCGGTCCGGCTCCTCGGCACCCAGCGCGTCGAACATCGTCTTGAAGTAGCTCAGCGGCCGCGGCGTGAAGTGGTCCCGCTCGGCGGTGTGGGCGTAGAGCTCGTGGAAGGCCGCCAGGTCGGAGGTCTCGCCACGCTCGACCTCGACGCCGAGCCGGGTGGCCTTCTTGATGTTGCGGCGCCACTGCTGGTTCATCGCGGCCAGGACGTCGTCCTCGCTGCGCGGGGTGCCCTCGGCGTCGACCAGCGGGATCCAGAAGTTGTACTGCGGCTGCCCGGCCGCGAAGCCCCCCTCGGCGGACTGCGGCCTCCAGCCGAGCTCCTGGAGCTGGGAGACCACGCGCGCCCCGACCTGGCTGCGCTCGGTGGGCGGGAGCGAGGTGAGCGAGGTGAGGGCGTCGTCGGCGATGCCCTCCTTGATCTGGGCGGCACTCCACCGGCGCAGGACCACGGGAGGTCCGATGCGGATGCCGAACGCGCCGGCCTCGCGCAGGTGGGCTGCCATCGGGTCCAGCCACGCGCCGAGGTCCTCGGTGTCCCAGTCCAGGAGCGGACCCTCGGGCAGGTAAGCGAGGTAGCGCCTCACCTTGGGCAGCTGGCGGTAGAGCACCAGGGCGGCGCCCACGATGACCTCGCTCCCGGTGGCGCCGCGGGCGAACCAGCCGATGGACTCGGCCTTCCACTCCGGCTTCACGGCCGCCCAGGCCGGGGTCTGCAGGAAGCTCACCGAACCGGCCGACGATCCGGCCGAGGACCGGGAAAGTGACCGGACGACGGCCAGGTGCTCCTCGGCGGTGATCGTGCGCACGGTCAGGGCTTCAGAGGTCACGTCGGGAGCCTAACGGGCAGTTCCCGGGTCAGATGACTGCCTCGGTGAGCAGCCCCCTGATCGTCGCGAAGGACTCAGCCCCGGGGTCGATGAGCGTGAGGTGGTCGCCGGGGACCCGCACGGCCTCGGCCTCGCCGCCGGCCGCACGGGCCAGGTCGACGTAGCGCAGGCTCTGCTCCGGTGGGACCACGGTGTCGTCCTCGGCGTACGCCGCCCACACGGGGCACGACGCCGGGACCAGGAGCGCTGGGTCGGCCACGGCATAGCGCTCCGGCGCTTCGCCCGGCGTGCCTCCGACGAAGGCGGTCACCGGGCCGCTGGACCGGGCACTGCTCGCCGCACGGGTGAGGTCCAGGACGCCGGCCAGCGAGATCGCCCCGCGCACCGGAACCCGTGAGGCTCCACCCGGGGTGTCGCCCGTGCGCGAGGCCGCCCAGACTGCGAGGCACCCGCCGGCGGAGTGGCCGAGGAGTGCCACCCCGGTGGTCAGCCCGGGCGGGAGGCCGTCGCCCTCGAGGCGGTCGATGGCAGCGGCGACGTCCTCGAGCGTGGTGGGGACACCTCCTCCGGCGCCGATCCGGCGGTACTCGATGTTCCAGCTCGCGTAGCCCAGCCCGTTGAGGGCGCGGGCCAGGGGTCGCATCAGCTCCATCCCGTACTGCGGGTACCAGTAGCCGCCGTGGATGAGCACCACAGTGCCGAGTGGGGAACCCGGGGGCATCCCCAGCTCGGCGAACTGGGACTCGGCGGCAGTGCCGTAGCGGATCCGCGTGGGGGTCGGCGGCCCCAGGGTCGGCCGTGTCGCGGCGCCCCCGGGGTGGGACCGGGCGCCGCAGCCGGCGAGCAGCCCCAAGAGGGCTGAGGTGGCGAGCAGGCCACGTCGGCTGAGGCTCACACTCCGTGCTCGCGCAGCCACGCGAAGTCCGCCCGGTGCTCGTCGGCACCGCCGGGTGTCTCGCAGATGACCGGTGCGCCGGCCTCGCGGACCACGCCGGCGAAGTCGTGCTCGTCGAGCTGGCCGTTGCCGAAGTTGGCGTGCCGGTCGGCGCCGGAGTCGAAGGCGTCCCGGCTGTCGTTGGCATGGACCAGGTCGAGGCGGCCGGTGATGGCGCGGACCTTCTCCACTGCGGTGGGCAGCTCGATGCCGCCGGCCCAGGCGTGACAGGTGTCGAGGCAGAAGCCGACCCGGTCGGCGTTGGCGGCCGCGGCGATGGCGTCCCAGACGCCCGCGATCCGGTCGAGGTGGCGCGCCATCGCGTTGTCCCCGCCGGCGGTGTTCTCGATCAGCAGCGGGATCTTGATGTCGGTGGCCTCGACCGCCTTGCGCCAGTTGTCGAATCCCTTGGCCGGGTCGTCGGTCTTGTTGACGTGCCCGCCGTGCACGATCAGGCCCTTGGCGCCGATCTCGGCGGCCGCGTCCATGTGCTGCTGCAGGAGCTTGCGGCTCGGAATCCGGATCCGGTTGTTCGTCGTCGCCACGTTGACGATGTAGGGCGCGTGGACGTAGAGGTCCACGCCGGCCTCCTCGGCGGCCTTGCGCAGGGCGGCGGCGCCTCCGGCGTACCGGATCTCGGGGCCCTTGTAGCCCTGGGGGTCGCCGAGGAAGAACTGCACGAGGGTGGTCCCGCGTGCCTGTGCCTCGGCGACGGGATCGGTCTGCTCGACGTGGGCTCCGATGGCGATCTGGGTGCTCGGACTCATCAGCCCAGACTAGGCTCAGCGGCTGACAACCTCGACCGGCAACGGCGCCTTCGGGACCCTGTGGACAGCGATTTCCGTCCGGGGCGTACTCGTTGTTAACCTTGCGTGTCGTCCTCCCCCGATGGGAGCTCGACACCGCACAGCCCTCCTGTCACGGAAACGCCGTGGCCGCCCGAGTCCGAAGGAGGTGGAGAACGCTATGCGTGCCTATGAACTGATGGTCATCCTCGATCCCAACCTCGAGGAGCGCACTGTCCAGCCGTCGCTCGACACATACCTCAACGTCGTTCGCAACGACGGAGGCAGCGTCGACAACGTCGATGTCTGGGGTCGCCGTCGTCTCGCCTACGAGATCGACAAGAACGCCGAAGGCATCTATGCCGTGGTGTCCCTGCAGGCCGAGCCTGCGACCGTGAAGGAGCTCGACCGCCAGCTCACGCTGAACGAGTCCGTGCTTCGCACCAAGGTCATCCGGCCCGACGTTCACTAGAACGATCCTGTTAGCCAC
>NZ_JAOPXP010000075.1 GCF_025965085.1 Marmoricola sp.
GCAGGATCTGGCGGTGCTCCTCCTGCAGATGGGCGGCGTCCCCGACCACGTCGAGGTGGAAGTAGACGTAGCGGTCGGTGAGGCGGCGCAGCTGCTCCACGAGGGCGATCGTCCGGGGTCGCCCGGCCAGCGTGTAGACCTCGGCGTGGAAGGCGGCGTTGGTCTCCACCCAGTGACCCGGTGACGTGGTGGGATCGTCCATCAGAGCCAGCAGGGTCGTCATCCTGGCCACCCCCGCCCTGCCCACGCGGGGCACCGCCAACCGGGTGGCGGCGGGTTCGAGCGCCTCGCGGAGCTCGTAGAGCTCTTGGAGATCCTCGATGGACAGCGGTGTCACTACGGCGGTGCCGCCATGGAGCTCCACCAACCCGTCCGTCGACAGGGCCTGGAGTGCGTCGCGCACAGGAATGCGGCTCACGCCGTACTCCGCGGCGATCGCCGCCTGGGACAGGCTTGTGCCAGGCGCCAGCGCGCCGTTGGAGACCCGCTCGCGCAGACCGCGGGCCACCCGCGCGGCAGCCGACTCCGTGTTCATGGCGTCAGTCTGTCGCACGAGGTGGCCCTCTCCGGGCGTGGTCGAGCCGTGGCTCAGCCCTCGCCCCGACGCAGTGACCCGACGACGAGCCGGTCGAGGCTCACGTCGAGAGCGGCATCGTCACCCACCTCGGCGAACATCCGGATCATGTCCTTGATGTCGGCGTGCACGCGTGGGCTGCGTCGTCCGAGGGCGGCGGCCCGTTCGTCGCTCTGCTTGCCCAGCTCCTCGACGGATGCCGCCGTCGCGTTGATCAGGCCGAGCTCGACCGCGCGGGCAGCCGTGATCGTCTCCCCGGTGGCGGTCAGCCAGAACGCCTCGCGCGGACCGACGACGCGCGGAAGCCAGGCCAGCACCAGTGCGGGCGCGAGCCCGATGCCGACCTCGGGGAAGGATAAGCGCGCCGACTCCAGGGCCACCGTGACGTCACAGGCAGCCGCGATCCCGACGCCGAAGCCGGCTGCGTCCCCCTGGACCTCGGCAATCGTGACCAGGCGGGTACGTCGCAGGGCGCGCATCAACGCGACCAGCACCTCGGCCTCGGTGCGGACCTCGGCCGGAGTGGTACCACCGCGCTCCCGGCCGAGGCAGAACGCGTCGCCTGCTGCGCGGAGCCGCAGGATGTGCGCGCCCTGAGGTGGCTGCTCGAGCACCTCGGTCAGCTGTCGGCAGACCTCCAGGGTGTACAGGTTGTCCGGTGGCAGGTCGATCTCCACCAGGACGACGCCGTCGACGGGGTCGTGGATCACCAGATCACTCATCAGTTCAACCTCCCGGTTGCTTGTCCGCCGTACCAGTCCACGTCGTCCGGTGCGGTGCGGATGGTGACCGCCCGGACGTGGGTGAAGTCGTGGAAGGACTCCCAGCCGCCCTCGCGGCCCACACCGCTCTCCTTCAGGCCGCCCCACGGGGAGGAGGGGTCGAGACGGTGGTGGTCGTTGACCCAGACCATGCCGGCCTCGAGTCGGTGTGCGACGCGGTGCGCGCGGGCCACGTCGCGCGTCCAGATCGCTGACCCGAGTGCGAAGGGGGAGTCGTTGGCGATGGACACCGCCTCGTCCTCGTCCTCGAAGGGGATCACCACGACGACCGGGCCGAAGATCTCCTCGCGCGCGACCGCCATGTCGTTGGTGACGTCGGCGAGCACCGTCGGCTCGACGAAGAACCCGCCTTCGAGGCCCTCGACCTCGGTCGCGTGTCCACCGGTGACCAGTCGGGCGCCTGCGTCGATGCCCTGCTGGACGCAGCCGAGGATGCGCTCGCGTGCCCTCGCGGAGATGACAGGTCCCAGCTGGGTGTCGGCCTGTGTGGGGTCCCCGATCCGGATGTCGGCGGCGACCGCGGCCAGAGCGTCGACAAAGGGCTCGTAGAGGTCGCGTTGGACGATCAGGCGGCTGCCGGCGATGCAGGTCTGGCCGGCCCCGATGAAGCCGGCGAAGGCAGCACCACGGGCGGCCACCTCGGCCGGAGTGTCGTCGAAGACCAGCACGGGGGACTTGCCGCCGAGCTCGAGGGTGGCCTTGGCGAACCGTCCCGCGGTCGCGAGGGCGATGGACCTGCCGGGCTCGGTACCGCCGGTGAAGACGACCTTGCGGACCAGTTCGTGTCCGGTGAGGGCGGCTCCCGCCGTCGGGCCGAGACCGTTGACCACGTTGAGAACCCCGTCGGGGATGCCGGCCTCGTGGGCGATGTCAGCGAGGAGCATGGCCGTGAGCGGAGTCTGCTCCGAGGGCTTGAGGACCACCGAGTTGCCGGTCGCGAGAGCCGGGGCGAGGCTCTTCGAGGCGATCATCATCGGGTGGTTGAAGGAGGCGAGGATCGCCACGACTCCGAGCGGCATCCGGCTCGTGTAGGAGTGGTAGTCACCACGCATCGGCACGACCGCGTCGCGGTCCGCGAGCAGGAGCGAGGCGTTGTACCGATACCACTCGGGCAGCCGGGTGATCTGGGCCTTCGTCTCCGTGATGGGGCGGCCGTTGTTGGCCGTCTCCAGCTGGTAGAGGTCGACCATGCGACGCTCGATACCGTCCGCGAAACGGTGCATCAGCTGGGCCCTGTCGTGGATGGCCATCTCGCTCCACACACCCGACCTGAAGGTGGCGTCCGCGACACGCACCGCGTGGTCGATGTCGGCGAGGCTCGCGCTGTCGACGCGGGCGAGCACCGCTCCCGTGGCCGGGTTGCGTACGTCGATCGGGTCACCGTTGCCGGCGACCACTGACCCTCCGACCCGCAGTCCGGTGGGCAGCGTGCCCGTGGGGAGCTGGAAGTCCGACGTGCTCGTCGTGGCCATGCGCTGTCTCCACTCGGTATACAAAGGTAGAAGACATGTATACACCGCGCCACCACTCGGGTCAACGAGGGCCTCGGTCCCGCGGGTCGCCCCGGATCAGCGCTCACCGGCTCCCCGGCTCTGCCTCCGGTGGTGGTTCAGCTCGCTCACCAGGAGAGCCACGTGGAGGGACAGGTTCGACTCCGGATCCTCCAGGTCGACATCGAGCACTTCCTCGATCTTCGCGAGCCGGGCATAGAGCGCTGGACGGCTCAGGTGCCTGCTCCTGGCCAGCTCGCTCTTGTTCCCACGGGCGTTCAGCAGGGCGTGCAAGGTCGCCGTGAGGTCGGTCGAGTGGCGGGCGTCGTGCTCACGCAGCCGGCTGAGCTCCGAGGCGGCGAACGAGGCCAGCCGTGGCTCGTCCCCCAGGGCACTGAGCAACCCACGCAACCGGAGGTCCGCACTGACGTAGTAGGCGCGTCGAGGTCCCGGCGACGCGGCGGCGACCTGTGCGACCTGACCGGCCAGCACGAGCGAGAGCGCGGTCTCGGCGAGGTTCCCCACGGGTGCTCCGATGCCGACGGTGTGGGGGTCCGACCAGCCGGCGCTGCGGAGCTGGTCGCCGACGGCGGTGGCAAGGCGCCGCGCGGCTGTCGTGACGCTGCTCGAGGGGCGGGCGGGTACCGAGCAGAGGACGAGCACCTGCCCCGGTTCCACCGTCGCCACCAGTGCCGAGGTGCGTGCCTCACGGACCGCCCTGGTGACGGTCTCCGCCAGCGACCGGTCACGACGCTCGAGGGCGATCGCGTCCAAGGCCGTAGGGGAGGGCGACCAGACGGCCACACCGAGGAACGCCCGGTTCTCCACGACCAGTCCGAGCGCGCCCGTGCGAGCCCTCAGGGTGGCCTCGTCGGTGGCTCGCCGGTCCTCGTGGTCGGCCAGCAGATCGGCCATCACCACCCGGTGTGCCTGCTGCTCGAGGCTCACCTCGTCCCGTTCGAGCAGTCGCTGCAGTGCGAGTGCCTCGGCCGCCCGCTCCAGCACCATCGCAAGGTGGAGATCGCCGGGGGTGGCCTCCGGTGCGACGAGACAGGCCCATCGTTGGGAGCGTGGGCCGACCGGGACGCTCACCCATGTGGCGTCGCCCGCGGTCTGGTCCCGGTTCGCGCGTGACCGTGCCTCCCAGTCGGCCAGGAGCGTCGCGGTCGACGACGGTCCGGGGTCACTGACGACGGCTCGATGGGCCAGGTCCTCGAGCACCAGCGCGTGGCCGCTCATCTCAGCGGCCCTGGCGACGATGGCGGCCACCGAGGAGCCCCCCACGGACAGGTCGGTGAACGCCCGGTGGGCGACCTCGGACTTCTGCAGCAGCTCGTACTGGGCATTGATGATGCGCGCGTGCACCGCCTCGGTGACTGCCACGAAGGGAACCGGGCCTTCCAGGGCCACGAGGGGGAGATCGTGTTCCTCGGCGCACTTCGCCAGGGCCGCGGGGAGTCGCGACCATCGTCGTCCGAGCTCGACGATGACCCCGTGCGCGCCAGCTGCGCTGAGCTCCTCGACGTACGTGCGCTGCCCGGCCGCCCGCGACGGCAGAGCGATCCCGGTGGTGAGGATGAGCTCGCCCCCGCGGAGCAGCGAGCCGATGTCGGCGAGCTCGCTGACGTGGACCCAGCGAACAACGGCGTCAAGGCCGGCAGCGCCCGCGACGACCTGGGGATGGCCCGCGGCGAGCGCGGGCAGGGAGAGCACCTGACGAACGGTGGGCAGCATTTACATACTGTAAGCGGCTCAACTCGGCACGCGACAGTTTGTCTCTTGCGCACCCGTCCCGACACCGTGAGGCTCGACGAGCGCAGGACGCGCACGGGCAATCGGCTGTGGAGGCATGCATGACTCGACGGATCACGCACTGGATCGACGGAAAGCCCTTCGGTGGGATCAGCGAGCGATCGGCGGACGTCTACGACCCCGCCACCGGACAGGTGGCCGCCCAGGTCGACCTCGCGGACACGGACACCACGGACCTGGCCGTGGCAGCTGCGGTCAGCGCGGCCCGTGAGTGGGCGCAGTCGTCGCTCTCCGTACGGACCCGGGTGCTCTTCAAGTTCCGCGAGCTGCTGGACAGCCGCAAGGAGGACGTAGCGGCCGCGATCACGGCCGAGCACGGCAAGGTTCTCTCTGACGCGCTCGGAGAGGTCACCCGCGGTCTCGAGGTGGTGGAGTTCGCCTGCGGCGCCCCGCACCTGCTCAAGGGCGGCTTCAGCGAGAACGTCTCCACCAAGGTGGACGTCTACTCGATTCGTCAGGCTCTTGGTGTGGTGGCCGTGATCTCGCCGTTCAACTTCCCGGCCATGGTGCCGCTGTGGTTCGTCCCGATCGCGATCGCGACCGGCAACGCGGTGGTGCTCAAGCCGAGCGAGAAGGCTCCGTCGGCCTCGCTGCTCCTCGCGGAGCTCTGGGAGGAGGCCGGTCTGCCGCCCGGTGTCTTCTCCGTCCTGCACGGTGACAAGGTGGCGGTGGACAGGTTGCTGACCCATCCCCGGGTCGCCGCGGTCTCGTTCGTCGGCTCCACCCCGATCGCGCGCTACGTGTACGGGACCGCAACCGCCCACGGCAAGCGGGTGCAGGCCCTGGGCGGTGCCAAGAACCACATGGTGGTCCTGCCGGACGCTGATCTCGATCTGGCCGCCGACGCCGCGGTGAACGCGGGCTTCGGCTCTGCCGGCGAGCGATGCATGGCGATCTCGGCCCTGGTGGTGGTCGATCCCGTGGCCGACGACCTGATCGCGAAGATCCTGGAGCGGATCTCTACGTTGCGTACCGGGGACGGGCGTCGCGGTACCGACATGGGCCCGCTCGTGACCAAGGCCCATCGCGACAAGGTCGCCTCCTACATCGCTGCCGGCGAGGAGGCCGGTGCGTCGCTGGTCGTCGACGGTCGCGACCAGGAGTTCGACGGTGACGAGGGCGGGTTCTGGCTCGGCCCCACGTTGTTCGACCAGGTGTCTCCCGAGATGAGCATCTACACCGATGAGATCTTCGGACCGGTGCTCTCGGTGCTGCGTGTCAGGTCGTACGACGACGCGCTCGACCTGGTCAACGCCAACCCCTACGGCAACGGAACGGCGATCTTCACCAACGACGGCGGGGCGGCACGAAGGTTCCAGAACGAGGTGCAGGTCGGCATGGTCGGTGTGAACGTACCGATCCCGGTGCCCATGGCCTACTACTCCTTCGGGGGCTGGAAGAACAGCCTCTTCGGCGACACGCACGCCCACGGCACCGAAGGGGTCTCCTTCTTCACGCGTGGCAAGGTCGTCACCTCACGCTGGCTCGACCCCGGCCACGGAGGCCTCAACCTCGGCTTCCCGCAGAACACCTGAGGAGCACCCATGACCAGCACCACCGATCCCGCAGTGGGGGCTCGTGCCTACGAGCTCGACCGTGCCCATGTCTTCCACTCGTGGTCTGCGCAGGCGCAGCTCAAGCCGATGACGATCGCCGGCGCCGAGGGGTCCTACGTCTGGGACTACGACGGCAACCGCTTCCTCGACTTCTCCTCGCAGCTCGTCAACACGAACATCGGTCACCAGCACCCCAAGGTCGTGGCCGCGATCCAGGCGCAGGCCGCCAGGCTGTGCACCATCGCCCCGCAGCACGCCAACGCCGAGAGGTCCGAGGCAGCGAGGCTCATCGCGGACCTGGCCCCCGGGGACCTCAACAAGGTCTTCTTCACCAACGGAGGAGCCGACGCCATCGAGCACGCGGTCCGGATGGCCCGACTGCACACGGGCCGTCACAAGGTGCTGACCACCTACCGCAGCTACCACGGCGGCACCTCGGTGGCCGTGCAGATGACCGGCGACCCCCGCCGCTGGCCCAACGACGGGGGAGCCACCGGTGTCGTGCACTTCTTCGGGCCCTACCCGTACCGGTCACCTTTCTGGTCCTCGGATGTCGAGCAGGAGTGCCAACGAGCGCTCGAGCACCTCGAGCAGGTCATCGCCTTCGAGGGGCCGGCCACCATCGGCGCCGTGGTCCTGGAGAGCATCCCCGGCACCGCTGGAGTGCTTGTCCCCCCGGACGGTTACCTCGCAGGGGTGCGCGAGCTCTGCGACCGCCACGGCATCGTCTACGTCGCCGACGAGGTGATGGCGGGGTTCGGGCGTGCCGGAGAGTGGTTCGCGGTGAACCATTGGGACGTCGTCCCTGACCTGATCACCTTCGCCAAGGGCTCCAACTCCGGCTACGTGCCGCTCGGGGGCGTGGTCATCTCGGACCGGATCGCCGCCACGTTCGAGGACCGGGTCTATCCCGGTGGGCTCACCTACTCCGGACACCCCCTCGCGTGTGCCGCTGCCGTTGCCAGCATCGGTGCGATGAAGGACGAGCACATCATCGAGAACGCGGCCCGGATCGGCCGCGACGTCCTAGGTCCGGGCCTGCAGGAGCTGGCCGAACGGCACCCGAGCGTGGGCGAGGTCCGTGGGATGGGGGTGTTCTGGGCAGTCGAG
Organism: Marmoricola sp.; assembly: GCF_025965085.1. Classification (GTDB taxonomy): domain Bacteria; phylum Actinomycetota; class Actinomycetes; order Propionibacteriales; family Nocardioidaceae; genus Marmoricola. The sequence continues at coordinate 7,325 of NZ_JAOPXP010000075.1, forward strand.
CTGGTGCGTGACCGGCAGACGCGTGAGCCGCTCGCGCCGTACGGCGGCACGTCACCCGCGATGAACGCGCTCGTGGCCGCCTGCAAGGACCAGGGACTCCTGCCGTTCACCAACTTCAACCGTCTGCACGTGGTCCCTCCGTGCACGGTCAGTGAGACAGAGGCCAAGGAGGGGCTCTCCATCCTGGATCAGGCACTGACGGTCGCAGACGAGCATGCCGACGCGGGGTGAGCCGCCAGCCGTTCTTCGGTGGCGGCAAGGGTCGTCACGTCCGAGCCATGGGTCTCCCAGGGGGAATCTGCGCCAGTCCGCGCCATTGATCCTGTCCTGCCTGCCGCGTCCGGAATAGGTGGGAACGACGTCCGGCACTACCCTTGAGCGGTGAGTGAGAGCAGTTCGACGCCCCCCCGTTTCGACGAGCTGGGGCTGGACCCCAAAGTCGAGAGGGTTCTCAAGGACGTCGGCTACGAGACTCCGTCACCCATCCAGGCCGAGGCGATCCCACCGCTTCTGGCGGGCCAGCACGTCGTGGGCCTCGCCCAGACGGGCACCGGCAAGACCGCCGCGTTCGCGCTGCCGATCCTCTCGCGCATCGACCTGTCGCTGACCAAGCCGCAGGTACTCGTGCTGGCGCCGACCCGCGAGCTCGCGCTCCAGGTCTCCGAGGCGTTCGGCCGCTATGCGGCGCACCTCAAGGGCCTGCACGTGCTGCCCGTCTACGGCGGCCAGGGGTACGGAGTACAGCTCAGCGCCCTTCGCCGCGGCGTGCACGTCGTCGTCGGTACGCCGGGCCGGGTGATGGACCACCTCGAGAAGGGCACCCTCGACCTCAGCGAGCTGCGCTTCGTGGTCCTCGACGAGGCCGACGAGATGCTCAACATGGGCTTCGCCGACGATGTCGAGACGATCCTTGCCGACACCCCCGACACCAAGCAGCTGGCGCTGTTCAGCGCCACGATCCCGCCGCAGATCCGCCGGATCATCAAGAAGTACGCCCCCGGCGCCACCGAGATCACCGTGAAGTCCAGCTCCGGGACGGCAACGAACGTCACACAGCGCTACCTCAAGGTCGCCCACCCGCAGAAGCTGGACGCGCTCACGCGCATCCTCGAGGTCGAGAACTTCGACGGGATGATCATCTTCGTGCGCACCAAGCACGCCACCGAGGAGCTGGCCGAGCGGCTGCGTGCCCGCGGGTTCGCCGCCTCCGCGATCAACGGTGACGTGGCCCAGGTCCAGCGCGAACGCACGATCGAACAGCTGCGCAAGGGCAAGCTCGACATCCTGGTCGCCACCGACGTCGCGGCCCGCGGCCTCGACGTGGAGCGGATCAGCCACGTGATCAACCACGACATCCCCACGGACACGGAGTCCTACGTCCACCGCATCGGTCGGACCGGCCGGGCCGGGCGCAGCGGCGAGGCGATCTCGTTCGTCACCCCGCGGGAGAACTACCTGCTGCGCGCGATCGAGAAGGCCAACCGCACCACGCTCGTGCAGATGAACCTGCCGACCGTCGAGGACGTCAACGCCTTCCGCGTGCAGAAGTTCACCGAGTCGATCGGCCAGGCGTTGACTGACCCGCAGCTCGGCATCTTCCGTGAGCTGGTGCAGTCCTACGAGCAGGAGCACGACGTGCCGGCGGAGGACATCGCCGCCGCGATCGCCGTGCTCGCCCAGGACGGGGAGCCGCTGTTCCTCGAGGACCTGCCCGAGCCCAAGGCCCAGGAGCGCCGCGAGCGTCGCGAGCCCGCGGGGGGACTGGTCCGGTGGCGGATCGCCGTCGGCAAGCGCCACCACGTCGAGCCCCGCCAGATCGTTGGCGCCCTCGCCAACGAGGGAGGCCTCAGGCGCTCGGACTTCGGACGCATCGACATCAAGCCGGGCTTCTCGCTGGTCGAGCTGCCGCCGGACCTGTCGGCCGAGACGCTGGGGAAGCTCGCGGACACCCGCATCTCGGGTGTCCTCATCGACCTCCAGCTCGACAAGGGTCCGGCACCCCGCTCCGGCCCCCCGAAGCGCTTCAACGACAATGGCCCCACCCGGGGCCCGAGCAAGAAGCCCCGTCACAAGAGCCACTAGCCCGGAGGCACCCTCGCCTCGGTGACGGCCCCCCGCCCTCGGGCATTCGGCAGCGCCGGTGGTCGGTCGCCACCTATGATGCCGCAGTGTCTCGGAAGCGACTCGCCGTGATCAGGCCTCTGGTCGGTCTCCTGTTCCTCGGGCTGTTCGCCGGCGTCGCGCCGGCGCACGCCGTCGCGAAGGAACCCCTCAAGGTCCTGCTGACGGGGGACTCCATCACACAGGGGTTCAACGGTGACTTCACCTGGCGCTACCGGCTCGACAAGGAGTTCATCCGACAAGGTGTGCCGGTCGACTTCGTGGGCTCGCGCCACGACCCCTACGCCAAGCCCGGCTGGAGCTCGGCCCAGTACGCCGCCCCGAACTTCGACAGGGACCACTTCGCCCAGGCGTCGAGCACCCTCCAGGCGCAGGCGGCCCGGATCAAGGACGAGGTGACCACGCAGCAGCCCGACCTGATCGTGCTGATGGCCGGGATCAACGACCTGCGCGGCGGTACGACGGCGGCCACGACCAACGCGCGTCTGCGCACGTGGATCAGCCGGGCACGCGAGGCGAGGCCCGACGTGCGGCTGGTGATTTCCCCGGTGCTCGATGCCCGTGAGCCGGCCCGGCCGTCGCTCTCCACGACGATCAGCCAGTTCGACCAGATGCTCGGTCCCACCGTGAGGGCGCTGTCGACCCCCCAGTCGCCGATCACCATGGCCGACACCACACGCGGCTGGTCGGTGACGACTCACACCTCCGATGACCTGCACCCGTCGGCGTACGGTGAGACGCTGATCGCCCAGCGGATCGCCGAGTGCCTCAAGACGATCGGGCTGCTGCCCCAGACGCCCAGCATCTACCACTGGACGCCGTGGAACCGGCAGCCTCGCCTCAAGATCGTGATGCAGGGCACCCACGCGGTGCTGTCGTGGGACTGGCAGGCGATCTCGAGCGCCCGGGTCTCCATCCAGCGAGTGGGCCACAAGGCGAGCTTCGCGGTGACTCGCTACGGGCGCGGCACGATGACGACCTCGGCGCTGGTGCAGCGGGCGAAGTACGACTTCCGCGTGCAGTTGATCCGCGGACGCATGGCGACTCCGCTGGGTCCGGCAACGCGCGTCACCGTGTCGGTGGCCCGGAGGCCCGCTCGGGTGGGCAGGGTTACCGTGGACGCCACCGGTGTCCGCTGGACCCCCTCGGCGCAGGCCACGAGCTACCGCGTCGCGTTCAAGAGGGCCAAGGCCAGGCGCTGGATCACACGGCGTACGACGACGGCGCTCTCGGTCGGCGCGGTCAAGGCCGTCCGGGCCAAGGTCTGGGCGGTCAACTCCGCTGGCCGTTCCCGGGTCCGCGTCGGGATCCGCTGAACGTCCCGGTAGCCCAGGAGCGAGCGCAACCGCGGTTGTCGAGGAGGAGCGCAGCGAGCCGGATGCCACGTGCTTGCCCCAGCCATGAGCCGGCCTCCTGCCCTACCGAACGCCTCGGGCTCGAACCTCGGTAGGCTCGGCCGCTCCGGGGAGGTAGCTCAGTCGGTCAGAGCAGAGGACTCATAATCCTTGGGTCGTGGGTTCGAGCCCCACCCGCCCTACTCAGTGTTTGTATTACTCCGCCCGTTGACGCCGCGAAGCGGGGCCGGAGCGGATAGCTGAGGCCTGGGTGAGCCCAGCGCCTTGTCGTCAGGCATACGCTTCTTTGCATGAACGACGAGTCACAGCCAATTGCCTACACCGCCCTGCAGCCTGGTACGCCTGTTCAGACGAGCGACGGGCACGCCTTCGGGTCGGTGGAAACCGTTCTCGTGGTCGAGGAGGTGAGCGTCTTCGACGGCATCGTGATCCGGACCGGCGACGGCATTCGGTTCGTCGACGCGGACAACGTGGGCGCCATCTTCACGTCGCACGTGGTCACGACACTGTCCGCCGAAGAGGCTGCCAACCTGCCGCTTCCGGACCAGGACCCGACCTACGGCGTGGATGCGACTGACGACGTCGGAAATTCGCTGGCAGATCGCTTCGGGCGGATGTTCGGGCGTGGAAAGTGGAAGCGGGAGAAGTAGGTCCGTTCGCCAAGCGGCTGACCTGGTCGTA
>NZ_JAOPXP010000226.1 GCF_025965085.1 Marmoricola sp.
GTCCTCGCCGGCCAGCCGCTCGGCCAACCGGTCGCGGCGCCCGGCCGAGACGACGTCAGGCCGGTGGGCGCGACGACGTACCCGACCAACGCCGCGAAGGTCTTCCGCTGGGGCAACGCCTCGGTGAAGGACGAGTTCAAGGCCCCGCTCGCCCCGCGCTGGTCCGTGAACGCCCCCTCCCAGGTGCGCAACCAGCACGGCATGCTCACCCTCGACGCGACCGCCACAGGTGGCGACGTCACCGCGACGCTCACCGGCAGCGCCCGCCAGTACGGCCGCTGGGAGGCGCGCGTCCGCGGGCGTCAGTACGGCACCGCGGCAACGCCGTACCGCCTGGTCTGGGAGCTCGTGCCCAGCGACTCCTCCCACTGTGCGGCGCGCAACATCGTGATCGCCGACTACACCCTCGGCACCGACCAGGCCTCCGTGCACCTGCGCAACGTGCCCGACGTCGACTTCACGACGAGCAGGTCACTGCCGCTGAGCAACAACGAGTTCCACACCTACGCGGTCGAGGTCGCGCCGGACCACATCTCGTGGTTCGTGGACACCCGCGTGGTCATGACCGAGCGTCGACCCGCCGCCCGCACGGGCGCGTCGTACTCCATGCAGTTCCGGCTCGTCGGCAAGCCGGCAGCGCGGATGAACCGGGGCCGGATGCAGATGGACTGGGCGCGCTACTACACGCTGGACCGCAAGAACGCCCAGTCGATCACCGCGCCCCAGGCGAGCCTGGGGAGGTTCGCCGATGGGTGCTGAGCCCACGCCGGTCTCAGGCGTCGGGGTAGAGGTTCTGCAACCGGACCTGACCGCGCGAGGCGAGCTTGCCGGTCTCGTCGATCGTGGTCTCCACCAGCCACACCTGCTGGGACCTGCCGCGGTGCAGCGGGGTCGCGACCGAGGTGAAGCCACCCTCGCTGATGGCGCGGTAGAAGTCGGTGTTGTTGTTGACGCCGACCACGCGACCCTTCTCCCCCAGCCACACGGACGCGCCCATGCTCGCCAGGGTCTCCACCACGCTGCAGTGCGCGCCACCGTGCACGATGCCGTGGGGCTGGTGCAGGTGCGGCCCGGCAGCCCAGGTCGCGACGGCCTTCTCGCCCGTGAGCTCGACGAACTCGAGCCCGAGGTAACCCACGAACGCTCCGCCGATGTCGGCGGCGGAACCCGGGATCATGACCTGGGGCGCGGCCCCGCTGTCGACGCTGTCATCCATGGCGCCAGTCTTCCAGCGCCCGGTCCGCCGCAGTCTCCGGGGTTGTGCCGAGCGTGGGATGTCAGGCAGGCCCGACGCCGGAGTCGATCTGCTGGGCGAGGTACTGCGGCGTGCCGACCCGCTCCAGGGCGTCGATCTGGCTCTCGAACCAGTCGGCGTGGCGCTCCTCGTCGAGCACCATCTGCTCGAAGATCGCGCCGGTGCCGTGGTCCCCGAGGTCGTGGCACTCCCTCGCGGCGGCGTTGAACTGCGCCACGGCGACCTTCTCGCTCTCGAGCGCGAGCCGGAGCATCTCCTCGGGGGTCTCCCCCACCTGGATGTTGTGGAGACGCTGCACGTTGGGGTGGCCGTCGAAGAGCAGGATGCGGTTGATGATCGCGTCGGCGTCCTTCATCTCGTCGATCGACAGGTCGTAGTAGACCTTGCCGAGCCGCGAGAGACCCCAGTTGTCGAGCATCCGCGCGTGCAGGAAGTAGGTGTTGGTCACAGTGAGCTCGAAGGTGAGCGCATCGTTGAGCAGTTCGACTACTCGTGGGCTAACCGGCTGCAACGTCGACCTCCATGGCGGGTGCTGGAACGGCCCCATGCTGGCACACCACCCGGCGCACCGAGAAAATGCAGCTTCCGCACTTCTGGCCGGCTCCCGTCGCCTTGCAGACCTGGGCGACCGTGCGCGCTCCGGCCTCGATCGCGCCGGCGACCTCCTTGTCACCGACCACGGCGCAGTGGCAGAAGATCACGGCCGGCCTCCAAGGCAATGGGTGGATAGGTAAGGCTGCCCTTAGTGAACCACGCGCGACGGCTCATGACCAGATGACGTGGGTCACCGTGGCCAGTAACTTTACCGAACGTACGGTATAGTTACTCCCATGCGTCCCAGCAACCGCACGGCGATCGTCGAGGCCGCCCTCCGGGTCGCGACCCGTCAGGGTGGCGCCGACTTCTCCTACGAGACCACCGCCAGCGAAGCCGGTCTCACCAAGGCCGGCGTCCTGTACCACTTCCCCTCCCGGGAGGACCTCGTCCTCGCCGTCGTCGAGCACGTCGCGCGGACCTGGGAGCACGCCATGCTGGAGGCGCTCGGGCGGCCCTTCGACGAGGCGACCCCCGCGCAGCGCATCCGGGCGTACGTCGAGGTGGCCGCCGGCGACGACGTGTCCCGCGGCGACTTCGCGATCTACGCCGACGCGGTCTGCCGCCCGGCGCACGCCGGCCCCTGGAACGAGGTGTTCTCGCGCTGGTTCGACCTCACGGGAGTGCCGCCGCGGCACCGGGCGCGCATGACCACGGCCCGCTTCGCTGCCGACGGACTCTGGGTCGCCAAGGCCACCGGTGCACTGCCGCCCGTCGCCGAGGACCACGACGCCCTCGTGGCGCACCTGCTGTCGCTGACCGAGGAGGACCGATGAACAGGTGGCTGATGCTCGGGATCGCGATCGTCTCCGAGGTGGCGGGCACGCTGTCCCTGCGGGCGGCGCTCGACCAGCCCGCCTGGTTCGTCCTGGTCGCGGTCGGCTACGTCGTCGCCTTCGGGCTGCTGAGCGCCGTCCTGGCTGCGGGGATGCCGGTCGGAGTCGCCTACGGGATCTGGGCCGCCGTCGGGGTCGCCCTGACCGCGGTGCTCGCCACCGTTGTCTTCCAGGACCCGTTCACCGTTCAGATCGGGCTGGGCATCGCCCTCGTGATGGCCGGCGTGCTCCTCGTCGAGGTCGGGTCGCACGCCGGTCCGCAGGCGTCCGAGGACGTGGCGTCATGACCTGGCTCTTCCTGGGCACGGCGATCCTGCTCGAGGTCGGCGGCACCCTGGCCCTGCGCCAGTCCGACGGCATGCGCCGGCGGGCGTGGGCGGGGGCGACCCTGCTCACCTACGTGGTCTCGACGTTCCTGCTGTGGCTCACGCTGGACGCCGGCATGGCGGTCGGGGTCGCCTACGGCATCTGGGCTGCCACCGGGGTGGCGCTCACCGCGGTGGCGGGCCGGGTCCTGTTCAGGGACCCGCTCACCCCGGTGATGACGCTCGGCATCGCGGCCATCGCCGCCGGCGTGCTGCTCATCGAGCTCGGCGCGCACTGACACCGAAGGACCCCGGCACTGCACCGGTCCCCGGCGGGGTCGGGTCCGCGACGTTCAGCCCCCGACCACGATGACGTGCAGGTGGCGAGGGCCGTGGACGCCCTCGACCCTGTTCAGCTCGATGTCGCTGGTGGCGGACGGTCCACTGATCCACGTGATCGGACGCCGGGGGTCGAGCATCGCGACGGCATCGGGGACGTCGGCCACGACCTGGTCCGCCCGCACGACGCAGACGTGCCGGTCGGGGACGAGCGTGATCGCACGCCGGCCCTGACCGGGACGGTGGTCGAGCACGATCGTGCCGGTCTCGGCGATGCCCACCGTCGCCTCGGTGACGACGGCGTCGATCGCGTCCAGCGCGAGGGAGCTCAGACCGGCGTCCACGACGGCACCGGGGACGTCGAACGCCAGCCCCTCGGGCACGACGACCGAGCAGCCCTCCACTGCTGCGGCGACGCGGTCCCCCAGGTCCGAGGCGGCGCAGCGCTCGACGAACGCCCGGTAGTCCTCGACCCGTTCCACGAACAGGTCGACCGAGCCGGGTGTGACGGCGTGCGCCGGTGGGGCGTACGCCACGGAGGGTGCGTCGGAGGTGGCCGCCCGGACCCGGGCGAGGATCACGTCACGGGCGCTCCCCCGTCCAGCGCTCGGGTCAGTCATCGCGTCCTGCCTGGGTCCGCTGCCACCATGCGCGGAACGACTCCGCCGGCCCCTTGGGCACGTCGCGAGCACTGGTCCAGGGGACGGCGACCGGGAGTCGGCGCGCCGCGCCCGTGCCGAGTCGCACGAGGCGCTCGGCGAGCGCGAGCCGCTTGGAGGAGGCGAAGGCCGCTGCGACGCCCTTCATCGCCACGGCCTCCGGCTTGGGTAGGTGACCGCGGTGGGCGTCGACGACCTGGGAACGAAGGTCCACCAGGATGCTCGGGATGTCGATCTTGACCGGGCAGACCTCGTAGCAGGCACCGCACAGCGAGGAGGCGTAGGGCAGCGAGTCGGTCTGTGCGTCCTGCCCCACGCCCTTCATCAGGGGATTGAGGATCGCCCCGATCGGGCCGGGGTAGACCGAGCCGTAGGCGTGGCCCCCCACGCGCTCGTAGACCGGGCACACGTTCAGGCACGCCGAGCACCGGATGCACCGCAGCGCCGAACGCCCGACCTCGTCGGCGAGTGCGCGCGTTCGCCCGTTGTCGAGGAGTACGACATGCACCTCCTGCGGCCCGTCGCCGGGTGTCACCCCGGTCCATGTCGACGTGTAGGGGTTCATCCGCTCACCGGTCGAGGACCGCGGCAGCAGCCGCAGGAAGACGTCGAGGTCCGTCCAGGTGGGCACGACCTTCTCGATGCCGACCACGGAGACCAGGACGTCGGGGAGGGTCAGGCACATGCGGCCGTTGCCCTCGGACTCGACGACCACCAGGGTGCCGGTCTCGGCGACCGCGAAGTTCGCCCCCGAGACCGCCATCCGGGCGCGCAGGAACTTCTCGCGCAGGTGCAGCCGCGCGGCCGCGGCGAGCTCGGCCGGCTCGTCGGTCAGGTCGTCGGGCGCGGGTCGGCCGGCGGCGGCCATCCGGTCGAGGAAGACCTGCCGGATCTCGGCCCGGTTGCGGTGGATGGCGGGCACCAGGATGTGGGAGGGCAGGTCGTCACCGAGCTGGACGATCAGCTCGGCCAGGTCCGTCTCCCAGGCGGCGATCCCCTCGGCCGCCAGCGCCTCGTTCAGGCCGATCTCCTGGGTGACCATCGACTTGACCTTCACGACCTCGTCGACGCCGTGCGACTTCGCCACGTCGGCGACGATGCGGTTGGCCTCCTCCGCGTCGCGCGCCCAGTGCACGACGGCCCCCTGCGCGGTGAGCGCCGACTCCAGGCGGACCAGGTGCTGGTCGAGGTCGGCCAGCGTCGAGTCCTTGATCGCAGCGCCGGCGGTGCGCAGGTCCTCCCAGTTGTCGACCTCCGCGACCACACGCGCCCGCTTGGCGCGGATGGTGCCGGTGGCGTGCGCGAGGTTGTGGCGCAGCTGGGTGTCGGCCAGCGCCGCCCGCGCAGCGACCGGGAATACCGGCATCCCGACGAAGGTCGCGGTCATCGGCTCACCGCCGCGCTCTCGGTGGCAGCCAGGACCTCCGCCAGGTGCATGGTGCGGACCCCTGCGCGCTGGCGCGACAGCAGGCCCCCGACGTGCAGCAGGCACGAGTTGTCCCCCGCGACCAGGATCTCTGCGCCTGTCTCGCGCACGTGTCGTGCCTTGTCCGAGCCCATTGCGATCGAGGTGTCGGCGTTCTTCATCGCGAACGTGCCCCCGAAGCCGCAGCACTCCTCGGCAGCCGGGAGGTCGACCAGGCGAAGGCCGCGGACCTGCTCCAGGAGCAGGCGGGGACGGTCACCGACGCCGAGCATGCGCAGCGAGTGGCAGGTCGGGTGGTAGGTCACCGTGTGCGGGAACGAGGCGCCCACGTCGGTCACGCCGAGCTGGTCGACGAGGAACTCGGTCAGCTCGAAGACGCGGGGCGCCGTCTGCTCGACGGCTGCGATCAGCCGGGCGTCCCCGGAGCGACGGGCGACGATCTGGTGCTGGTGCCGAGCCGACCCGGCACAGGAGCCGGAGGGGGTGACGATGGCGTCGTACCCGCTGAACGCGGCCACGAAGGAGCGCAGCGCCGGCACCGCCTCGTCGAGGTAGCCGGTGTTCACCATCGGCTGCCCGCAGCACGTCTGCTGGGTGGGGAACTCCACGTCCACGCCGAGCCGACGCAGGAGCGTCACCATCGCCTTGCCGGTCTCGGGGAAGAGCGCATCGTTGATGCACGTGACCTGCAGTGCTACTCGCATCAGCTCGACTCCCCCTGATCCGGTTCCGTGGCCGACTGTACGACGCTCGGGGCGTCAGTGGGATGGTCGAGCTGGGTCTCGAGGCGGCCCCAGTCGACGGTGGGGTCCGGTTCGAACCGCCTGAGTCGCTGCGTACGCCGCAGCAGCGCCCGCATGTCACCGAGGGTCTCGAGCCCCACCCCGAGCGTGCGCGCCAGAGCCGGGACACGTCCACCGCCAGGTGATCTTCGAGCCCGAGCTCATCGCTCGGGCGTCCACGGTCGGCTGACTGCCGCCCAGGTCGCCCGGTCAGGTCGCCCGGTCAGGTCGCCGCGTCAGGTCGCCGCGTCAGGTCGCCGCGTCGGGTCGCCGCGTCAGGCGGCCTTGGCCAGGATGCGCCCGGCCTCGGCCGCCGCCGCAAGGGACTCAGCGTGCAGCTGGCCGGCCAGCTCGGCGAACTCGTCGAGCGCGGGGTTGACGCCCACGAGGGTGAACTCCCGCTCCACGACCGTGAGGTCCGCGCCCCACACGTCCTGCAGGATGCGCCGCAGGTAGCCGGTCGAGTGGTCCCAGCCTGCGCGCGGCGTACCTGCGCCGTAGGCACCACCGCGCACGGTCGCCAGCACGGTGGGCTTGCCCTCCAGCAACGGCCTCTCCTGTCCCCGCGGGTCGGTGATGACGAGGTCGATCCAGGTCTTGACGTGCTGGGACACCCCGAAGTTGTAGAGCGGCACTGCCACCAGCACGGCGCTCGCGTCGAGCAGCTCGCCGGCCAGCACGCCGGCGAGCTTCGCCGCAGCCTGCTGCTCCGGTGAGCGGCCCGGCTCCGGCGTCATGCTGGCCGCGACGGCGTGGGCCCAGGCATCCGACGGGAGCGGGTCGACGCCGATCTGTCTGCGGACGATGCGCTCACCAGGGTGGTCGCTGGCCCAGTGCTCCTCGACGACATCGGCAAGCGCCCGGCTGGCCGACCCGTCGACCCGGATGCTGGCATCGAGACGGAACAGGGACATGGTGCGGCTCCACTTCTTTTGTCAGCGTTACTCGTTTTTTAAGAGTAACACCCGCAAAACAAGTGTGGGTCATCGGAGGTGCGTGCGCGCCCACTCGATCAGCTGCTGGAGGACGGGAGCCAGGGCGCGGCCCGGGGGCGCGAGCTCATAGCTCACCCCGACCGGTGGCCCTGGCGCGACCTTGCGCTCCACGAGTCCGGCAGCCGCCAACTCGGAGAGACGCTCGGACAGCACCGAGTCGCTGATCCCCCCAAGGGCCCTGCGAATGTCGGAGAACCCGGCCGGACCCGAGACGAGCGTCCCCAGGATCACGCCGTTCCATCGCTTCCCGAGCAGCTGGAACGCGGTGCTCAGTGCGGCATCGCACGTCGGCACATGCGCGACCGTTCCCTCGTGTGGCACCGCTCGAGTATAGGCAGCCACGGCCGCCCTACCTCCGGGTCGGAGCAGTCTTGTTGATGGCCGTGAACGCGTTCTTCTTGGTGGCCAGCCCGAGCTGCCAGTTGGCCTGGCTGTGCAGGTCGGTGTTGAAGTAGGAGAACGCGATGCCGCCGTAGGTCACCATGTCGTTGTACGTGCGCGACATCCAGGCGGAGTCCTTCTTGGCGGCCGGGTCGCTGTAGCCCGTCTCGGCAAGGCCCCACGGGACCCCGACGGACTTGGACCACTTCTGCAGCGGAGCGAAGTAGTCGTTCCGGAAGTCCTTCCACGTGGTGATGGTGGGCTTGCCGCTCTTCTGGACGCCGTACTTCTCGTAGATGTCGAAGCCCGCCACGTCGATCTTGGTGTTCGGCCAGGTGGCAGCCAGCGAGTACTTCTTGTCGCCGTAGAGCTGGTGGTAGCCCATGAGGATGATGCTGTAGCCCAGGTTGGGCGCTGCAGCGCGCATGATCGGCGCGATCCGCGCCTGCATGGCCTTCCACTTCTGCATGTCACCCTCACCCTCGGGCTCGTGGGCCACAGCCACCCACACAGGACCGCCGGCGGCCTTCATCCTGGTCGCGAGATCCCTGGCCCAGGCATCACCCTTGCCGGCGGCCATGTCGGACCAGGAGTACGGCGGGTTGAAGCTCATCCACGGGACGCGACCCTTGGCTGCGTCAGCGGTGGCGGTCTTCACGGCCGAGGCGACGGAGCCCGAGCCCCAGAAGGTGCGATGGACGCCGATCGTCTTGCCCATGGAGGACTCCCACGGACTGACGTCGGAGTTCGCACCGTAGGTCCCGCCCACGTAGGCGCCACAGCTCGGGATGCCTCGGGCCGTGTGGGTGCAACCGTTCGAGAGGTTGGAGGTCGCCGCGCTCGAGACCGGTACGGAACCGGCGAGCGCAAGGATCAGAGGGAGGAGTACGGGAACTGACAGGAATCTGAGGTGACGTGTTCGCATGGGCCCTCTTCGAGACAGGTGACAGGACAGACCCCGCGGACGCCGACCCCCTCGAACCGACACCCAGGTGGGGGGTCGCACGCTAGCCCGAAAGGGCTACCCCGGTGAAGCCGACAGGGCAGGGTGGACCTCCCGTCGTGGGCCGTCGGCACGTGTGATGGTTGCCTCGGCAACCACCGGCCAGACACGCCCGGGGCCGTGCCGCTCGCCGGGACCGCGCCTTGTCCGAGCCGTCGGAACCGCGTCGTGAGGCGTCGGACCCATCGAGTCTGGCCTTCGGTATCGAGGTCGATATCTCCGGGATGCTCGCTATGCCCTGTCCTTTATGCGCCCTTTATTGCGATGCCGAGACCGGGCTTCACAGTCATGGCACACGCGGTGCGCACTGGTTGAGCCGGAAGAAGCACCCGCCCTGCGCAGCAGGGTGCACCGTGCCTCGAGCGTCCCCGTCACAGCTGCCCGCCTGCTCTGCCGAGTGCCCCGGCAATACGGACCGAGGTGGTCTAATTCGCGATCCGAAGGGCCGGCACTGGAGAGGGAGAGGTCGGCCGGCGCCCGCCCCGAGAGGCCGGCGCCACGGTCAGTTGCTCCGGAGCAGAATGCTGAAGCTGGCCCCGCGGGAGCTGCTTCCGTTGGCGGTGGCAGTCAGCTGGCCCTGGGCACCCGAGGTCACCGGCCCGTTGCTGTCCGCCATCACTGCGGTCACGTGGGCCGAGCCCGTGTCGGACGCAGCTCCTGTCACTCGCACGGTCGGTCCGGCCGGCGCAGTCCACCCGGTGGTGGTGTCCGACCTGTCCGCCCAGTAGGTCACCAGCCAGTCCTTGTCCCCGGTCGCCGTGACGGCCGGGCTCGTGTGCGCAGCACCGGCAGTGTTGTCGATCTTGGAGGCGGAGCTGGCGATCGGCGTCGTGCTGTCGGTTCCGCGGTAGACCGCCACCGTGATGTCGGACTTGGCCACTGCCGAGGACGTGACGGTCACCTTGGCGTTGGCCGCCGTGTCGGCTTCTGTGGCGGTCCTGGTCCAGGCCCGCGCGACCATGCTGCTGGTCCCGTTCTTGCTCTCCAGGAGCGTCCAGCCCGCCGGGCCCGTGTAGGTCGGGTTGATGCTGGCTGCCGCGAAGAAGACCACCAGGGTGTCCCCGACCTTGACCCCGGCCGGCAGCGTGACGGCATGGGTGGCCCGGTTGCCCGAGGTCGAGGCGGCCCCCACGAAGGCGACGGTGCTGGTGGGGTTCGCCGGCGGGTCCGTCGCGGTGACGTCAACGGTGGCGGTGTCGCTGAGACCCCTGCCGTCGCTGACGGTCAGCTTCACCGTCTTCACACCGGCGCTCGCGTAGGTGTGCGTCGCGTCCTTCGTCGTGACCGCTGCGCTGCTGTCACCGAAGTCCCAGCTGTAGGACAGGGTGTCGCCATCCGGGTCGCTCGAGCCGGAGCCGCTGAACGTGCAGTCCAGGTTCGAGCAGCTCGCGGTGCTGATCGCCGCCTTCGGCGCGGAGTTCACCGGGGTGGGGGCCTCGGGGCTCACGGTGGTGGTGGCCGAGCCCTTGCCCCCCCGGCCATCGTCGACCGTGAGGGTCACCGTGTACGTCCCCGCCGACACGTAGGTGTGGGAGGGGTTCGCCGTGTCGGCGGTGCCCCCGTCACCGAAGTTCCAGCTGTAGGTCAGCGTGTCCGTGTCGGGGTCGCTCGACGTGGACCCGTCGAAGGAGCACACCAGCTGGGCGCAGCCCGCGGACGTGATGCGCGCCGTCGGCGCCGCGTTCACCTTCGGGGCGACCGGGGTCGCGACCACCGTGTCCGTGCTGGTCGCCCCCTGCGTGTCGGTCACCGTCAATGTCACGGACCTGTTGCCGCCCTCAGGGAAGGTGTGCGAGGCCTTCGCCGTGGTGCCGTGCTGCGACCCGTCACCCCAGTTCCAGTCGTAGGTGAGCGCCTGGCCCTCAGGGTCGGTGGACGACTCCCCGTCGAACTGGCAGGCCAGGTCCGTGCAGCCGACCAGACTGGCGTGCGCAACCGGTGCCTGGTTGGTCGGCGCGGCCGGGCCACCCCCGGTCAGCAACAGGCTCATGGTCAGGCCCTGGGCACCGCTGTCCGCGGTCGCGTTCAGGCCGCCCTGGGGTCCGCTGGTCACGCGCTTGTCGCTGTCCATCAGCAGCGAGGACATGTGGCTCGTGCCCGTTGCCGTCCCCAGCGAGCGCTGGGCCTGACCGTCGGGCCCGGTCCACGTGGTCGTGGCCGAGGACTTGTCGGTCCAGTAGCTGACCAGCCAGCTGGTTCCGTCGGGAGCGTTGACCACGGGGGTCTGGTGCGTGGCACCGGCCACGTTCTGGGCCGTCGCGGCCGAGACCTTGACCGCCGGCGAACCCACGCCTCGGTAGGACGCCAGTGTGGTGTCCGACTTGACGAAGTACGACGTCCCGTCCGGGTTCCTGCTGGTGACCGTCACCGTCGCGCCGAGGTCGGCGGCGGTGGCCGTCTTGGTGTACACGCGCCCCACCAGGGACGAGCCGTTCTGGGAGGCCACCTGCTCCCAACCGTTCGGACCCGTGTAGACGGGACCGGTCGAGTTGCTGGCGAAGAACAGCAGCAGGGTGTCGCCCACCTGAGTGTCGGCCGGCACCGCGACCGAGTGGTTCGCCCGGTTGCCGTTGGTGCTGGCCTTGCCGACGAAGGAGATGGTGTCTGCCTGGCTGGTCGGGCTCGAGGTCTTCGTGATGCTCGACGTGGCGCCCTTGTCGTCGGTGACCGTGAGGGTCACCGGGCGGTCACCTGCACTGGCGTACGTGTGCGTCGCCGTGGCAGTGGTGGCGTGGGTGCTGCCGTCACCGAAGTCCCAGTCGTAGGTCAGCGCGCCACCCTCCGGGTCCGTCGAGGCGGAGGCGTCGAAGGTGCAGTCGAGCTGGTCGCACGAGACAGCCCCGTTCGCGATCGGCGCCTCGTTCACCGGTGCCGGGACCTCCTGGTAGGGGAACATGACCCGCGAGGCCCAGCCGGTGCCGGCCCCGGTGAGCTGCGCCGACGTGCCCGACACGGGGGCGTGAGCCTCCTGGTTCCAGGTCGCCGAGGAGAGCTGGCCCGAGGTGCTGGAGTAGTAGAGCTTGCCGTCGGCGACGAACGCACCGCGCACGTTGGACCAGTTGATCCCCGACGTCGTGGTCGAGAAGCGCTGCTGGCCGACGACGTCGTCCTCGATCTCGAACCCACGGCGGTACAGCGCGTTCGTGCCCGACTTCGTGTAGTAGATGCGGCCGTTGACGTAGAAGAGGCTCGTCAGGGTCCGGGCATCGGTGTGCCAGCCGGTCTGGAAGACGAGCGCGTCCGCGGTGCTGACGGCGCCGGCCGTGCCGTAGGCGGTCCCGTCGAAGGTCATCTTCGAGACCGTGCCCTCGTTGTCGACCTTGTAGAGGACGCCGTTGGCCATGAAGGCACCCGTGCTGGTGCCCCACCCGGGACCGGTCGGCGCGTTCTCGGTGCTGGTCACCGAGGTGCCGGTGAACCCTCGGCGGACGAGCTGGGAGCCGCCGGCCGGCACGGTGAAGACCCCCGCGGGAAGGGTGTGGGACTGGGCCTTGGGCAGCGTGCTGCCACTCGCGAGCGGCAGCAACGCGATCCGGGCGTGGAACGTGTTCCCGGGCGTGTGACCGATCAGCTCCGTGTCGGAACCGACGTACAGGCCGTCGCTGGTGGCCAGCATGTCCTGGACGCCGACACCGCGAGCGCGGGTGGGGTTCCAGGAGTACGGCATGCCGTTGACCGGGTTGAGCGCGGCAATGCCCTCGCGGCTGACGGCACCCTGACCGGCCGCATCACCGGCCGAGGGGTTGTTCTGCCAGCGCTGGTGACCGCCGGCGTAGATCACGTTGTCGGTGACCTCGACGGTCCAGGTGGTGTCGCCGCCGGTGTACGCCGTCCACGTCGCGGGCGAGAGCGCGTTGGCGCTCGCGTCGAAGCGGGCGACCACGTCACAGCCGATCGTGCCGTTGTTGCTGCCGGTGGCCCCACCGTAGGCACCCGTCGTGGAGACGATGAAGTAGCTGCCGTCGGGCGAGTACTCGACGTCGGTCATGTAGGTGTCGAACCTCGAGGAGCACGCCGCGGTGAACATGTTCGTCGACCAGTTGGTCACGGCGTACGTCGCACCGGAGATGTCGAGCTGGACGATCTGGGACCGGGACAGCCCGTCGACACTCGTGAAGTTGCCGACGGCCATCAACCGGCTGTTCTGCGGGTCCACGGAGATCTGGAGGACGTTGGTGAGCGCGCCCGCGTTGGTGTTGTGGGTCCCTGCGAAGACCGCGGCCAGGTAGGGGTCGCGACGACCGGTGGTCGCGTTGAGCGAGCCGAGCCCCTTCTGGGCGACGCCGTTGATGTGCGTGAACTTGCCGGCGATGTAGAGGCGGTTCCCGACCACCTCCAGGTCGCGGATCTCCCCACTGATCGTCGGCGCCGTGAAGGCCGTGTTGGCCGCGCCGGTGGCGACGTCGACCTTGAGGACGCGCCCCGGCACCGACAGGCCGGCAGCGGTGTTGAAGGCACCGGCGACGTAGACGGAGGTCCCGTCCGAGGCGGGAAGCACCTTGTAGACCGTGCCGCCCGGGTCGGGAGCGAACGTCGTCGAGAGCCGTCCCGTGGTGGCGTCGAACGCCAGCAGGTTGGAGCGGGTCAGCGTGGTGGAGCTGTTGTAGTTCTGCACCTGGGTGAACTGGCCGCCCACGACGATCGTGTTGCCGACCTTGGCGATGGAGTACACCGTGCCGTCGAGGATGTTGGGAGCGTTCTTGCCGGGCTCGTCGCTGACGATCTTCCCCGTCTGCGGAGCGGCGTTCCCGGCGTCGGCGGCCTGCGCCACCGGCGCTACGAGGGCAAGGCCTGCCGCCATGAGAGCAACGGGCAAAACACGACCAAGGAGCTTTTGCACTCCGACCAACCCCAACCGAGAACAGACGAATGAAAACGTGCGCCGCCCGGCACGTGCAGACATTGTTGATCGCTTCGGGTGATATCGATCAACCAACTTTCAACCGGTATGGTCCGGTGTCCTGTTCATGAGACGCATTCTTGACGAACCAGTCATTTCGGTGCGGGTGCCGGCGGATGTCAGTCGCGCCGCTGCAACACCCGGTCGACTGCTGCGGAGTCGAGGATCTCGCGGATCGCCATGGCGGCACAGCCGACCACGCCGGACCGGTCACCGTGGGTGACGGGCACGATCACCAGCTCGCGGGTGGCGAGGGCCGACGCCTGCGAGTACAGGGTCTCCCGCAGCCCGGCCACGAAGATGTCGTAGGCCTGCGCGAGGTCGCCACCGACCACGACCGCCTCGGGGTTGAGCAGGTTCACGGCGGAGGCGACGACCTCGCCGACGCGACGACCGGCCTCCCGGACGAGGTGGCGCGCGTCGGCATTCCCCGTGACCGCCAGCCGCACCAGGTCGCGGACGTGGGCCACGTCGTACCCGCTGTCGCGGGCGCTCTGCACCAGGGCCCACCCGGCCGCCACCGCCTCCAGGCAACCGGTGTCGCCGCAGCGGCAGGCGCGGCCCTGCGCAGCCGGGATCTTGCTGTGCCCGATCTCGCCGGCAGCACCGAGAACGCCGCGGAGCAGCTGACCGCCGGTCACGATGCCGACCCCGATGCCGGTGGAGGCCTTCACGAAGAGGAGGTCGCGATGGCGCTCGAGGTGACCGCGTCGCTCGGAGAGGGCCATCACGTTCACGTCGTTGTCCACGAACACGGGAGCCGGGGTGAGCTCGCGCAGGAACGGAGCCAGCTCGACCCCGGCCCACCCGGTCATGATGGGTGAGTCGAGGCTCGCGCCGGTGAGGTGGTCGACGGTGCCCGGGATGCACAACCCCACTGCCCGCACCTCCGTGGCCGGCCGGCCCAGCCCCTCGAGGAGCCCCACGAACCCGTCGACGACCTGGGGCATCAGCTTCTCGGCCGCGGGGCCCACCTCCTGGTCGAGGTCGGCGGTGGCCAGCACGGCGCCGTCGAGGTCACACACGGCCAGCTGGGTGCGGCTGCGCCCGATCGCGCCGGCCAGTACGACCCCCGCGTCCTGGTCGAAGCGGAGCCGCACCGGCGGGCGTCCGCCCGCGGCGGGCGAACGCTCCTCGTCCAGCCCCTCCACGACCAGCCCCGACTCGAGCAGCGTGCCGATCCGGGCGGAGACGGCTGTGCGCGACAGCCCGGTGACCCGGCCGACCTCGCTGCGCGTGTTCGCGCGGCCGTCGCGGATCAGGGAGAAGACCTGTCCGGCCGTCACCGGCCCCTCCACGACTGGCATGCGCGCCATTCAACCACCCACCGATCCTTGGACACGCGGATCGTTAACCCTTTTGTATTTCTAAAGACATAATACTGTCTTGCGTCTAGTCATATCTCGGCCTACGGTGAGACCTCATTCCGCTCGTGATGTGGAGGGAATCCCCTATGTCCCAGGCCCCCGGCCCTGTCCCCGCCGCCGACTTCGTGGTCTTCGGCGGCACCGGAGACCTCGCCGCCCGCAAGCTGCTGCCGGCGCTCTACCTCCGTGACCGCGACGGCCAGCTGCCACCGGAGACGCGCATCATCGCGTTGTCGCGGGCCGGTCTCGACGACGGCGGCTACCGCGACAAGATCCGCGGTGAGCTCTCCCGCTTCGTCCGCACCGGCGAGCTCGACGACGCGGTCGTCGACCGGTTCGTCGCGCGCCTCTCCCACGTCAGCATCGACATCGAGCACGAGGAGGGCTGGTCGATCCTCGTCGAGAAGCTCGATGACGACGAGCGCGTGCGAGTCTTCTACCTCGCGATCGGGCCGGATCTCTTCGGCCGTGTCAGCGAGCGGCTCGCCGACCACGGGCTGGTCACGCCCAGCTCGCGTCTCGTCCTGGAGAAGCCGATCGGCCATGACCTCGCGTCGGCGCTCGAGATCAACGACGCGGTGGGCGCTGTCTTCGAGGAGCACCAGATCTTCCGGATCGACCACTACCTCGGCAAGGAGAGCGTGCAGAACCTGCTGGTGACCCGTTTCGCCAACACGTTCCTCGAGCCGTTGTGGAACGCCAACTGCATCGACCACGTGCAGATCACGGCATCCGAGTCGATCGGTGTCGGCAGCCGCGGTGGCTACTACGACCAGTCAGGCGCCCTGCGCGACATGATCCAGAACCACCTGCTGCAGCTGCTCTGCCTGGTGGCGATGGAGCCTCCGACGTACGTCGGCAAGGAGAACGTCCGCGACGAGAAGCTCAAGGTGCTCCAGGCACTCAGGCCGATCGTCGGCGAGGAGGTCGACCGCTCCGTCGTCGCCGGCCAGTACTCCCCCGGCCTCGTGGACGGCGAGCCCGTGCCGTCGTACCAGACGGAGACGGAGCGGCCGGGATCGACCACGGAGACCTTCGTGGCGATCAAGGCCGAGGTACAGAACTGGCGCTGGGCCGGGGTTCCGTTCTATCTCCGCACCGGCAAGCGGATGGAGCGGCGGATCTCCGAGATCGTCATCCAGTTCAAGGCCGTCCCCCACCCCATGTTCCCGGGCAGCGAGGGGACCAGCGAGCCCAACCGGCTCGTCATCCAGCTCCAGCCCGACGAAGGCATGCGGCTGCACATGACGGCGAAGGAGCCCGGCCCCGGCGGCATCCGGCTGCGTCCTGTGTCGCTCGACCTGAGCTACGCCCATGCCTTCCAGCGCCAGTCGCCCGACGCCTACGAGCGCCTGCTCATGGACGTCGTCCGAGGCAATCCCACGCTCTTCATGCGGCGCGACGAGGTCGAGGCCGCCTGGACCTGGGTCGAACCCATCCTCGACCGCTGGTCACGTCCCGATCACCGCCCCCGCCCCTACCCCTCCGGCACCAACGGCCCCAGCGCCGCCACCACTCTTCTCGAGCGCGACAGCCGCTCCTGGCCCGAATGAGGTTCTCCCCATGAGCAGTCAGAACCGCACCATCCACCCCGTCGTCGCCGAGGTCACGCGACGCATCACCGAACGCAGCGGCCCCGAGCGGGCCGCCTACCTGCGCCGTCTGGACGCCGCGGCCGAGCGTGGTCCCGCCCGCGGACGACTCGCCTGCGCCAACCTGGCCCACGGTTTCGCCGCCTCCGGCCCCGTGGACCGGGCCGCGCTCCGCGGCACCGTGAAGCCCAACGTGGCGATCGTGTCGGCGTACAACGACATGCTCTCCGCGCACCAGCCCTTCGAGTCCTTCCCCGCGCAGCTGAAGAAGGCGGTGGTCCGCGCGGGTGGCATCGCCCAGTTCGCGGGCGGCGTCCCGGCCATGTGCGACGGCATCACTCAGGGCCGCGACGGCATGCAGCTCTCGCTGTTCAGCCGCGACGTGATCGCGATGTCGACCGCCATCGCGCTCTCCCACGACATGTTCGACGCGGCGCTCATGCTCGGGGTCTGCGACAAGATCGTCCCGGGCATGCTCATCGGCGCGCTGTCCTTCGGGCACCTGCCCACGGTCTTCGTGCCCGCAGGACCGATGACCTCGGGGCTGCCCAACGACGAGAAGGCCGCCGTGCGCCAGCGGTACGCCGCCGGCGAGATCGGCCGCGACGAGCTGCTGGAGGCCGAGTCCGCGTCGTACCACTCGGCTGGGACGTGCACGTTCTACGGCACCGCGAACTCCAACCAGATGCTGATGGAGGTCATGGGCCTCCACCTGCCCGGGGCGAGCTTCGTCAACCCCGGCACCCCGTTGCGGGCAGCCCTGACCGACGCCGCCGCCGCACGCGCGACCGCGCTGACGGCCTGGGGCGAGCGCTACACGCCGGTCGGCCACATCGTCGACGCGAAGGCGATCGTCAACGGATGCGTCGCCCTGCTCGCCACCGGCGGGTCGACCAACCACACCCTTCATCTCGTGGCGATCGCCCGCGCGGCCGGCATCACGCTGACCTGGGACGACCTGTCCGACCTGTCGGCCGTCGTACCGCTGATGGCGCGGGTGTACCCCAACGGCAAGGCCGACGTGAACCACTTCCACGCCGCCGGCGGACTGGGGTTCACCGTGCACTCCCTGCTCAAGGCCGGACTGCTGCACGACGACGTCCAGACCGTTGCCGGCCACGGCCTGTGGCGCTACACCACCGAGGCCAGCCTCACCGGTTCCGAGCTGACGTGGGAGGAGGGCACCAAGCGCAGCCACGACACTGACGTGCTGCGCGGCGCCGACGACCCGTTCTCCGCGGACGGAGGGCTGCGCATGCTGGACGGCAACCTGGGTCGCGCCGTCATCAAGACGTCCGCCGTGAGGTCCGAGCACCGGCAGGTCAAGGCACCGGCCCGGGTCTTCGACGAGCAGGCCGACTTCCTCACCGCCTTCGAGGCCGGCGAGCTCGAGGGCGACTTCATCGCCGTCGTCCGCTTCCAGGGCCCGGCCGCCAACGGCATGCCCGAGCTGCACAAGCTGACACCTGCGCTGGGTGTCCTGCAGGACCGCGGGCAGCGCGTCGCCCTCGTGACCGACGGCCGGATGTCGGGCGCGTCGGGCAAGGTGCCAGCCGCGATCCACCTGACCCCCGAGGCCTCTGTCGGCGGCCCGCTGGCGCGAGTGCAGACCGGCGACCTCATCACCCTGGACGCCGACGCCGGGGTGCTCGACCTGCACGTGTCCTCCTACGACCTGGACCTCCGCGACCGCGCCGAGGCCGACGACTCGCGGGTCTTCGGCACGGGCCGTGAGCTCTTCCACGCCTTCCGCAGCAGCGTGGGCCCCGCCGACGAGGGCGCGAGCGTCTTCCCCTCTCCCCACCACCTCCTGGAGAACCTCGATGACTGAGACCACGTCCCCCCTCACCCCCGGCCTGACCGGGACGTCCCTGCTCGACCGGGTGCCCGTCATCCCGGTCGTGGTGCTGCACGACCTGGACCATGCCGTCCCGGTCGCCGAGGCGCTCGTGGAGGGAGGTGTGCCGGTGATCGAGCTGACTCTCCGGACGCCTGCGGCCCTGCGCTGCATCGAGGAGATCGCCACTCGCGTGCCGCAGATCCTGGTCGGCGCCGGCACGATCCTGGCACCGCAGGACGCCAGGGACGCCCGGTCCGCCGGTGCGCAGTTCCTGGTCTCCCCGGGTACGACCGACACGCTGGCCGAGGCCATGAGGGCCACCGGGCTGCCCCATCTCCCGGGAGCCTCCACCGTGACCGAGGTGCTGCGTCTCCTCGAGCTGGGCTACTCGGAGATGAAGTTCTTCCCCGCCGAGGTGTCGGGTGGCGTCGGGTTCCTCAAGGCCATCGGGTCACCCGTGCCGCAGGCGCGGTTCTGCCCCACCGGGGGGATCACCGAGGCGACTGCGCGGTCGTACCTCGCGCTGCCGAACGTCGGCTGCGTCGGCGGCACCTGGCTGACCCCTGCCGACGCGCTCGCGGAGGGTGACTGGCAGCGGATCACGCGCCTGGCGAGCTACTCGACGTACGCCCCGGTCTGAGCTGCCGGGACATCGGGCACTTGCTCCTGGTGGGGGCACCGGGGAACGATGGCACTCCCACCACGAGGAGAGCCGATGCGATACAAGAACCTCGGTGACACGGGCCTGCAGGTCTCGGCAGTCACCCTCGGGTGCATGAGCTGGGGTGACCCCGACCGCGGTGGCCACCCCTGGGTCAAGGACGAGGCGTTCGCGAGACAGACGATCCGGGCGGCCCTCGAGGCCGGCATCAACTGCTTCGACACCGCCAACGTCTACTCGGCGGGTTCCAGCGAGGAGTTCACCGGCCGGGCCCTGAAGGAGTACGCCGACCGTGAGGACGTCGTGCTCGCGACCAAGGTGCATGGCCGGATGCGCCCCGGACCGAACGGCGCCGGCCTGTCACGCAAGGCCATCCTGCACGAGATCGACGCCAGCCTCAGCAGGCTCGGCACCGACTACGTGGACCTCTACCAGATCCACCGGTGGGACCCGCAGACGCCGATCGAGGAGACGATGGAGGCTCTGCACGACGTGGTGAAGGCCGGGAAGGCGCGCTACCTCGGCGCCTCGTCGATGTACGCGTGGCAGTTCGCCAAGGCGCAGCACGTCGCCGCGGTCAGCGGCTGGACGCCGTTCGTGTCCATGCAGGACCACTACAACCTGCTCTACCGCGAGGAGGAGCGCGAGATGCTGCCGCTCTGCGAGGATCTCGGCGTCGGGGCCCTCCCCTGGAGCCCGCTGGCCCGCGGCCGGCTGACGCGCCCGTGGGACACCTCCACGACCCGCACCGAGACCGACGAGTTCGGCGGATCGCTCTACCGGGACGAGGATGCCGCCATCGTCGGCAAGGTCCTCGAGATCGCCCAGCGCAGGAAGGTCTCCGCTGCCCAGGTCGCCCTCGCGTGGGTGATGGCGCAGCCCGCCGTCACGTCGCCGATCGTGGGGGTGACCAGGCCCGAGCACCTCGAGGACGCAGTGCGGGCCGTCGACCTCGAGCTCGCTGAGGACGAGCTCGAGGAGCTGTCGGCCGGCTACGTCCCACACGAGATCGCCGGCCACCGCTGAGGCGGCGGCCCCGGGCCAGGCAACGCGGCTAGAGCACCATCCAGCTCAGGACGGCGGTCGACTGCAGGGCGACGATGATGCACATCAACAGCAGCAGCCCCAGGCTCCACCCGATGACCTTGCGGAAGATGTCGCCCTCGCGGCCGGCCAGACCGACCGCGGCGGCGGCGATCGCCAGGTTCTGCGGACTGACCATCTTGCCCAGGACGCCACCC
>NZ_JAOPXP010000227.1 GCF_025965085.1 Marmoricola sp.
CCGGTGCGCCTGCTGCGCATCGGTGCCGAGCCCGGTCCCGTGCTGGACGTGCTCGACCTGGGTGCCACGGTCCACCGGCTGTGGGTGACCGGCGGTGACGGCGTACGGCGCAACGTGGTGCTGGGCCACGCCACGGCCGAGGAGCACCTGGAGTCGGCCGACTACATCGGCGGCACCATCGGTCGCTACGCCAACCGGATCAGGAACGGTCGGTTCCCGCTCGACGGCGACACCGTCCAGACCGAGACCAACGACCGCGGCAACACCCTGCACGGCGGACCGGACGGCTTCGACCGACGGATGTGGAAGGTGGACCACCACACGGACGACCGGCTGGTGCTCAGCCTGGGAAGCCCCGCCGGCGACCAGGGCTTTCCCGGCGAACTCGTCGCGGTGGTGGCGTTCGAGGCCACCGCCGACTCGGTGCGGGTCCGCCTCGAGGCCACGTGTGACGCCCCGACCGTGGTGAACCTGACCAGCCACGCCTACTTCAACCTCGACGGGGACAGCACGGGGCCGGTCGACGCGCAGTGGCTCCGGGTGGCCGCGGACGCGTACCTGCCGGTGGCCGACGACGGCATCCCCCTCGACGTCCAGCCGGTCGCGGGCACCCCGTTCGACCTGCGGGAAGCCGTCCGTCTGGGCGACGTGGTCGCCGCAACCGGTGGTCTCGACCACAACTACCTCCTGACAGGAGCCAGGCCCTCTGCCGTGCTGGACTCGCCCGGGACGCGCACCCGGCTCGAGCTGACCACCGACCGGCCGGGGCTGCAGATCTACTCGGGCATCGGGTTCGACGGGACCCGGCGCTCCACCACCGGCGAGCCCTACCTGCAGGGCGCCGGGCTGGCCCTCGAGCCGCAACTCTTTCCGGACACGCCGAACCGGCCGGACTTCGGCTCGGCTGTGCTGCGGCCGGGGGAGACCTACGGCGCTGGCATCGAGTGGCGCTTCAGCGCCCTCCCGGAGGACCGCGGGGTGTGATCCTGTAGGACTTGGTGCCGGCAGTCACGACGAAGGGGAAGAACCACATGGAGCAGCGACTTCTGGGCCGTACCGGCCGGACGGTGTCGGCCGTGGGCCTCGGCACCTGGCAGCTGGGCGCCGACTGGGGCGACGTCAGCGAGTCCGATGCGCGCGCGGTCCTGGAGGCGTCGGCCGAGGAGGGCGTCACCTTCTACGACACCGCTGACGTCTATGGCGACGGGCGAAGCGAGCAGATCGTGGGTCGCTTCGCGGCCGCCCATCCCGACGCCGGCTTCACCGTGGCCACGAAGATGGGCCGCCGCGCCGAGCAGGTCCCCGAGAACTACACGCCCGAGAACTTCTCCGCGTGGATCGACCGCTCCCGCAGGAACCTTGGCGTCGACCGGCTCGACCTGGTCCAGCTGCACTGCCCGCCGTCCGCGGTGATCGAGGCCGACGCGACGTACGACGCGCTGGACGCCCTGGTCGAGAACGGCGCTATCGCGGCGTACGGCGTCAGCGTGGAGACGGTCGCCCAGGCCCTCGCTGCCATCGAGCGCCCGCACCTCGCGACGGTGCAGATCATCCTCAACGCCCTGCGTCTCAAGCCGCTCGAGCAGGTGCTGCCCGCCGCGCAGGCTGCCGGCGTCGGCATCATCGCGCGGGTGCCGCTCGCCTCGGGCCTGCTCTCCGGCAAGTACGACGAGAACACGACGTTCGCCGACGACGACCACCGCGCCTACAACCGCGACGGCAGCGCGTTCGACGTGGGCGAGACGTTCTCCGGCGTGCCCTACGGCGTGGGGTTGCAGGCCGCGGGCGACTTCACCCGCCTGGTCGCGTCCTCCTCACCCGGCATCCTGACGCCGGCCCAGGCGGCGATCGCCTGGGCGTGGCAGCAGGAGGGCGTCAGCTCGGTCATCCCGGGAGCGCGCAACGAGAAGCAGGCGCGGTCCAACGCCGCGGCCGGGGAGGCACGCAACCTCGGCACGGAGTTCATGGAGGGCGTCCGCGCGATCTACGACGGCCGCGTCCGGGACCTCGTGCACGACCGTTGGTGACCCCGCTGGCGACCTGACGAGGCAGGGAGCGGGCGCGGTGGGGGCCTGCTCGTGGTGCGACCCGTGCCGGGCACAATGAGCCGGTGACCTGGTTCGAGTCCCCGGCGGATGCCGACAAGCAGCTGGCCGCGGTCGGGTACCTCTCCGACACGGCCACCTCCACCACCACCTTCCTCGCGGGAGCGCTGGAGAAGCCGCTGCTCGTCGAGGGGCCGGCAGGCGTCGGCAAGACAGAGCTGGCCAAGGCGATCGCCCGCGCGACGGGCGCCGACCTCGTGCGGCTGCAGTGCTACGAGGGCCTCGACGAGGCGCGCGCGCTCTATGAGTGGAACTACAAGAAGCAGCTGCTGCGCATCCAGGCCGCCGGGGACCAGTCCTGGGACGAGACGCACGACGACATCTTCACCGACGAGTTCCTGCTCACCCGGCCGCTGCTCACCGCGATCCGCCGCGAGGAGCCGACCGTGCTGCTCATCGACGAGGTCGACAAGACCGACGTCGAGGTCGAGGGCCTGCTGCTGGAGATCCTCAGCGACTTCCAGGTGACGATTCCCGAGATGGGCACGATCTCTGCCGTACGCCGACCGCTGGTCGTCCTCACCTCGAACGCGACCCGCGAGCTCTCCGAGGCGATCAAGCGTCGCTGCCTGTTCCTGCACATCGACTACCCCGACTCGGGGCGCGAGCGGGAGATCGTCGTCTCCCAGGTGCCCGAGATCGAGGAGCAGCTCGCCGGCCAGGTCGTCGAGGTGGTGGCCAAGCTGCGCGGCATGGACCTGCGCAAGGCGCCCTCGATCGCAGAGACCATCGACTGGGCGCGCACGCTGGTGGCGCTCGGCACCGGCACCCTGGACGGGGCGGCCATCGACCAGACCCTCGGGGTGGTCCTCAAGCACGCCAGTGACCACGACCGGGCCGTCCGCGAGCTGAGGCTGCGGTCGACGTGAGCGGAGGCGTGGTTCCGAGGCGCTCGCTCCTCAAGCACCGGAGGGTTCGATGAGCCTGCTCGACCGGCACATCGAGTTCGTCGAGGCCCTGCGCGACGCAGGGCTGCCGGTCTCCCTCGCCGAGGGGTTGGAGGCCGTCCGGGCGATCGATGCGCTCGGGATGGCGCAACGCGAGACGCTGCGGGCGGCGTACGCGGCGACCCTGCTCAAGCGACAGAACCACCGGGCCGGGTTCGACCAGGTCTTCGACCTCTACTTCCCTCGGCTGGTCGGCGACGGCGCAAGGGGACGTGGTGTCGAGACGCTCGCCGACTCTCGCTCCTCGACCGACGTCGCCGGGGACGGGCCCGGGGCGCTGGCCGACTTCCGCGAGGCACTCACCACGGCGATGGCGATGGGGGACCCCGACGCGATGCTGGTGCTGGCTCGCGAGGGGGTGGCGCGGTTCGGGCTGATCCGCGGTCGCGGGCCTGGTGAGCAGCGGTGGTCGTCGTACAACGTGATGAACCGGGTCTCGCCCGACGAGCTGGTCGACAGGGCGCTGCAGGGCTTGGGCGCCGACACGGGCGAGGATCCGTCCCTGCGCCGGCTGGTCGAGGCCCGGGCCCGGGCGTTCGAGCGCATGGTCGACGCCGAGGTACGCCGGCGTGCCGCCGAGGTCCGCGGGCCCCAGCACGTCGCCCGGCACACCATTCGTCCGGCCATCGAGCAGGTGGACTTCACGTCCGCGCGCAAGGCCGACCTCGAGCTGATGCGCCGCGAGATCCAGCCGCTGGCCCGTCGCCTGGCGACCCGCCTGAGCCGCGAGCAGCACGCCCGGTCGCGAGGACCCCTCGACTTCCGGCGCACCGTCCGGGCGTCGATGTCCAGCGGGGGCGTACCGATGGAGACGCGCCACAAGCCCCGGCGTCCCGGTCGCACGGACCTCGTGGTGCTCTGCGACGTCAGCGGGTCGGTCGCCAACTTCGCCAGCTTCACGCTGATGCTGGTCTTTGCCTTGCGCGAGCAGTTCAACCGCGTGCGCGCGTTCACCTTCGTCGACGAGATCCACGAGGTGACCGACCGGTTCGAGCCGGGCGCGGACCCCGCGCGGACCATGACCGAGCTGGCGGCGAGCGCGCGCCACGCGTCGCTGTGGGGGCGCACCAACTACGGACGGGCGTTCACCCGGTTCGCCGACCAGCACGCCGACGCCCTCACTCCCAGGACCAACCTGCTCGTCCTGGGCGACGCGCGCTCGAACCACACCGATCTCGCGGTGCCCGTCGTCAAGAACCTGGTGTACGCCGCCCGGCACAGCTGGTGGCTGAACCCCGAGCACGCCCGCAACTGGAACACCGGCGACTCGGCGGCGCGCGAGTACGGCCGGCTGATCCCGATGGTCGAGTGCCGAAACCTGACGCAACTGGGAGAGTTCGTGCACGACCTCGCCTGAAGGGTCCACGGATGGGTCGCCGCGGCGGTCGGACCGTCGTACGGTCGAGCCATGAGTCTCCCGGGAAGGGCCCTCTGGCTCGTCCTGCTGGCGCTCGTGGTGCTCGCCTACAGCTGCGGCGGCCCGGCTGCGGACCCGTCGGCTGGCCACCTGCGGGCTGCCCTCCCGCGCCACCACGCCGCCCTCTCGGCCGCGCCCCCCAGTGACCTGCGCGTCGTGGCGGTCGGCGACATCGCGTGCGTGCCCGGCAAGCCGGCGGTGGGCACCTCCTGCCGGCAGGCGGCGACTGCCGCACTCGCCAGGCGCCTCGCGCCGGACCTGGTGCTCACGCTGGGTGACCACCAGTACGTCGTGAACAGCTTGGCCGAGTACAAGGGGTCCTATGACCTGTCCTGGGGCTCCCTGCTGTTCAGGACACGCCCCGCGCTCGGCAACCACGAGTACATGACGCCCGGGGCCGTTGGCTACTACGCCTACTTCGAGGGCCGCCAGCCAGGCCCTCCCGGCTACTACCGGGTCGGCGCCAACGGCTGGAACGTCTACGTGCTCAACAGCAACTGCCGGTGGATCAGCTGCGGGGCCGAGGCGGCGTGGCTGGGCCGGGAGATGGCGAGCCATCCCTCGCGGTGCTCGATCATCACGATGCACCACCCGCGCTACTCCTCCGGCGAGCACGGCAGCATGGCAGTCGTGAGACCGCTGTGGCAGGTGGCCTATCGGCACCGCAACGACGTCGCGCTGGCCGGGCACGACCACGACTACGAGCGGTTCCGGGCGATGGATGCCGGGGGCCACCTCCGGCCCCGCCGGGGGATGGTGTCGTTCGTCGTCGGCACCGGGGGCAAGAACCTCGACCAGCCCGGCAGACGCAGGCCCGGATCTGCCTACCGCCAGGCTCGAGCTCCCGGAGTGCTCCTCCTCGTTCTGACGCCCGGCGCCTATGCCTGGTCCTTCCACAGCATCAGCGGCGCGGTGCTGGACTCGGGCCGCCGATCCTGTCACTGATCCCGCCTGTGGGATGCCGGTGACATCTCTACGCCGGGCGCTCGCGCATGCCGACCGCGCGGTAGAGTGGTCGGTTCCCCCCAGAACGACTGTCCTACGGAGGACCAGCGTTGAACAGTGATGTTGCCGCGCGCGAAGTTGCACGCGAGCAGGAGTACGTCGACACGGTCTACAGCCAGCTGGACAAGGCAGCGCTGTCGGCCCAGGAGCTGGCCAAGGAAGGCCTGGCTCGTGGCCGCATCGGCAACGAGGGCGGCCTCGTCGAGCGCGACGCGATGGTGTTCCAGGCGGCGCGGCGGATGGCGACGCTCGACGCGGCCCACGAGGGACTGGTCTTCGGGCGGCTCGACATGGGCGCCCAGGTCAGCGACGTTCCCCGTTACATCGGCCGGATCGGCCTGCGCGACGACAACTACGACGTGCTCCTGATCGACTGGCGTGCCCCGGCCGCAGCGGTGTTCTACCAGGCCACTCTGGCCGACCCGCAGGGTGTCGTACGCCGTCGGATCCTGCGCAGCAAGGGCGTCCACGTGCTCGGCGTCGAGGACGATCTGCTCGACCCCGAGGACCCGGCCGCCGAGTCGTTGCCGATCGTCGGTGAGGGCGCGCTGCTCGCGCAGCTGTCCAAGGCGCGCGACCGCTCGATGCACTCCATCGTCGCGACCATCCAGGCCGAGCAGGACCGTGCGATCCGTGCCCCCAACAAGGGCGTCGTCTCGATCAGTGGCGGTCCGGGCACCGGCAAGACCGTCGTGGCGCTGCACCGTGCGGCGTACCTCCTCTACGCCGACCGGCGCCGCTACGAGCGCGGTGGCGTTCTCGTCGTCGGGCCGTCGGGGGTGTTCATGCGCTACATCGAGCGGGTGCTGCCCTCACTCGGTGAGACGGCCGTCGCCCTGCGGTCGCTCGGTGAGGTCGTCGACGGTGTCCGCGCCACCCGGCGCGACGAGCCCGCCGTGGCCGAGGTGAAGGGCTCGGCCGCGATGGCCGAGGTGCTGCGTCGTACGTCGCGGCAGGCTGTGCCCGACGCCCCCCGCGAGTTCCGCGTGTTCTACCGCGACGACGTCATCGTGCTCGGTCCGCGCGAGCTCGGGGGCCTGCGCCGTCAGCTGCTCTCGATGGGCCTGCGCAACCGCTCGACCACCCGGGTGGCGTCCACGCTGATCGACGCGATGTGGCGCCAGGTCCGCAGCGAGCGGGGACGCGACCGCACCAAGGAGGAGTTCGCCGAGGAGATGCGCACCAGCGACGCGTTCCTCGAGTTCGCCGCCGCGTGGTGGCCGCGGCTCGACGCCCCGACGGTGCTCGGCTGGCTGCGCGACCCGGACTTCCTCGCCCGGGTCAGCGAGGGCGTGCTCGACGACGAGTCGGTGCGCGTGCTCTCCAAGTCGTGGGGTGACTCGCTCTCGGTCGACGACGTCGCCCTGCTCGACGAGCTGCGCTACCTCCTCGGTGACCCGCCGATCGTGAACACGGGCTCGGTCGACGACGACTACCTCGCCGAGGAGGACGCTTCCCTGCACGAGCTGTGGACCGCCTCCGACCGGGAGTACGCCGGACCGCGTGGCTGGGCGCCGCCGACGAACCGGGTCGAGGACGACGGGTTCGCGCACGTGCTGGTCGACGAGGCACAGGACCTCACGCCGATGCAGTGGCGCATGGTCGGCCGTCGCGGTCGGGGGGCGACCTGGACGATCGTCGGTGACCTCGCCCAGTCGTCGTGGCCGGTGCCCGCCGAGTCGGCCGCCGCGCGGGCCGAGGCGCTGGGGGACAAGCCGCGTCACGACTTCCACCTCTCGACCAACTACCGCAACTCCTCGGAGATCTACGACTTCGCCGCGGAGTACGCCGAGCGGGTCGGTCTGGACGCCGACCTGCCCGACGCGGTCCGTTCGACCGGGATCGCCCCGGCGCAGCTGCACGTCGACGACCTCGAGGGGGCCGTGCACGAGCACCTGGCCGACCTCGCCGGGTCGCTGGCCGGCACCGTCGGGATCGTCGTACCCACCGCACGACTCGGCGAGGTCACCCGCTGGGTCTCCTCCTGGCCGGAGTTCGCCGAGGAGACCGGCACCCCGGACTCCCGGATCGTCGTGCTCACCGGCCTGGACACCAAGGGCCTGGAGTTCGACGGCATCGTCGTGGTGCAGCCCCAGGAGATCGAGGACGAGGCCCCCACCGGCAAGGCCACCCTCTACGTCGTCTACACCCGCGCCACCCAGCGGATGGTCACCCTGACCTCCTAGCGGTGCGGGCACCGCAGAGTGCCCCTTCGGCGCTCTAGTAGCGTTCCCGACATGCCCGAGCCCCTCTCCGCCAGCGCCGCCCTCGAGGAGCTGCTGGGGCACGAGGCGTGGGCGGTGATCCGGCTGCGGGAGAGCCCGACCGTCACGCTGGTCGGCGGTTCCCTGAGCCGGCTGCAGAAGCTGGCCGACATCCCGCTCGAGGAGGGGGTCCCCGAGGACGGCCGGCGGTTCGACCGGCTGGTCGCCGTACCGTTCCGCCAGGTCACCGAACGCGGGTTCGTGGCCCATGACGACGGCACTCCGCTCGCGGTCGTGGACATCGAGACCGAACGAGAGATCCCGCTGGCCGAGCTGGTCGCGGCGCTGCCGGACGAGGAGGTCGCGTTCGAGGATGAGGGCGGCTTCGACACCTCGGACGAGGACTACGCCGCCATCGTCGACCGGATCATCCGCGACGAGATCGGCCACGGTGAGGGAGCCAACCTGGTGGTCGGCCGGCACTACCGGGCACAGCTGCGCGACTGGAACGTCGCCAAGGCGCTGACCGTGCTACGCCGGCTGCTGACCAGCGAGCGCGGGGCCTACTGGACCTACGCCTTCTGGACCGGTGACCGGTTCCTGATCGGCGCCTCACCGGAGCGGCACGTCAGCGTCCATGGCGGCGACGTGCGGATGAACCCGATCTCCGGCACCTTCCGGCTCCGCGGTCTGGAGGCCTCGGAGCGGAAGGCCCGCCTGCTGGAGTTCCTCGCCGACGAGAAGGAGATCTTCGAGCTCTTCATGGTCGTCGACGAGGAGCTGAAGATGATGTGCGACATCTGCCACGAGGGCGGCCAGGTGCTCGGACCGTTCCTCAAGCCGATGACGCACCTCGTCCACACGGAGTACCTCCTCGCCGGCCGGACGCGCTCCGACGTGCGCGACGTCCTGCGCGACACCATGTTCGCCGCCACGGTCACGGGCGCTCCCGTCGAGAACGCGTGTCGACTCATCCGCCAGTACGAGTCGGAGGGCCGCGGCTACTACGCCGGCGCCCTCGCCCTCATCGGACGCGACGAGAGTGGCGCCCCCACCGCGGACTCACCGATCGTCATCCGCACCGCCGACGTCAGCCCCGAGGGCGCCATGAAGGTCACGGCCGGCGCGACGCTCGTGCGTGACTCCGATCCGGCCTACGAGGTCGCGGAGACGCTCGCCAAGGCGGGTGGGATCCTCTCGGCCTTCGGCCTCGTCCCCGGCGCCACCGGTACGCCGTCGGACATCGCCGACCTCACCCAGGACGAGGACGTCCTGGTCGCGCTGAACTCTCGCAACCGTCGGCTCGCCAAGTTCTGGCTGACCGACCAGGAGGGTTCTGCACCCGCCCCGTCGCTGGCCGGCCGCACGATCGCGATCCTGCACGGCGAGGACGATTTCGTGAACATGCTGGCGCACGTCTTCTCCGTGCTGGGCATGGGTTCGCGCATCATCCGGCACGAGGCCCTACTGAACGAGCAGGGCGCGGACGGCGCCTTCGACGACGTCGACCTCGTGGTCATCGGACCGGGGCCCGGTGACCCGCGTGACCGCGACCATCCGAAGATCGCGGCCTACCACCGGGCCATCGACGGGCTCCTCGCCAGCGGCAAGCCCTTCCTCGCCGTGTGCCTGGGCCACCAGGTGCTCTGTGATCGCCTCGGGATCCCCCTGGACTTCAAGGACATCGTCTTCCAGGGCACACAGTCCTCGGTCGGGATCGACGGGCGCGAGGAGCGGGTCGGCTTCTACAACACCTTCGTCGGGCGTCTCGGGGACGACGGCCTGCCCGACGGGGTGCGGGTCGAGTCGGACCCCGTCAGCGGCGACATCCACCTGATCGCCGGGCCGACGTACCGCGGCGTGCAGTTCCACGCCGAGTCGATCCTCACCGAGAACGGCTTCGCCCTCCTGCGTGGGCTGTTGCTGGAGCTGCTGGGGTGAACCCACGGGTGCTCGTGGTGGACCACTACGACTCCTACACGTGGAACCTCGTGCACCTCGTCGCCGGTGTCACGGGCTCGCTCCCCGACGTCGTCGAGCACGACGTGCCGGGGGTCCTCGACCGGGCACACCGCTACACCCACCTCGTCCTGTCACCGGGCCCCGGACATCCCGCGAACCCCGCGGACTTCGCCCTCGGCACCGACATCTTCGCGGTCGGGTTGCCGGTCCTCGGTGTCTGCCTGGGCATGCAGGCCCTGGTCACGGCGTACGGCGGAACGGTGGAGCGCATCGACCCGGCCCACGGGGAGGTGGCGTCAGTGACCCACGGGGGAGTCGGCGTGCTGCGGGGCATCGTGTCCCCGTTCGACGCCGTCCGCTACCACTCCCTCGCGGCGGTCGAGGTGCCCGACGAGCTGGAGGTGACCGCGACCTCCGACGGAGTGGTGATGGCCGTGCGCCACCGCGACCTGCCCCACGAGGGCGTGCAGTTCCACCCGGAGTCGATCCTCTCCGAGCACGGCGCTGAGATGATCCGGAACTTCCTCTCATGAGCGAGGCCGGCATGGGAGAGCCTGTCATCGAGGCCGTGCGCGCCGGTTTCGCCCGCAGCAACAGGGTCTTCTGGCTCGATGGCGGCGGCGCCCGTGACTGGTCCGGCCGCCGGTCGCTGGTCGGCGTCCTCGAGGAGGACGACGTCTCCCTCAGCTTCGACGTCGCCCGGCGCGAGGTGACCCGACACCAGCAGGGCACCCACGAGGTCGTCGGGACCGACATCTTCGAGGTGCTCGAGCAGGAAGTCGCCCACGACGCCGGGGATCCCGAGGTGCACTGGGTCGGCTGCTTCGGGTACGCCGTCCGGCCCGACCTCCCTGCGCGACCGTGGAGCCACGGGCCCGACGCGATCTGGATGCGCTCGCGCAACGTCCGCTTCTTCGACCACGGTCGAGTCGTCGAGCAGCCGCGGGGGCGGGTCGGGACACCGGTGCCGACGGCCGCACCTGCCTGGTACACCACCGCTTTCGACCGGGTCCAGGAACAGCTGCACGCCGGCAACTCCTACGAGGTCAACCTGACCTACCGCGAGGAGGTCGGCCGGGGGTGCGACCCCCTGGACACCTACCTCCACCTGCGCGCGAGCAACCCCGCGCCGTACGCAGGACTCCTGAGCCACCGGGGCACGCATCTTCTCAGCAGCTCACCCGAGCGCTTCGCCACGATCGACGCGGATCGCTGGCTCGAGACCAAGCCGATCAAGGGCACCACGCCGCGCGGCACGACCGGGCGGGAGGACCGGCGGCTCCGCGCAGAGCTCGCGCACGAGCCGCGGTTCCGCGCAGAGAACCTGATGATCGTCGACCTGCTCCGCAACGACCTGTCGATGGTGTGCGACGTCGGGACGGTCACCGTGCCCAGCCTGATGGAGGTCGAGTCGTACGCGAGCGTGCACCAGCTCGTCTCCACCGTCCGCGGTCGGCTGCGCGACGACGTCTCCACGCTGGGTGCGCTGCGTGCGTTGTTCCCGGCCGGCTCGATGACCGGCGCCCCCAAGCTGCGCACCATGCAGGTCATCGACGACGTCGAGTCGACTCCGCGCGGGCTCTACGCCGGCGCCTTCGGGTGGATCTGTGCCGACGGCCGCGCCGACCTCGGCGTGGTGATCCGTTCCCTGTACGCCGGGCCCGACGGGGTCTGGTGCATCGGCACCGGAGGGGGCATCACGGTGCGCTCCGACGCGGACAGCGAATGGGCAGAGACGCTGTGGAAGGCCGAGCGGCTGCGAGCAGCGGTCCACGAAGCCCCGGCGGTCGAGGGGTGAGCCACGCACACCGGGGTGGTTGAGGGGTGAGCGTCAACGAGCGTCTCGCAACCACCACGCTGGGCCCCACCCTGGACCGATCCACCGGGGGCACGACTCGACGCGCGGGGCGGGTGGTCCCACAAGTTCTGGCTCCCCCCGATGGGCGGCACCCGCGCCGCGCGTCGTTCCACTCACTCTGGTCCCCGAGACGAAGGGTCGCAAGGAAAGCGCGCCAGTACGGGAGGAAGGACTAGACCGCGGGCGGCCCCGGCGGTGGGGCCGCCCGCGGCAGCTCCGTCACGAAGTGGAGTTGCCGGCGTCGGATCCGAGGTCTGCCGTGGTCGTGCTGGTCTTCCCGTCGCGCAGGTAGGTGATCGTGACCTGCTCGCCCGGACGGTGCCCGCGGATGGTGGCGACGAGCGACTCTGAGCCGTTGACGACCTGGTCGTCGACCTTGGTGATGATGTCGCCCTTCTTCAGGCCGGCCTTGGCGCCGGCACCGCCGGACTCGATCGTCTGGAGCTGCGCACCCTGGGTCAGGGTCTCGCCGCTGACGTCGGAGACCGAGACGCCGAGCCGGGCGTGGGTCGGCTTGGCACCGTCGGTGATCTGGTTCACGATCGGCAGCACCTCGTCGATCGGGATCGCGAAGCCGAGGCCGATCGAGCCGCCGGAGTCGCTGGCCAGGCCACCGCTCGACGCGGTGCGGATGGAGGAGTTGATGCCGACCACGCGCCCCGACATGTCGACCAGCGGTCCGCCGGAGTTGCCGGGGTTGATGGCCGCGTCGGTCTGGATCGCCGGGTACGTCGTACTCAGGTCGGCGCCCTGCTGTTGCTGCGGCTGGCCGAAGGGGTTCTGCGGGGTCTGGTCCTGCGAGGTCGAGACGGAGACCGGACGGTTCAGAGCGCTGACGATGCCCGAGGTGACCGTGGCGTTGAGGCCGTACGGCGACCCGACGGCCACCACGGTCTGACCGACGCTGAGGCTGCCCGACCTGCCCAGCCCGGCGGGAACGAGCCCGGAGCCGTCCTGGACCTTGATCACCGCCACGTCGGTCAGCGGGTCGGTGCCCACGATGGTCGCCTTCCTGGTGGTGCCGTCGTTGAAGTTCACCGAGATCGAGCCGTTGGCACCGGCACCCGAGACCACGTGGTTGTTGGTGAGGATGTCCCCGGCCTTGCTCAGGACGATGCCCGAGCCCGACCCTGAGCCTGACTGGCCGGTCACGTTGACCTTGACCACCGAGGGCAGCACGGCGCTGGCCACCTTCTCCACGGTGCCGTCCTGGACGGTGGCCGTCTTGGTCGCCTGGAAGGTCCCGGAGGTGCTGGTGCCGGAGCTGGTCGTGGCGTCGCTGGTCAGGCCGTCGTAGGCGGCCGCGCCACCGACGCCGGCGGCACCGCCGAGGACCAGTGCGGCCACCAGGACACCGGCGGTCCGTCCGCGCGCCCGGTGGGGAGAGGAAGCGGGGAGGGTCTGGGTGTTCCCGTAAAACGGGCCGACGACCGGAGGCAGGGGGTCCGGCTGGTAGGGAGGCAGCACGCGGGTGTGCTCGTCGTAGCCTCCCGGCGGCTGGTTGATCGGACCGGTGGGGGCGCCGTCGCCGGCGTCGTACGCCGGGGTCCGGGCGGGAGTCTCCTCGTCACCGCGTCCGTGCGCCTGGTCGGCCTGGTCGCGCGGGTCGTCGCCGGGGGTCTCGTGGGGGTAGCGGTTGGGCTCGTCCATGCGCCAAGTCTCCCCAGTGATCCTGAGAGCCACCTTTGGATTGGCTACGACCGCCCCAAAACCTCCGGTGGTGCCATCGTGCCGGGCACGTGGAACCAGAACGAGGCCCCGCCGTCGGGTGCGTTACCGGCCCGGACCGTGCCGCCGTGGCGGTCGGCGACCGCCTTGACGATCGAGAGGCCCAGACCCGATCCGGGCATGCCGCGCGACTCGGTGGAGCGGTAGAAGCGGTCGAAGACGTGCGGCAGGTCCTCCTCGGAGATGCCCAGTCCCTGGTCGGCCACGAGGACGGTTCCGTGGCTGAGCTCGACGGTGACCTGTCCACCCTCGGGGCTCCACTTGGCGGCGTTGTCGAGCAGGTTGGTGATGGCGCGCTCGAGCGCTGCCGAGTCGCCGGTGACCCACCAGGGCTCGGTGCGTACGACGAACTGGACGCTGCCCGCGCGGCGGCGTACCCGCGTGACGGCTTGGCTGACCACCGCGGCGAGCTCGACGGGCTCGACCGACGGTGCTGCCGAGGGGTCGTCGCGGGCGAGCTCGACGAGGTCGCCGATCAGGGTGGTCATCTCCGAGATCTGCCCACGCACGTCGTCGAGCAGCTCCTTGCGGGACTCCGCCGAGAGCTTGGCCGACGTGTCGGCCTGGGCGAGGAGGTCGAGGTTGGTGCGCAGCGAGGTGAGCGGCGTCCGCAGCTCGTGGCCGGCGTCGGCCACCAGCTGCCGTTGCCGTGCCTGGGAGGCGGAGAGCGAGGTGAGCATCGCGTTGAACGCGGTCGAGAGCCGTGCGATCTCGTCGCGGCCCTCGACCGGGATGGGGTCGAGCCGCTCGGTGCGGGCGATGCCCTCGACGGCGGTGGTCAACCGGCGCACGGGGCGCAGGCCGTTGCGGGCCACGCCCCAGCCGGCGAGACCGGCGCTGATCATGCCGGCGAGACCGAAGAGCAGCATCACCAGCCCGAGCCGGTCGAGCATCCGGTCCGTCGACTGCAGTGACTGGGAGAGGATCAGCGCCTGCCCGTCCTGCACGGGTACGGCGACGGCCCGGTAGCGCACGCCGCGGATCATCACGCTGCGCGCCGACCACGTGTGCTGCCCGACGGCGACCTGGTACTCCGTGCGTCCGACCTGGTCGGCCGCTGCGGGGTCGGTCCAGGCGACGGGGCCGCTGGCAGCGTCGATGAACACGAGCTTCACGTCGGCCGCACCGAGAGCCCAGGTGGGGACCTCCTGGCTGGCGAGGGCGCTGAGCGTGGCGGGTTTCGCGGCCTGGGAGGCCCGCGTGTGCAGCGAGCGGTCGATGCTCTCCATGCTCTGCATCCGCACCGTGGCGTACGCGGCGAAGGCGACTCCCGTCACTGCGACTCCCACCGCGATGGTGGTGAGCAGGATGACCCGGCTGGCCAGCGACCGCCGGTAGTGCAGCGGCCCCCAGAACTTCCGCGATCCCACTACGGCCTCACTACTGGCCTTCACGCAGGACGTAGCCGACGCCACGAACCGTATGGATCAGGCGGGGCTCCTCGGCCGCCTCCGTCTTGCGGCGCAGGTAGCCGACGTACACCTCGAGGCTGTTGGCGGTCGTGGGGAAGTCGAACCCCCACACCTCCTCGAGGATGAACGAGCGCTCGAGCACCCGGCGCGGCCGACGCAGGAAGAGCTCCAGCAGGGTGAACTCGGTGCGGGTCAGCTCGATCAGGCGGTCGCCGCGGCGTACCTCACGGGAGGCGAGGTCCATCGTCAGGTCGGCGAAGGCCAGGCGCTCCTCGGGGTCCTCGCCCCCCGGGGTCACCCGGCGCAGCAGTGCCCGGAGGCGGGCGAGCAGCTCCTCGAGCGCGAACGGCTTGCTGAGGTAGTCGTCGGCACCGGCGTCCAGGCCCTCGACGCGGTCGCCCACGGCGTCGCGGGCGGTGAGTACGAGGATGGGCACGCTGTTGCCGACCTTGCGCAGCGCGCGGGTCGTCTCGAGGCCGTCGAGGCGCGGCATCATCACGTCCATCACCACGGCGTCGGGGTTGATCCCGCTGATGCCGGCGAGCGCCTCGGCGCCGTCGGAGGCCGTGGAGACCTGGTAGCCGTTGAACTCCAGCGACCGCCGCAGCGACTCCCGCACCGCTCGGTCGTCCTCGACGACGAGCACATGTTGTCGGGGGGTGGAGGTGTCGGCGGTCACGGCACAAGGGTGCCACCCAGCCCTGAGCAATGCCTGAGACTGCGCCCCCAGACCCGCCGAGGCGTCACAGA